>CAITDR010000309.1 GCA_903891165.1 uncultured Pseudomonadota bacterium
CCACCATATACGGACCACCAGACGCCAGCCCTGGCCACAAGCATGGGACCACCCAGCGGCCATGATCATGGGACCATGACCACGCTTCGCGGCCAGACCTTAGCCACTCCAGATTCACTCGGAGATTCAACCGGCTCACGAACGCCCATTCCAAGATCCTGCGGAACCACCGCGCGGCGATGGACCTTTATGTGGGCTACTACAACTTATGTTGGAAACATGAGACGCTGAAGTGTACGCCCGCGATGGCGATGGGGGTCACAAACGAGCCCTGGGATGTGGATCGCTTCGTGCGCGAGTGCAGAGCATACTCAAAGCCCAGCGAGCCTCCTGTCCGCCCTGGGCACGTCCACTACGCCGAGCACATGTTTCGTGAACGCGAACGTAAGAGGAAGCGATGATTGGGAACCTTTCCTCCAAAGGAGGAAGTCAAATTAGGACAGTACCTACAGGAAGGTTGAAATTAGGACAGTACCCGGCGCTGCCCCGATGATGTCCTCCAGCGGCACGTTGAACAACTGGAGCAGCTCCACCAACTGCTCGGCAGCAAACGAACCTCCGCCCCTTTCGATCTCGCTCAGTCTCGCCTGGCTGAGCCCGAGCTTCTTCGCCAGCTCTTCCTGCGTCCACCGACGCTCCAGCCGTAGCTCTCGGACCCGCGCGACGATCTTTCGTCGGTTTTTTTCAAGGTTGGTAGTGGCAGTCTGGCGTCTCATATCGGTATACCAGAGTCTATATCGATATCCCGATACGTTCAGGTCTGGGCGCTGAGTAGATCGCCCCCTCCAGTCCCTCGCCCTCCCCCCCTCCACCGGGATAGATCACTCTCCATGCGCCATTTCAACATCTGTGGCCCCTGCGACCCTGCTCGGCACTACATGGTGCCCGCCGAGGCGCGTACCCCGGACCTGCGCGGCTATCTGGAACGTCAGGCCTATTTTGTGGTCCATGCTCCCCGTCAGAGTGGCAAGACGACGGCGTTGCGGGCGCTTGCAGCACGTTTGACGGCGGAAGGACACTATACGGCGCTCCACTTTTCCTGCGAAACGGCCCGCGTTTTTGAAGATGTGGGCCTTGCCGAGCGCCGCGTCTGGCAGGCTGTGATCGAGGCGGCGGCCCAGCGTCTTCCTCCCGATCTTCGCCCCCTTCCGCCCGAAGATGCTCCCGTTGGGGACTTTCTCTCCCGTCTTCGGCATGAAAGATGTCCGCGACTACAAGCTCGCCAGCGGCTCCGCTCTTCCGGCCCTTTCTGGATCCTCCAGTCCCTTTAACATCAAAGAACGCTCGGTTCGCCTCCCCAATTTCTCAGAGGCCGAGGTTCGCGACCTCTACTCTCAGCATAGCGCCCAGACCGGCCAGCCGATCACTGAGGAGGCCTTTCGTCGCGCTTTTGGCCTTTCTATGGGCCAACCTTGGTTGGTCAATGCACTTCTTTTTGAAGTTCTGGTCCGTATGGACGTGGTTCCGCCCGCGCCAATCACCGCGGCCCACATCGATCAGGCCAAGGAGCGCCTGATCCTGGACCGCGCCACACACCTGGACAGTCTTTTGGCCCGCCTTCAAGAAGATCGCGTCCGTGCCGTGATCGAGCCGATTATTGCTGGGGAATTACCGCATGGTGATCCTCTGGACGACGACTACACCTATGTCCGCGACCTGGGTCTGATCGCGGTGGACGATCCTCCCCGCTTTTCCAATCCTATCTATGAAGAAGTGGTGCTTCGTGTGCTCTCCACGGGGGCAGAGCGCGCCCTGACCCTCCATCCTTCTGCCATGCTTCTTCCCGATGGTCGCCTGGATGTACGTCGGGTTTTGGAGAATTTTGCGAGCTTCTGGCGGGAGAATGGAGAGGCTCTTTTGGGTCGTATGCCCTATCCAGAGGCGGCGCCTCTTCTGGTGATGATGGCCTGGCTTCACCGCTTCGGCAATGGCCACGGGGGTCTGATCGACCGCGAGATCGCCGTGGGCACCAAGCGTGTGGATCTCCAGCTTCGCTGGCCCTATCCGGGGCCGCACGGGACAAGCCTCTGGCAGCGCGAGGCCTTTGAGCTGAAGGTCTGGCGGGACCGCGACAAACGCCGTGATCCGCTTCATACCGGCCTTCTTCAGTTGGATAGCTACCTGTCCCGCCTGGGTCTGGACCACGGTACTCTCGTGGTTTTTGACGCCCGCTCGGCTGCACTTCCGATTGAAGATCGCACCATGATCGAGCTTCTATCCAGCCCTTCGGGACGCCAGATCACCGTACTTCGGGGGTGAGGAGGGCGATTCACCCCTTCAAAACCCCCTCCAACGCCTCAATCTTCCCCTTCAGCTTCCCCAGCGCCTCCTCCATCCGCGCCCTCTGTCCGCTGGTCAGGGTCTTCCCCGACACCTGCGCCCATTGTTCACTCAGGTCGTCCAATTGCTCGGCGGCCCGCTCGAAGCGGCTGACCACATGGCCCAGGGCGGGGGCTTTTTTGGGGCTTTCCTCTACGGCTTCCGGCGGCTGGAGGCCAGGCACCTCGGGTTTTGCGTCGATCCAACGGTTGTGGGCGGCGGCCAGGGCGGCGTCCCGCAGCTGCTTGCTGCTCCACCGGTTGTCGATGGTGGCCCTTGCCAACACCAGCCGCGTGGCGTTGTCGTCCACCCTTGCCAGCTCGACCACCTGCGAAAAGACGAGTTGTCGCACCACTTCTGCGGGCAGGCTGGCCACGGCAATGTGGGCGGTCAGGCAGGCCCGTAGCACCTGCTCCCCAAGTCCCAGCTCCTGAAGTGTGGCGCCGTTCTGGCGCAGAAACTCGGCAAAACGGGTGCTTTTGTTGTGATCCCGGCTCAGGTAGGCTTCCGCCTCCCCCTCGAACAGGTCTTCAAGCAGGATCCGCCCCACCTCCAACCGGAAGTAGAGCAGGTGGTTCCGGGAGAGATCGTCCATCCTTTGCAGGGTGGAGGTGAAGTCGGGGAGGGGGAGGAGGTTCGACATGCAGGCTCCGGGGCGGGGACTTTTGGCTCACTTTGGCTCATCTAAACTGAGCGAAAAGGGGAGGCTATGGGATTTTGGGCCTTTTTCTTCACCGGCCCCGCTGCTCTGCCCAGGTCCGGAACTCGCCCAGCCGTAGCCCGAAGCGCACGATGTTCCCTTCATGGAGTTTGTACAGTTCGTTGATGGCCATGGCGACAACGGCATCCAGATCCGCAGTTTCGACGATGCCCTTGGCCCGCTTTTGTAGTTCTTCCGCTTCGATGGCGCGGCCTTCGCGTACCGTTTCCCGTACCAGCTCCGCCAGCGCGGTCCGATACTGCATCCGCAGGGGGTCGGGGGAGGGGAGGGCATCACGCAGGATGGTGTACCGCTGGCAGGACCGCTCATAGGCCCAGGCAAAAAGGTCCCGCAGCATCTCCACGCGGTTCAGCTCGTACACGCCCAGGATCGCCTCTACGTAGGGCCGCTCCGGCACATCCACAAAGCTCAACGGGGCCAGGTTCTGCCGGATCAATGGGATGTTGGCGGCAACGCGGGAGAGCCGCTTGTTCACGTCCTCAAAGGGTTGCAGGTAGGGGAGCTGCACCATCACAAAAAAAGCCTGCTCAAAGGGATCTTGGATGGCCTCCGTCTTGGCCAACAGCTGGTCGAATGCCTCGGCGATCACCTGCGGGATCCCTGTGGGTTGGTAGGTGGTTCCGGAAATACTGACGGGAATGCTGCGCAGCCGCCCGCTTGCTCCGCTGTTCTCCAACAGGTTGTCCGCCAGGATAGCATGGAGGTTTTGAAGGGTATACCTGTTAAAAGAGATAGATTCGGCATCCTCCACCAGCATCTCGACGGCTGCTTTGTGGTTCAGGATCATCTGGGTTTCGCGCTGGTCCTTCCCCTCTGCCTTCTGCCCGAATTCGATGAGGTTCTGCGTGTCCAGTCGTGTGTAGGTATTGCCTTCCAGCCGGCTGGAGGCCCAGGACAGGTCGATCAGCAGTCGGTCCAGGATCTGCCGTGCGTAGGTTCCTGCCGGTCGTTCCCCCTCGGGGGAGCGCCCAAGCTGATGCAGGTGGTGCCGGAGGGTTCGGGGGAGGTAGCTGTCCTGGTTGGGGAGGTACCGGTCGAGAAAGCCCCTTTGATAGCCTACCGGACTGCGCTCTTGCAGGGGGCGGCGCACCAGCGCCTGTACCGCTGCACCTGCTTTGGACAGCCACAGCTGCGGCTCGGAGGAGATCCCTTCGGTGGGGCGGGCCTCCGTCGCCTCCACCAGCCGGTACTTCCGCGTTGGACCTCGGCCTACGGCCTGGATCTTCCCCTCTTTTACCCACGTCGCCAGATGCCGCTGGAGGGTACGGCGGGCCATCCCTCCGGCGCTGGCAAGCAGGGCTTCCAGGCCCAGCCCCTCGGGATGCGGGGCCAGGGCTTGGTGGAGGGCTTCGGGGATAGTGGGCGTCATGCTTCTACCGGGGTGGCGCGATCCCTCTATCGCGCCACTTCCGGTGGCGCGATTGGCGCGATCAGGCTGATCGCGCCAATTTTCGGCCCTATCGCGCCAATCGCGCCAGAATTCTGG
>CAITDR010000310.1 GCA_903891165.1 uncultured Pseudomonadota bacterium
CCCCTCCCCCGCAGCCCACGGACGCGGCGGTCGCCCGGGCGCTGGAGGATGCCTACCACCAATCGGTGGGGGAACTTCCGGCGGAGCCACCGGCTCCGGCCTCGCAGGATCCGGACGGTCGCCAACCCACGATGAAGCCGATGATCAGCGACTGGGCGGAGGATCAGGTGACCGATGTGACCGATGTGCCCGACGCGGCGCGCGCGGCGGCGGCCGCCACCTACCGATCCGACCGGCCCCAACGTGCCACCCGCGGTCTTCGGCCGATTCCCCGTCCCGTGGCGAAAAGGGGGCGTGGCTTCTGGCTTCTTTTGGCATCCGGCCTGATAGCGGCCGTCGCGCTGCTGGGCTTTCTGGTCTTTGGCGGCGCAGGTGGGGTCGAGCCCGTAGCCGAGGCTGCGGAGACGGCTCCCGAGACGCTTGTGCCACCGGTTGCGACTTCGGTGGAAGCGCCCGCAGCGGTGCCTTCGACGGTCGAGGTGGCACCGACGGTCGAGGTTGTGCCGCCCACTCCGACTCCGGTAGAGGCGGCCCCCGTGGAAAGGGAGCCGCTCGGCGCCCTCCCGGCGGCACCGGAGCCACCCGCAGCGGCCGCGGCGGCCCACGGTGTGGAGGCGGAGGCCCCCACGCCGCCGAGCACCGTCCCCCTGGCGCCCACCCCTCCGGCCTTAAAAGCCTTCCTCCGCTGCCCGCCCAACGCCTGCCAACGTTTTGGCGATCTGGTGATGGTGAACCGGGGGCCGCTCAAGCTCTACGCAGATCCAAGCTGCAAGAAGCCGATTTCGGCCGTCTTTGCGTCGGGGCAGACGGTGGTGGCGGCCGGCGCGGATTGTTTTGCGGTCGAGCTGCCGCGCTGAGGGAGCCTGATGGACAAATCGAGTGGGCCTATGGCTATTCAGAGCGCTTTGGCCCAGTAGACTACCAGACCCAGGAGCGGGCGACCTGAGGGGTCCCCTTCCCAGGCCGGCGACCCCACAATGCCAACACGAGGGCGCTTGCGGCGCTCGGGCCGCACGCGCCTTGCGTGGTTCCGAGAATACTCCCCTTATCACCCCTCCTTCTTCTGAATGAATGTTCATTCAGCGGTCCTCCCTGGCCGGGGTACGGGCTCGCCTTGGCCTTTGCCGCTACCCGCTGGCGGCTTTGCCCCTTTTTGCCCGTGACGTGGCCGCGGGCCGCAGCTATAGGCGGATTTGCCCATGCTGCTTCTCCTTGCCCTTCTTCCCGACGCCCTGGCCCACGGCGCCACCTACTACACAAGCCAGTTGAGTGCCTCTTCGGATGGGCATGTCTGGGCTCTTGTGGATGGCTGGGGGGTCCTTCATAGCACCGATGGGACGGCCTGGGAGTGGATCTGTGAGGAGGGACTTGGGGTAACCGCTGTCTATGACCTTCAGGCGGTGGAAGGGGGCGGGCTTTTGGTGGGGACTTCGGAGGGGATCCACCTTTTTCAGTCCTCCTGTGGAACGGAAACACTTTCTGGCCTGCCGGAGCAGGCTCAGGTGGGCGAGCTTCAGCAGCTTGGGAGCCAGACCTTTGCCTCTGTGGCGGCTCCGACTGCTGCCGGGGTCTGGTCCTGTGACCTTTCGACCTGTACCCCTACGAGCCTTGTTGGCGCAGAGGGGGAGCGCCTTTTTGCAAAGTCACTTAAATCGGATGGGGAGAACCTCTGGGCGACGGTGGTCCATGAGCAGGATCTGGCCTCCGAGCTGTACCTTTTTTCGGGGGGAAGCTGGGAGCTGCGCTCGGCCTGGCCGGATGGCAGCCTGGATCTTCGCCTTCTTCATGTGGATGGCGACCGGGTTCTGGCCTGGGCTCAGCCACGTTCTTCGAGCGTTGTTCCTGCGCTCTATTTGAGTACGGACGGCGGTCGCAATTTTCATAGCAGCTTTGAAACCGGCGGCTGGCAGGATCCTATCCCCGGTGTGGCGGTGGTGGGGGAGCAGATTTTTCTCTCCTCTTACCTGGGAAGAACCTGGCGATCCAAGGACGGGGGCGAGAATTGGACGGAGGTGAGCGCCGATGCTCCCCTGGTCCGCTGCTCGACCCAGGTGGGCGACGAGGTCTGGGCGTGTACCGACCATTTTTCGGATGGCTTCGATGTGGGGCGCACCCGCGACGGGAAGACCTGGGAGCCGTTGGCCTGTATGGAGCAGAGTGACCTTTCCTCCTGCACCGAGAGCACCTGTGGCAGTCTCTACCTGACTTTTACCACCTATGGCGGGACCATGCAGGGCATCTGCGGGCAGCAGGAGGACAGTGGGGAGAAGCCGCCGGAAAGCTGTGGTTGTTCGGGGGCCTCTTCGGCGTGGTTGTTGCCTTTTTTGGGGCTGTTGGGCTTCCGCCGTCGTCTGACAGAAAGCTGAGCGCCGGATCGGTAGCCCTTTCTGCTTTCCTCCTCAGATACCCGGGGCGCTTGAGGAGATTTTGTAGTCCATCCTACATCTTGGACTTGGCCTCTTCCTGACAACGTTCTATGAGCCCTTCATCGGGGTGAGGACCTTGCTTTTTTTTCTGCTTGCATGCACCGGAACCGGGACAGATTCTACCAAAGACTCTTTGGAATCTATTCCCGGTTGGGAGGCCATCGGCACGGGGCTCCCTTCGGCTTTGATGTGTATCAATGGGACTTCTTCCTCGGACGTGTGGGCAGTGGGTGCCGACCTTGGGAACGGACCAGCGATCCTGCATTACGATGGCACGGCTTGGGAGCAGCTTTCGGGTGCTTCATCCGGTGATTTGTGGTGGGTGGCCCCCATCGGCTCGGGGGTCTACATGGTGGGCGAAGGGGGCCGGGTGATCCGCTATGATCCCGCCACCAAGACCCTGGAGGAGGCGGTCACCGACCCGGCGCTCACCCTTTTTGGGATCTGGGGGGCTTCGGAGACGGAGATTCTGACCGTGGGCGCCAACCTCTCCGACGACAGCGCGGGGGCGGCCCTCTACGCCTGGGAAGGTCGTGGTTGGACCTCCCTTCCTATCCCCACGGCCAACCCCGCCCGCGCGCTGTACAAGGTCTGGGGCAGCGCCGCGGACGATGTCTGGATCGTCGGCTCGGATGGGGTGATTCTCCACAAGGATGCTGCCGGTTTGACCGAGCTTCCCGCCCCCCTGGAACGTAACCTTTTTACGGTCCACGGCGCCGAGGGGGTGGCCTATGCGGTGGGGGGCTTTTCTACAGCCACCATCGCCCGTTTTGACGGCACGACCTGGGTGGACGATACCCCGATGATGGCGCCCCAGTTCAACGGGGTATTTGTACGCTCAGCTACAGAAGCCACCGCCGTAGGCAACCAGGGGGCCATCTGGAACCGGGATGCCTCCGGCTGGACCGAAGATACCCGCCACGAAACGGTCTTTTCCGACTTCCACTCCACCTGGGCGGACGAGACCGGCGCTCTCTGGGCGGTGGGGGGTCACCTCTCCGGCGATCCCCTCAACGACGGGATTCTGTATTACTTTGGTACCCACGCACCTGAAGCCCTTTAAGGAGCCTGCATGTTCTTCCTTGCTCTGATCGCTTGCGACCCCGACATCAAAGAGTCCGAGCCCATTGTGGAGGATATTCCCAAAGACTGCGAGGCCGTGGTTGGCAACATCTGCACCTGGGCGGGTACGCCCGGTGTTGCGGCCTTTGACGGCGGCGGCAACCACCGCCTCAGCTCCTACTTCTATTGGCCCATGGACATCGAGTTTTCCCCCTACGGAAAGCCGGTGATCGCCGACTGGAACAACCACCAGGTCCGTATGGTGGAGGAGGACAACAGCCTCAAAACTGTGATCGGCACGAAATTTGTGGGCGACGGGGATCCGGTGCAAGGGGATCTGGTGGCCCCCGGCGTTCCCGGCACCACCATCAACCTGAACCACCCCACCCAGGCCATCTACTATCCCGATGGTACCTTACTTTCTTCGAGCTGGCACACCTTCAAATTCCGTACCTGGGATCCGGCCACCGGTCTGACCTATGTGCTCTGGGGTGCGGGACCGGGCTTCACTGGGGAAAATGGGGAAGATGCGACCGGCAAACTCAACAGCTTCCTGACCTCGGTGGTGATGGACAGCAACGAGAACCTGTACTTTATCGATCAGCGCAACCTTCGGGTGCGCGAGCTGACCGCCGACTACAAGCTCTGGACCATCGCGGGCACCGGCACCGCGGGCTACACCGGCGATGGCGGCCCCGCCAATGCCGCCACCCTCTCCTTCCCGGTGGGCAACCAGCCCGAGCCCGGCGGTTCGCTCGCGATGTCGGCCGACGAAAAAACGCTCTTTGTTGCGGACACGATGAACAGCGTCATCCGCGCCATCAACCTGGACGATGGGAGCATCCGCACCGTGGCCGGTACGGGTATTGCAGGCTACAGCGGGGACGGTGGGCCGGCCACCGCGGCGCAGTTGAACCAGCCTCGGGATCTGGAAGTAGATGCCGATGGAAACATCTATATTGCGGATACGGACAACCACACGATCCGTATGGTGGCCACCGACGGCACCATCAGCACCCTGGCGGGTACCGGTACCTCGGGCGCCACCGGGGATGAGGGTCCGGCGGTCGATGCCACCCTCTACCGCCCCTTTGGTGTGGCACTGGGCACCGACGGGAACCTCTATGTCGCCGACACCTATAACCACGCCATCCGCGTAATCTTCCGCTAGGAGTCTTCAATGCTTGCACTTTTTTTGTTGGCTTGTGACCCCGAAGTAAAAGAATCGGAAGTGGCCTTCGACTGTGAAGCCTCCGGGAACATCTGTACCTGGGCGGGAAATGGGATGGCCGGCCTGGGCGCGGAGGGCGCAAAGGCGGATGAGACCTTCTTTTATCTGCCTCAGGACCTCACCTTTGGTCCCGACGGCAATGCCTATATCCTGGACTGGAACAACCATCGCGTCCGCCAGATCCTGACCGCCGATCACACCATCCATACTGTGGCGGGGACCGGAGAATTGGGCGATGGACCAGAAGGACCGGCGACCACGGCCCGCTTCAACCACCCCACCAACATCACCTTCCGTGACGACGGTCTGATGTTTGTGGCCGCCTGGCACAACAGCCGGGTCATCACGGTGGATCTGACCACCAACGAGCTGAAGTTCTTCTGTGGGGATGGCAAGCGGAAGTTCTCGGGGGACGGCGGCCCCTGCAATGTGGCCCAGCTGGATCTGCCCTCTGCGGTGGCCTTTGATGCCGATCAGAACCTCTATATCACCGATATGGCCAACCAGCGCATCCGCCGGGTCACTCCCGACGGGGTCATCAACACCTGGGGTTTCACCGGCGAGGCGGGCTACACCGGGGACGGAGGTCCTGTCGCGACTGCACAGATGCATGCCACCAAGGGTCAGGCCGCAGATCCTGCCAATCGGATGGTGATCTCGGGGAACTACCTGTACATGGCGGACACCGAGAACCACTGCATCCGCGAGGTGGATCTGAGCACCGGCATCGTGGAGACCGTGGCCGGCCAGGGGGTGGCGGGCTTCCAGGGCGATGGGGGGCCGGCCACCTCTGCCCAGCTCTTCCTGCCGCGGGATGTGGCAGTGGGGGCCGATGGCGAGCTCTATATCGCCGATACCGACAACAGCTGCGTCCGGATGGTGGACACCGCGGGGAACATCTCCACGGTGGCCGGTATCTGCGGCCAGCCCGGCTATGAGGGGGATGGGGCTTCGGCGACGGATGCCCTGCTTGCGCACCCCTTCGGGATCGAGCTGGACAGCGCCGGAAATCTGTACATTGCGGACACATACAATAATGTGATCCGCGTCGTCAAGAAGTGATGTTGCTCTGGCTGCTCGTGGCCTGTGCCCCCGAACCGGGCTTCTGTCCGGAGCCGGGGACCGTTTGCCGTCTGGCAGGCACCGGGCAGCTCGGCTTCAACGGCGAAGGACTTCCGGCACTGGAAAGCTGGCTCTACTGGCCAACTTCGGTGCGTTTTGACGCCCAGCAGCGCCTGCATGTGGTGGACTTCAACAACATGCGGATCCGCCGTTTTGAGGCGGATGGTAGCCTTCGCACCATCGCCGGCAATGGCCAACATGCCTGGTCCACGCCGGGGACCACCATTCTGGACTCGGCCCTGGAGAACCCGATTGAGGTGGCTTTTGATGCGGATGGCAGTTTTTACATTGCGGCCCTGCACGAAGCGCGGATCCTCTATGTGAGCGCGGACGGCTCGGTGCGTCCCTATGCGGGCAGCGGCGAGTACGGGCTGGCCGGGGATGGCGGTCCGGCGGAGCAGGCGGCGATGTCCGAGTCGGCAGGGATCACCCTGTCGCCGGATGGTAGCCTCTATATTGCCGATACCCAGAACCACTGCTTGCGCGTGGTCGATCCCGACGGCATCATCCACACCCTCGCAGGCAATGGTCTGGCGGGCTACGCCGGGGATGGTCAGGCGCTGGACTCGGCCATGTTCAACAGCCCGCAGCAGTTGGAATGGTTTGACGGTGCTGTCTATATCGCCGACACCTACAACCATGCGATCCGACGCCTGGATCCTGAGACCGGCGAGCTGCGTACCGTCGCCGGGACCGGGTTGGCGGGCTACAGCGGGGATGGTGGACCGGCGACCGAAGCCCAGCTTCACAGCCCCTACGGGATGGGGTTTTCTTCCGATGGGACCCTGTATATTGCGGATACCTACAACTCGGTGGTGCGTCAGGTGAGTCCCGATGGAACCATCCGCACGGTCGCAGGGAGTGGGGTGGTGGGGATGGAGGATGGCCCGGCTTTGGACGCCACCTTCAACTGGCCCGGCGATGTTGCGGTGGATGCGCAGGGCAACCTCATCATCGCGGATATGCGCAATGGGATGGTTCGGTTTGTGAGGATGGAATAGAGCGGGTTACAGGCGAGGTCTCCCCGGTCGCTCCATGAAAAGCCCCCTCAGCCTCTACGTGGTCTTTCACCCCCAGTCCGAGGAGTGCCGGACGCTGGCCGGGCACCTGCACGACTGGTTCCGTCTGAAGGAAGACGACGGTGAAGGCACCGAAGCGGGGCTGCCCATCTGGTTTCGGGCGCATCTGAACGGGGGGCGGATTTCGCCGGAGGTGGCCTGGGATGACTCCACCTTGAACCTACTGATTATTCTGGTGGATGATCGGATGGTTGCCGATGCGGCCTGGCGTAGTGCGGTGGAGAGGCTGGTGGCGGAGGGGGAGAGGAAGGAGGAGGAGAAGGCTGCCAAGCGCTGCCTGGTGCTGCCCGCAGCGGTGGATTGGAGCGCCTTCCGCCTCTCTTTTCTCTTCGGAGAACGCAATCGGATTCCCGCCGGGGATCCTGCCCCAGCGGAAGAGCCCACGACAGACGCCGGCGCCAGAGCGGCACGCGAACGTCGTATCCGTCTTCGTGCACGGATCCTGCGCCGTGCGGTGACCGAGGCGGCGACACGCCAGCTTCGCTGCCCGGCCGATGCCGAACTTCCGCCTCCTCTCCAGGTCTTTTTGAGCCATGCCAAGCAGGATGGCACCGAGATCGCCCTGGCACTACGCGATGGTCTGGCGGACTACGGCCAGCTGAAGACCTGGTACGACGCCAATGAATTGCCGCCGGGCTACCACTGGGACTCGCCTATGCGGAGTGCCGCAAAAAGCAACACCGCCGCCTTGATCTCGGTGGTGACCGACAGCTACCCCACCCGCTACTGGTGCCGTCAGGAGGTCAGCCTGGCCCGTCAGCCCCGCGACATCACCCCAAAAGGCGTGGGTGCGGCGATCAGCGCCTGGACCGTACAACCTGCGGTGGCTCTGGTCCGCAGCCAGAGCCGTTGGAGCCGGCCTCTGGCCCAGCTGGTGCAGGTGCCCCATGTAGGCTGGATTACCGAATCGGCGGCCCGGCCGGGAGAGACGGAGCAGGAGGAGAAGGAGCGGCGCGACCGGGACCGCTTGGCCATCCGGGCGCGGGTGGAGGATGTGGTGGACCGTGTGGTCCTGGAGGCACTGCTGGTAGAGTTCTATCGCCGCTATGCCATCCTCTTGGCAAATGAGCTGAAGGATGTGGTGGACCAACAGATTGTTCTGGTGACGTGGGTGCCCGATCCCTGGTCGCTGGTCCACCTTCTGGGGCCGCTCCCGCTCACCGGTCGTCCCCTGGTGTTGGCCTACCCGGGCCATGGTCTTCGCACCGCCGAACGCCGGGAGCTGAGCGAACTTTGCAACGCCCTGAACGGCCAGGGATTGCCCACCGGGCAGCCGGAAGAGGGGCAGCCAGAAGAAAAGCAGCGGGAAGAGGGGCGACCGAGAGCCGGTGGCCCGAAGCCACGCCTGATAAGCCAGGAGCGCCTCTCCGAACGCGATCTGCATACGCCGCTCCCACGCCTGAAGATCGCGCTCTCTGCGGGGGGGGAGGCCGCCGATCTGGAACCGGCGGGGGTGAGCCCCAGGCACCTGGACGACCTCATGACCCGCCTCTCCCGCCGCCTCCTGGAGTCAAACTGTAAGCTACACTACGGAGGCACCCTCGCGAACCAGAGCGCCAACCTCACGGGGGCCCTGATCGAGACCGCCCGGGGCTGGGATCGGGAGGCGGATGCCAGCGGGAAGCAAAAAACCGGGACAGCTACCGCAGAAGACCTGAATCATCCTCCCTTTGTCAACTACAGCCCTTGGCCCCACTACCGCCACATCAGCGCGCGCCAGAAGGCCGAGCTGACCGGAATCTGCCATTTTGTTCAGGTGGATCCCCTGGACGCGCCGCCGGTGCCCGCCGCTGCCGCAAAAACCAACGAAAATCCGCAGCACGCCCGCGCCGGTGCCCATGCGCTGAGCCGCATGCGCGATCTCTGCACCGAGCGGACCGATCTCCGCATCGTGTTTGGTGGGAAGATCCATGGCTGGGAAGGCTGGCTTCCGGGCATTGCCGAGGAGGTGGCCATCTCCATCGCCCACGGGAAATTGCCCCTGATTGCTGGCGGCTTTGGCGGCTGCGCAGGCGAGCTGGCAACATTTTTGTGGGACCCATCAAGCCCCTGGCCAAGCTCCCTAGGCTATGAAGCCGCCGCAAAAAATCCGAAGTCGGGCCCGCTCATGCGGCTGGACGAAGCCTTTGCCGGCAAACGTTTTGTGTGGATGAAGGAGCAGTTGGCCCTGTACCGGGAGCAGCTCCACGGCCAGAAACCCTGGCCCTTCGCCCACGTTTCCCGCGAACGGGTCCGCATGCTGCTGCACTGCGGCAGCCCTGCGGGGATGCTGAACTGTGTCCTCCACATCCTGTCTGAGTGGACGTAGCCCCCCACCGGGACCGGTTACATTTCCTGACATGGGCAGCGTACTCCGCCAGGCCGACAGCTCTCTTCACTTCCTTGCGGCTTCCACCACCATCGGGCGGGCCACGGATGCCACGATTCGCGTGGATCGACCTGAGATCTCGCGCGATCACATACGCCTGCGCTGGGAACTGCAGGGCTGGACCATCCACGCCGTGAGCACCACCTCCGGCAGCTGGCTCAACGGGCGCCCCGTGCGCCTCAGCGAGCGGGTGATCCTGCAGGAGGGCGACGAGATCGGCCTGGGTCGGCCCGGCTGTGATCTGGTGGTTACCAGCGTAGAACCTTCCCAGCTTATCGCGCGAAACCACCTCACCGGGGAACAGCGTAGTGCCGATGCAACCGGGCTCTTGCTCTTGCCGGAGGGTCGGGTGCAGCAGCACCCGGGGCTGGGCTGGGGTCTGGAGGACAGCGACGGCTTCCACAAGCTGGACCTGAGCGGCGGCGTCGGGAGCGATCTTCGCTACAACCTTCAGATCGGCCCCTGGGAACTCTACCTTCCTCCTCCTGATCCGCCCACCCTTATGACCCGCCCGAACCTGGATCAGCTCCATCTGGTCCTACGCCACACCCGCAACATGGAGAAGGTGCGACTTATCTTGCGTGGCGATGCCTGGGAAGCCAATATGGGCTATCATGTTGAATTTTTCCCGCTTTTGGTCCTGGCCTGGGAGCGTCTGGGGACCGCCGACGGCTGGATAGACACCAAAACCCTCACCCACAAGGTCCGGGTCTACGACTGGAAGACCATCGAGATCTACCTGATCCGGGTGGGTACCGTCACCGAGCGGGTGGGCATCCTGAATGGACGGAACATCATTGAATCCCGACGGAAAGAACGCCGGATCAGTATTCCACCCGACCGCATCCACATCCAAGAGGAGTCTTGAACCCAGACCCCACCCTTCCCCGCGTTGCGGACTTCGTCGTAGTAAACGGTATTGGGGACTACACCCTGGTCCGGAGCCTGGGGCAGGGTGGAAGTGCTGAGGTCTGGGAGGCCCGGGACCGTCGGGGAAATACCGTAGCGCTCAAATTACTCCCGCGCCAGCTGGCCTCGGACCGGCACCGCGCCCAGGTGGAGGTGGCCGCGCTGCGCTGGTTGCACCTGCCGGGGGTGGTGCGCTTCCTATACGAGGGGGAGGAGGAAGACTGCTTCTGGATCGCCATGGAATTGGTACGGGGTAGCCCCTTTCCCGGTATCAAAGGCATCCTTTCCTGGGAGCAACTGGCCCCCCTGGCGCTGCGCCTCCTCCATATCCTTGGGGCGGTTCACCGTGCGGGAATCTTACATCGAGATCTAAAGCCAAGTAATGTTTTTGTAGAGAACTCCGAGCGGGTGGTGCTGCTGGACTTCGGGATCGCCGCAGGCGAGGCCCTCTTCGATGCCCGCAAAGACCCGCGGGAGGGCACCCAGGTGTACTTGGCGCCCGAGTGTAAAATCGGTGCTCAACCTAATTTTTCTACAGATCTCTATGCGGCTGGCGTCATGTTCCGGCAGGTGCTTACCGGCGACTATGGCGAGATCACCCCGCTGCCTGCTGAAGTACCCGCCTCTGTCGCGGCAATGCTGGATCGGATGGTCTCCGCCGACCGCCGCGACCGCCCCAAGACCGCCGAGGAGGCGGCCATGGGCCTGGGGCGCCCGCCGATCCTCCGCGTCGTTGCCGAGCCGTTGGAGGATCTCTTTCACGGCCCCAGCCACTATCTGCACCTGCCCCAGCGGGGTGCCGAACGCCTTCGCGAGCTGACGGGGGGAGACCTGTCTTTGGCCCCGGCACTGCTCCATGACTGGGAACAGCGGGGTGTGGGGCGCTGGGAAGGTGACCGGATGGTGCTGGATCGCCTTGCTGTCGCCGAGTGGGGCGGTGCCGAAGAGGAGGCCCTGACCCGTCGCCTCCAGGCGGGAGAGTCTCATGAAAGGCTCTACACCGCCTCCATCCGCCTTGCCCGGGAGCTTCTGGACGCCGCCCAGTTGGAGCGTGCGCTCCGTCTCTGCGAGCGCGCCCTGGAGCTGGCCCCCGGTGGGGAAGAGTTGGTCCTCCTGGCCGCGGAAGCCGCCGGACGACTGGAGTCGGCCGCCGCCTTAAACCGGGCGATCTGTCTGCTTCGCCGCTGCCCCCCCTCCCCCCGCTTGCAGGCCGTGGATCGACTTTTACGCGCCGCCGAGCTGACCTATGACGGCCGAGGCGAAGAAGCCTTGCCGAAGCTGGACTGGTGGCTATCTCCCCTGCCGGAGGGACTTGAGATCTGGAGGATGGGCGTGCGTTTTCTGGCACTTTCCGGCAAGCCGGGGGATGCCGAGGAATTGGAGCAGGCACGGACCTGGGCGCACAGCCCGGAGCGCCTCGCCCGCTGGAAGGGCTGGAAGGGCAGCTTTCTCTATCGCCAACAAAAATATGCCGAAGCTGCTCACCTGCACGAGGAGTCGGTGGCCGGCCGGAAGACGCTGGACTCCCGCCTGGCCGCCCAACGTGCCGCTGCCGCCGCCTGGATGGAGCTGGGAGAGCTGGAGCGAGCGCACCGGCTCGCCTCCACCGTGCGCGAGGGCGCCGCCCACCTGGGGCAGCCCGCGCTGGAGGCCCAGGCGGAGTGGCTGGAGCGCTCTGCGGCCTGGCGGATGGGCCGGCCCCCCGACCCCGACTGGGAGCGTATCCAGGCCGCCGCCGTGGTCAGGCCCAGCCTGGGAGGCCTGTTGGCGCTGAACGACGCGGCCATCGCGCGGAACCAGGGGAAGCGGGCGCTGGCCACAGCCCTGGTCCAACGTGCTGAGTTGTTGCTCCACCCCGGTCATCGAAGGGGTGCGGCCCTGGCGGGCTGCCTGCGCATCTCGCTGATCGGTGGGCTGGTGGAGGAGGCCGAGGCCTTCGCGGCAATCCTGCGGGCGGGATCGATGTCGGGCCTCTTGATCCAGGGACTTGCTCTGCTTTCTGAGCGATGGCCCGGAGCGTGGGATAGG
The DNA here is from genome assembly GCA_903891165.1 of uncultured Pseudomonadota bacterium. GTDB lineage: Bacteria > Myxococcota_A > UBA796 > UBA796 > SXON01 > CAITDR01. Next base: position 12,226 of record CAITDR010000310.1, read on the forward strand.
GAGATCAGCGGCCTGCTCGCCAACCGGCCCCGCACGAAGTGGGATGACCGGCTGGAAATCCTGAGCTACACGGAGTGCCAGCAGCGGTGTAGGACTTTGTAGGTCTTTTGGAGCGGGGGCTGTGGTACTCAGTGTGGACTCCCCGGAGTTGCTATGCCTCAGTCCACACCTCAGTACGTCGGCAGCACACCTCCCCCCGAACTCGATGAGGGAAGCGTCAATGTCCGCGATTTGGACCTCAACAAGTTCGGAAGAGTATACACCTTCGCCGGGCAAAACCAGGGCGACGTAGTGGAGCACTGGGTCGCCTTCGACAGCGACGCCAAGGCCGCCATCATTGCGGGCACCGTCTCTCTGGACTGGGCGGGCGGCGCCGATGGGGACTGGTCCGACGCCCAGAAGGCGCTGGCGGAGGAATTCCCCGGTGGTGGCCTGAAGGGTCGCCATCATGAACATCCACTACCAGACGCCCCCCAGCACCGCCACCGCGGCCAGCGGCGCCACCAACACCCAATTCACGGTGCTCTGCGGGGATCCGGACGATCCGGAGGCTCAGGGGGGCCTGTTCCGGGAGGCCCTTCCCAACAATGACGGCTACATCGATCACTGGCGCCTCTACCCCGGCTACGAAGCCCCCCACGCCACCGCCAATGGCAGCACCATCCTGAAGTTCGCCTCGGTGACGGCGGGCACCCTCAACCAGTTCCTCTCCACCCACAGCG
>CAITDR010000311.1 GCA_903891165.1 uncultured Pseudomonadota bacterium
CACTCAGGAGGGTCTTGCCGTAGGAGAAATTGTCGCTAGCATCCCCCGCGAACCAAGGAGTATTTATGCTGGCCCCAAACTTCCGCTCCACATTGAACCGACTGGAGTCCCTTTCTCGCAACCACATCCTCTTCTTCCGCCTGGAAGTTGGCCGCCTGTTGCTGCAGGACTTTTTCTCTGGCGACTTCGTCGTCTATCAAAACCGCGATCCTCACAAGCAGCAGTCCTTTCGCACCTTTGTTGAGCAATGTGGCTCACAACTCGCTGATTTGGGTTTCAGCGAGATCGGGCTTCGGAAGTGCATCCTCGCCCATATCGCGACCGCCCCGCTGCCGGCTGGCACCGTAGAACGCCTCCTGTTCTCCCACGTCCTGGAACTGGCGCGCGTACCTGATCCCGACACACGCGGGATTCTGGCGCTGGAAACAGTCGAGAAGCAGTGGACAAGCGTGGAGCTCCGCGCCGCCGCAGACGCCGCACTGGGGGCCGAAGCCGCCCCGGCCCCCGCGCCTCCCCAGCTCGGCCGGGTGGTCAGCAATTTCGAAAAAGCCGTCGGCACCATCGACGGCCTCACCGAGCAGTGGACGCAGCTTGCAGGCCACAAGCTCAGCGGACGGCAGAAGCAGCGGATGTTCAGCTCCCTGGAACAGCTGAAGGCGAAGATCGCTGCGATTGAGGCGCAGCTTTCTTAGCCCGCGGTCAGGGTGGCCCGGCGCACCCACAGGGGCAGAACCGGCGGGATAGAACCGACGGATGCTGTTGCTCCTCCTCGCCTGCACATCTCCTGGCGCCACCGGCCCCAAACAGGTGGCGCCCTTTGACATGCCGCTCCGCAAAGACGGTGTCCTTTATGCGGGTGTCTCCACCGTGGAGCTGGGCCCAGAGGTGCCAGAGACCTTTTCCGATCTGAATGGGGATGGCCTCTTTGATGGCTGCGTGAACGAGCCTTTGGGCCTCGGCTCGGGCCGCGCCGACTGTGCGGAGCCCTTCCTGGACGCCAATGGCAACGGCTACTTTGATGCAATCTGGCTAGGGGGCTTCGAGACCCGCCGCGCCGCGATGGCCGTCCACGACCCGATGACCGTCCGGGTGCTGGTGCTGGCACTGAACGGCACCTATGTGGCCCTGGTGGCAGTGGACTCGGTGGGCCTCCTGGAGAGCCGGGTACGCCAGGCCCGCGAGATGCTGGCCGAGGACGGCTTCGATCGGAACCACATCGTCGTCTCCTCCACCCACTCCCATGCGGCACCGGATACCGTGGGCATGTGGGGCGACCAGGACCAGCTGGTCTCGGGGATCAACCCCACCTATGCGGACACCATCGTCCCGGGGATCTACGATGCGGTCTCCCTGGCCGCAGGCGACATGCAGCCGGTGAACCCCACCGTGGGCATGGTGCAGCTCGCGGACCTGGATCCGACCTTTACCGGCGTCGCCTTCGGCGGGACCAACCCCGACGACTGGATGTACGGGACGATCATGGACCTGCGCGACCCCATCATCGCCGACGACCACCTGCTGGCCATCGCCCTGGACGGCCCGGAGGGGCGCCTGGCCACCTTGCTCAACTACTCCTCTCACCCAGAAGCCATCGGCGAGCGTAATAACGAGGTCTCCGCCGACTATGTGTACTACTTCCGGGACTATGTAGAACGCACCTATGGGGGAACGGCAGTCTTTCTACCCGGCGCGCTGGGGGGCCAGCAGGTACCCTATGGCGCCACCCTTCCGGTGGTGCGTCCCGATGGCACACGGGTGTTGGACGAGAACGGGCAGCAGACCTACACCGGCGAGATGGGCTACGAATTTGCGGAGATGCTGGGGATTTTGCTGGGGCAGTCGGTGGACGAGGCGCTGACCGACACCCAGACCTGGGACCAGATCTCCGTGCGCTACGCGGAGCTGCCGGTACCGGTGACCAACCAATTCTACCAGCTTGCCTTCCGTCTGGGGCTGCTCGACTCCACCGCAGCGGACCTGCTGACCGGCGCCGACTGCCCCAATTTTGGAGTGGGGGACAACATTGCTGGCTGCGTGCCGTTGGGGATCTGGGAGCTGCGCCTGGGCCCGGTGACCTTGGCGACTTTTCCGGGTGAGCTGGTGCCCGAGCTGTTTTGGGGGGTGCCGGACGAGCCAGCGATGGCCGATGCCTCCCTACGCCACGGAGACCCGCGCTGGCACGAACAGGATCCCGACTGTGACGACATTCCCTTCGAGCAGTGCCGGGACACCAACGAGGTGGGCGACTGTGACTGCCTGAGCATTCATGCCCTGCCCTACCGCATCTCCGATGACCCGGACCTTCTCCCGATCCGCGACCTGCTTCCCGGCCAATATGTTGCGCCGGTCGGCATCGTGAACGGCTATTGTGGCTACATCGTGCCCGGTCCGGACTTCAACCGCTGGGTGTCGCCGCTGACCGACCTGGGAGACCACTACGAAGAGAGCAACTCCTGCACCAGCGATTTTGCACCGTTGGTACAGGAAGCCTGGCGGAAGCTGGCTGGGAAGTAGCCGTCGGGCATGCAGGGCCGAAAAAGGCTACACTTGCGCCATGCTGCTCCTTCTCCTCTCCTGCCAGACCGAGCCCACGACAAAAACCACGCCACCGCAGGACAGCTGCGGTCCACCCGCAGTAGAAATTCCCGCCTGCGGCACCGGGCCTCTGCCGCGCGGATCGGTCCTACCGGGGGAGGGAGAGCCAGGCTTTGACGCCGATCTCGCCGCCGCAGCCCAACGCCGGGACCGGCAAGCGGTGGCCCTGGCCTCCTGGCCCACCGGAGCCGCCGCCGAGCTGGAGGTGCAGGATGCGGAGAAGCGCACCCTGATCGAAGACTTTCTGGCCGATCCTGAAGGGGGCTGGGACTTCGCGGCGGCGACGGGTCTCGCGCCCGATCAGGTGGTGAGCCAATGGTGGAAGGTGGCGGGCGCCTATGCGGGGGTGGCCTTTGCCGCCGATGCCTACCGCTACGCGGTCTTGCGCGATCAGGGAGCGCCCTGCGCGGAGGTAGAGCAGGCCCGTGCACAGGTGGAGGTAGCCCTCGAGAGCCTGCATCTGGCTCAAGAAGTCACCGGGGTGGAAGGTGTGATCGCCCGTGGCTACGCGCGGGCAGACCTACCGGGGGCGGGCGAGGCGGAGCTGACCCCGCTCTTTGACGACCAGGGCAACCCCCTGCCTACCGAGAAGAGCAACGGCACATGGCGGGCGGACAACTCCGGCACCCACCCCGACATGGTGTGGGAAGACTCCTGCAGCCGCGACCAGTACATCGGCTGGATCGTGGGGATGGCGGCGATTTGGGAGGTGATCCAGGCCGATCCCGACTTCCCCGAAGCCACCAAGGACAGGCTCCAGGCCGATGCGCGTGTTCTGGGTCGCTCGCTCATGCAGGTGCAGGACTCCGGCTACGACCTGGAGATTCGGGATGCGGATGGGCGCATGACCTACCATGGGCTCCTGTCTGAGCAGTCTCTGGATCGCCTGTATGTACCCGGCTTCTGCAACGGTATGAACGCGGTGATGGTGCTGGGTATCGTCTCCTCCCTGGCGGTAATCGCGGAAGATTCCGAGCTGACTACCTGGCTCGGCGAGGCCCTGATCGCCGACCGGGATCTGCCCGGCATTGTCCGCGACGAGCTGGCACTGCAGATCAACCTGGGCAAGCTGTCCAACTACTCCAACTACAACATGGCCTTTATCGGCGGCTGGCTGGCGCTGCGCTACCTCTGCGACGAGGAAGCCCGCGCGGCCGTGGCCACCGGGCTGGCCCAGCTCTACCAGCGGGAGGGCGAGGAGCGGCAGCCCATCGAGCAGGATCAGGCGCTCTACGATTGGGTTTTTGCGCTCTCTTTATCCTCGGCAGAGCCGTGGGGTGCGGTGGGAGATCCCGATACAGCCGCCATCACCAAGATGCAGCGGGTTCTGAACGACATGCCCCCAGCGCCGGTCTGGGATGCGCCGGTGAAAAACTGTGGTGCCGACGAGGTGGCGGCCCTGAATTGTGTGTTGCTCTCGGGGGAATCGGTGGAGCTGTACCTGGATGATGGGGAGCCGATTTCCCTGGCACCGGTGCCCATGTCCTATCGGCCTCGTAGCAACTACTACTGGCGTTCCAATCCCTACACCGTGAACTCCGCTGGGTCGGGGACCAACCTGTATCCGACCTCGGACTTCCGTTTTGTGTACTGGTCGGCGCGGTTTGTACGGCGGTAGTGGGGCGCCCTACACCGGCGCCCAATTCCCGAGGAAGTGAAAGACCGGCGGCATCTTGTGGTGCTCCTCCACAACCTTCTGCCACTTCTGGATGTCTCCGAATTGGTTGAGCGTGGCCATGGAATGGGTATCACAGGAGCGCAGCTGTGCGTCTCTCTGGACCACCGTCTCTGCCTTCTCAGCCGGCATGGCCTCCATCTCCCCCTGGTTCCACAGAAGATCTTCGGCGATACCCAGGTTCAGGCTGTCCAGCGTGGTGCTGCTGGTACGGGTGTCCGCCAGAGACTGCTCCATGGAGTCCGCCTGCTCCGCCGATCGCGCCACAAGCAGTTGGTGGCTGCCCAGGTGGGCTGGGACAATAGACTCCCGGGGTGCAGGCGCGCAGACATCAAAACTCCGAGTAAAAAAGCCAAACTTGGTGTAGCATGTGGCCTCAGCGAATACACCCCACACGGATCTCATACGCCGAGAATCTCCTACCCGGATCACCAACTATTTCACCCGTCAATCGTCAACAATCCAGCCACAACGCTGGATAGCTTTACATTCCGCCGCATGTCTGCTACGATCTTCTAATGTGTAGGCTCCTTCTTCTTCCTGCCCTGCTCGCCCTTTCCTACAGCCCCGACGCCAACGCCCTGGGGCGTGGGGTGCTCTGGTACGAAAGCGGCACCTATGGGCAGACCTTCGACGCCACCCAGCAGGCGGCCATGCTGGCGGCCGGCGC
>CAITDR010000312.1 GCA_903891165.1 uncultured Pseudomonadota bacterium
CAGACGATCAAAGTAGACCTGCCCCGAGGCGGGGTAGTGGATATGCACCCGCTGCTCCACCTTGTCCAAGGAGATTCGCTGGACAAGGCCCGCCAATCCCAGGGCATGATCCCCGTGAAAATGGGTGATCAGAACATGATGGATTTGCGATGCGGCCAGGCCCGCGTAGATCATCTGCCGCTGGGTACCCTCGCCGGGGTCGAAGAGTAGCCCGAAGTCGTCCCAACGCAGGAAATAGGCGTTGTGGTTCCGGTAGCGCGTGGGAACCTGGCTGGAGCTTCCTAAGACAATCAGCTCTCTGCTTGACATGTCAAGAGCCGGGGGACCAGTCAGGGAGCGGTCGGGGCTGCTCTATCTCCCACAGGACTTCGGCAACCACCTCTGCGACGGTGAGGGCGAGGTTGGTGCAGTAGGATCGGCGTTCGGGCGCCATAAAGTCGGGGAAGGCAGCGACCCGCGAATTGCAGCTCCGCTCGGGGCTGTCCTGGAGGCGCGTCGCGATGCGGCTACGGTAGAGGGGGATGGCCTGCCGCAGCAGCGGGGTGGGTGCGCCGGTGGGGTCCGGGTCGCCCAGGATCTCGCCCAACACCAGGATCCCGCCCAATACGGCCCCACAGGTGCCCTCCCCAGTCAGCCCGCCCCGTCGCAAGGCCTGGTAGCTGGAGGTGGGCAGCCCAAAAGTCTCTGCCACCGCAATTCCACAGGAGCGGTGCGGGGTAACCCGGCCTTCATAGAGCAAGAGTGCCCGCTCGCTCGCCGCCGCGATGTAGCGCTCGCGCTCCACCTAACGCCGCGGTGGCATCGGGCGGCTGCCCGGCGGCGTGGGATGGGCAGGCTGGGCTGGCGCCGCGGCTGCAGGTCCACCGGCACCGATGACCCAATAGGGGCTACCTGCCAATTGCGCCTGGATCTGAGCCACTTCCTGTGGCATCAGCTCCATGGTCTGCGGCTGGCCGCTGCGCGGGTCCACCTGGGTGAGGAACCAGCGATTTCCCACCTTGGACTTATGGATCATCAGCCCACGTGGGTCGTCGTAGACCAGGGTCAGATCCTTGGCCGACAGGGGCCGATTGGGATCGGGGGGAGCCTCGGGAGGCTTGGGGGGAGCTGCCTTTTTGGGGGCGGTGGCTTCCAGAACGTCGTCCAGCTCCCACTGCACTTCCAACAGCTCGCCCTTACGACAGTTTTCGATGGCTTCCCGCACTGCGGGACCGGAAGCGCCCGTCGCCAGCTCCAAAAGCTGCTGCTTCAGCGTTTCCCGTTCCTCTGCCGAGGCCTTCCGCATCGCCGCTACCAGCTTCTCTACCGCTTCCATCGACCCTCCTCACCGGTTCGCCTCTTAACCGGCCATGGTCTGCTTCTCCACCTCTCCCAGAGGCTTGGGAGGATCTTTGCGCGGTCAATGGGCAAGGTCTCGCAGTGGAGATAGAGAAAACCGGGGTTTCGGATGACAGCAGACGATCTGCGAACCGAGCTGGAGCGCTTTGTGCGGCGCCACCGCCTCTCCCACGAGGTTGCAGAGGACCTGCGGGCTCTGATGGGTCTGGGTTCGATTCCCTGGACCACACCGCGGGGAACGGTGGCGGAGCGTACCTGGGTGGAGCCGACGCGGGGCGCAGTGGTGTCGCCTTCCGGTCGGCAGAGCGGGCCGCCACCGGGGTCTCCCACGATGGATCGGCCTCCGGCAGAAAGTATACGGGAGTCCTCCCATCTGCGTAACTTCGATGAGCTGCGCATCCAGACGATCATCGGCAGGGGAGGGGTGGGAGAGGTCTGGCGTGTCCAGGAGTCCACCCTCAACCGCACCTTGGCCATCAAAACACTCCGGCCAGAGTACGCGTCCCGGCAGGATCTGATCAGTCGCTTTTACGAAGAAGCGAGGGTGCAGGCCCAGCTTCAGCATCCGGGTATCATCCCGGTACACTGCCTCGCGCAGATCCCCGATGGGCGTATGGCCTTTACCATGCCGGAGATCCAGGGGCGCTCGCTGCGTCAGGTGATCCAAACCGTACATCGGGCCAGCAAGGGGGACTGGGCGCCGGACGTGTACGGGTGGACCTTCCGGCGTCTTTTGGATGCCTTCCATCGTGTCTGCGAAACCGTTGCCTACGCGCACTCTCGGGGGGTGATCCACCGGGATCTGAAGCCCGAAAACGTGATGGTGGGCTCCTATGGCGAGGTCTTTGTGTTGGACTGGGGTCTGGCCAAGGTTTTGGTAGACGACCCGACGCAGGAAAGTTGGCCTACCCTGGAGAACCCGCTTCCCCGCGGCGGAGATGACGAGTTCCAGACCCGCGTGGACGCGGTGATTGGTACGCCCCAATACATGCCACCGGAGCAGGCGCGGGGCGAGATCCGCCAGGTGGGGAAGGCGTCGGACGTCTACGCGCTGGGGGGCACCCTTTTTGAGATCCTGGCGGGTCATCCGCCCATTCGCGGCAACGATGTCTATGCGATCTTGGAGGCGGCACGTCGGGGGGATGTGGCACCTTTCCGGCCGCCGGGGCCGGTTCCTCCCGAGTTGGAGGTGATCCTGGCCCGGGCGATGAACCTGGACCCCGCCGACCGCTATGCCGACGCGGCGGCGATGGCGACGGCGGTGGCCGACTGGCTCCAGGGGACCCGCCAGCAGGAAGAGGCGCTGAAGCTGGTTGGCGAGGCGGATGAGATGGTGCCCCAGATCCTCTCCTACCGCGAAGAAGCACGGCTTTTCCGCAGCCAGGCCGAGGAGATGTTGGCTCGGGTGCGTCCGCACGAGGGGGTAGAACGAAAAAAACCGGCGTGGGATCTCCAAAGTCAGGCACAGCGTTTGGAGCGCGAGGCGTCGCTGCGTGAGCTGGAGCAGCTTCAGCACCTGCGTACCGCCCTGAACCTGGTGCCC
>CAITDR010000313.1 GCA_903891165.1 uncultured Pseudomonadota bacterium
CCACGATCCCAGGCCGTCGCCGAAATTTTGAAGCAGATGCCCGACGCCGAAGTCTTCCATTTCGGGGATGCTCTGCGCAGTGGGGCGCCGAGCAATTTTGATGCACCTGACAGTGATCTGGGGGGCGCTCTGTCGTCTCTGTCGCAGCGTTTTGCAGGGGAGCGCCTCGAAGGTCTGGCGATCATCAGCGACGGCATCGATCGCTCCGGCCTGCGGCGTCGTTTCAAAAATGAGGTGGATGCTCCACTTCCGCGAATCGGTGGTCCGGTCACCATCTACCAGGTGGGTGCTCGCGGCGAGCGTGTGGACGTGGCGGTTCGGGCGATCCGCTCCGGAGGATTTGCCTTCATCCATACTCCTTTCCACATCGACGTGGACGTGGAGGCGCACGGCTGGCCCGGCAGCAGCCTCCCAGTCAGCCTCTCCCGCGATGGTCATCCCGAGGGCAGCCGCACGGTCAGCTTGGACAAAGATGGCTTTGGAGCCGTGCGTTTTGAGGTCAGTGCCGACCAGGATGGCCGCTACATCTACGAAGCCGCCGTCCCCGTGGTCCCCGGCGACGCCATCCCCTCCAACAATAGCGCCGCCCTGGCCGTTCGGATGGTGCGCGACCGGGTTCGTGTGCTGCAGGTCTGCGGAGCGCCCTCCTGGGATCAGAAATTCCTCCGCCTCTTCCTCAAAGAAGATCCGGGGGTGGATCTGATCTCCTTCTTCATCTTGCGTACCAACGCCGACATGGGCTCCGGCTACATGCCCGAGGAATTGTCGCTGATCGAGTTCCCCTATGAGCAACTCTTTCAAGAGGAACTCAAGAGCTTTGACCTGGTAATCCTCCAGAATTTTGACTACCAGCCCTACTTCCATGGCAAGGCGACGGCCCTGCTCCAGAACATCGCCGACTATGTGCGGGCAGGTGGCGCCCTGGTCATGCTGGGCGGAGATCGCAGCTTTGACCTGGGTAGCTACGCTGGCACCCCCATCGCCGAGGTCCTGCCGGTGCGCCTGGGAGTTCCCGGAGAGCCAGTGGATCTGGCCGAATTCCGCCCCAGCCTGACCACCGTGGGGGCACAACATCCGGTGACGCTCCTGGCGCCAGAGCTGAACGACAACCAGACCAGCTGGGGAAGATTAGCCAGCTTTTATGGAATGAATCTCTCGCTGGGGGCTGCAGAGGGTGCTGCGGTGCTCTTGGAACATCCGCAGCTGAAGGATGCGGCGGGCAAGCCTCTGCCGGTGCTGGCCGTCGGCGCCTATGGATCGGGCAGAAGTATGGCCTTGATGGGAGATTCTTCCTGGCGCTGGTTCTCGGGAGAAGCCGGAGAGGGACGCGGCAACCAGGCCTACCTGCGCTTCTGGAAAAACGCCATGCGCTGGCTGATGGGCGACCCCCAGGATCGCCCGGTCACCGTGGAGTTGGCTCGGGAAAACTATCAGCAGGACGAGACCGTGCGCATTATCGTCCGAACGCGGGACGTGGCCTCCGGTGCGCTTGCGAATAGTTCCGTAAAGGCGACGATCGAGGGTCCCGATGGCAGCCGAAACCTCAGCGCCACGACCCGTGAAGACGGCGTTGCTGTCCTGGAATTGAACGCCGGGCGACGTGGGGCCTGGCGGGTAAAGGTCGAAGCCACCGATGCCGCCGGCAACCCGCTCGGCGAGGCACGCAGCGCCTGGGCGGTGACCAACCGCGACCCAGAGCTGGACGAAGTGGAGCCTGATACTGAATTTTTGCAACAGCTGGCCCAACGGACAAATGGGCTCTACGTTGCGCCAGGAACCTTCCAGGAGCCGCTGCGTGACCCGCTCGCCGGCCGCACCGTGCGTGACCGCAAGGAGACGCCGCTGGGCACCGCACCGCTGGCGCCGCTCTTGGCGGGGCTCCTATTCTCCACCAGCTGGTGGTTACGACGGAAGGGTGGCTATCGCTAGGCGGTTGGTTTAGACTGGCGCCGGAGGTTGGGGATGCTGAGTCTGCTGCTGCCGTTGGCCCTGGCCGGGGAGGCGACCCGCTGTGTGGCCACCTGGGTGGGCGCCCAGCCAGGCTGTGGAGTGGGCGAACGCTTCACCGTCGATGGCACCGGAGCCAGCCAGAAAACTGCCGAAAAAGCGGCACGCGACCAGCTGGCCCAGGTCCTGGACCTCTACGCCAAGGCCAGGATGGCGGCAACCCCGCTGCTCACCTCCGAAGCCTACGCCAGCTGCAGCGGCATTGCCGCCCAGAGCTACCTCAGCTGCTTTCCCGAGCCGATCCTCAAGGAAACCCAGTTCTGCTTTGTGGTCTTCAACGAAAAAGACTGCTGGACCGGCGAGGTATTGAACCTGGAGGACACCGGCTGGCGTGCCCTGGAGCGGGGCCGAAAAGATATGTGCGCGCGGTCGGATTCCTGGTTGGAGCAGCAGGCCTATCAGGACGTCACCCAGCGCCGCGCCCGCTGCGCCGCCCTCTGTGAGGAGCGCACCCGCGTCACCTGTCCGCCGTGAAGGGCCTGCGTTTTTTGATCCTTGTGGTGGTGGCGCTCCTGTACCTCCGGGTGATGCAAGCTCCCTTTGTCTATGATGACAAAATAGAGGTTATCGGAAATCCGACCATCCGCGTATTGACCAACTGGCAGGCCGTGGCGACGTATAACTTCAGCCGGCCCCTGCTCATCGCCAGCTACGCGCTGAATTGGTGGTGGTCCGGCCTGGAATCCTGGAGCTACCACCTACTCTCCCTGGGAATCCACCTGCTCAACAGTATGTTGGTGTTGCAGGCAAGCCGCCGCCTGATGCCTCTGCCTGCAGCGATCCTGGCTACCCTGGCCTGGGCGATGCACCCCATGGTGATCGAAGGTGTAACCTACATTACCGGACGCTCCGATGCGCTCTGTACCACCTTCTGGCTGGTGGCGCTGATCGGCTGGACAGACCATGTGCGGGGCCAGTCCGGACGGATCGTCGCGATGCTCGCCCTGGCCGGTGGGCTTTTGACCAAGGAGGTGGCAGTCGCGCTGCCCCTGGCTTTGCTGGCGATCGAGCAGCACCTTCGCGGCTCCATCCGCTGGCGGGACCACCGCTGGGTCTGGGGTCTGGGGGCGACGGCCCTGCTGGTGCGGCTGGCCGCCTACGGTTTCCCGCGGGGAGAGGTGGATCGCAGCTTCTTCCTCCAGGCGGGGACCCAGGTCGAGGTGTGGCTGCGGTGCCTCCAACTATGGCTGCTTCCGGTAGGGCAGTCGATCCTCCATGATCATCCTGCGGTCCTGGGGCCGGAGTCGCTTGCTGCCTTGCTCTTATGGGGGGTGATTGGGGGACTGGCCTGGAAGCGAGGGGGTTTGGTGGCGCTGGGCCTGGCCCTGTGGGCGCTGCCGCTCCTCCCCGCCTCGGTGGTGCCCCTGAAGGAGACCATGGCCGAGCACCGCAGCTACCTGTCGGGGCTGGGGCTGATCTGGGCACTCTGTAGCTTTCTGCCCGCCTGGAACCCCAAAAAGCCGGTGTGGATCGCCGCCCTTCTCCTCCTCCCCCTGCTGGCGGGCGCCACGCTTTTGCGCAACGAAGTATGGCGCGACGAGGTGACACTCTGGCAGGATGCAGCCGCCAAAAACCCGGAAAGTGTGGATGCCGCCTACGGCGCCGCCGATGCGCTGCGCCTCGCCCAGCGCTGGTCCGCGGCGCAGGAGGGCTTTGAGCAGGTGATCCGTATGAGGGAGGACCACCTGGATGCAAGGATAAACCTTGGGATTACCCTGGCAGAACAGGGAAAGGTGGCGGAGGCCGAACAGGCGTGGCTTGCGGCACTACGCCTCCAACCGCGAAGCTGCGCGGCCCACAACAACCTCGGTGCCCTGGCCCGAAGGCAGGGAAAGTTGCTGGTGGCGATCACCGCCTACCAGAGCAGCATGACCTGGTGCCCCGACGATGCCATCGCTCAGCTCGCACTGGGGGATCTCTTCTATGAGCAGGGAGATCCTCAAAAAGCCCGCTACCACTACCGTCGCTACCTATCGGTGGATCCCGACGGACCCGCGGTGAAGCGGGTGCAGAACCGCCTGCGCCTGCTCGACCTCTGAGCACAGCCCTCCAAAGCGCAGGCCCCCCCTTTTCACCGTCGTAGCCGTGTATACCCTTTCCCGTTGCCCCCACAGGACACAACCGGCCGGGGTCTCGGGATAGAAAATGGCATTCTATGACTTTTTTCTGGGTGGAGCGCGCCAACTTCAGGCGCACATCACGCGCCTGTCCAACCGCAACACCCAGGCAGACGATCGCGAAGCATCGGCCCGGTGGCTCTCCGAAAAAGGGACGGATGAGGCGGTCTATGGTCTGTTCGGCCGCTTTGACCTTCAGGTAGAGCACATGCTGAAGGATCGGAACGAGAAGGAGCTGGTGGTGGACCTGCTGGTGTCGCACGGTTCCAAAGCCGTGGAGCAGGCTCGCAAATTCGCCGCAGCCTCCCCCAATTTTCAGTATGCGGTGCGGGTGGTGCAGGAGATCAAGGGAGAGGCGGCCGCGGTAGACATGCTCTTGGATCTTCTGGGGCAGGAGCGCCTGGAGAACGAGCTGAAGCCCGAGAAGAAGCGGCATCTTTTGATCGCCCTGGCCGAGCGCAAGGACGCACGGATTGTCTCCGCTGCTGCACGTTTTCTCGCCGACTACGACGAGGGAGTGCGGGCCGGTGCCGTGGAAGCCCTGGCCGCCCAGGAGGGGGACGAGGCCCAGCCCCACCTGTGGACCGCGCTCCTCAACCGCAAAGAAGAGTCCACCCGGATCCGCGGTCGAATTGCGGAAGTATTTGCAAAGCGGACATGGCCGATTGACCCTGAAGAAAGTTGGCTGCCCAACCACCTTCCCGGTGGCTATCGGCTGCTGGAAGGACGGATCGTCCACGTGCGATAGCCCAGCTCCAAGCCCACCGACCCGTCGGCCGCGGCCGGTGTGAGGCCCAAGCGGCCGTGGGGGCGTAAGAACCACCGCCCCCCCAGCGTTGCTCCCAATCCCACAAAAATTCTCGCGGGGTTGCGATCACTCTGGAGAGCTGCGGACACGGTAGCATCGAGAGCCAGCCAATCGTGCATCCACAACCCCTCCCCCTCTACCAAAACCACGTCGTCCTGGTTGGCGAAGCGGAGGGGATTGCCCTGGATGGACAGGCCCAGGCCGGCACTGGCCGCCCATGGCCCACCCGCCCAGCCACCGTGGATGCCGATGGTCACGTCGGTTTCGTCGGTACCCAGCTCGCCTTCGTCCCGCGCGTTGGGCAGCTTTACCATCCAGCCCAGCCCCAACCAGGCACCGCGCCACCTCCAGGCATAAAGCGCATTGCCCAAGCGGAAGTCCCCGGGGCCCATCGTCACCTCGCCGATGGCATTCTCGTCGCGAAGCCAGTCCCAGGCCAGGCTCAACTGCAGCCAAGGCGGAAGGCGCAGACAGCCCTGCGCACCCAGGCTCAGCCGGCTGCGCTCGGCAACGCGGAAGGGCGGCACCAGCCCCTCCTCCCACAGCCCGCCCAGCGCCACGCGAATTTCGGGGGTAGAAGCCTGGGGGTCGCAGCGAGGATCCGCACGCCAACCCTCGGCTTTTACAGGCAGCGCTATCAGCAAGAGTATAAGGGTCAAGAGCATTCTGGCACAATGTGCCCGCAAAATCGATTTTTCGCAACCGGGCCTCGCGGCGCATGCAAATGGAACCGAGTCTACGGATCTTTCTTGACGTCCGGCTCACTTTCCATGTACGATGCCATGGCCCATGAGCACCATGAGTAGAAGACGGGTTCACACCCGGGAGACCGCATGAAGATCCATCCCGACAACCATCGCCCCCGCCTTTTTGCAGCTGGGGTTGTTGCACTGCTGCTGCAGGGCTGCACCGGGCAGGTCACCGAAATCAAAGAAGTGGTCTGCGATCCTCCCACTGCTATCGCCGGTACCGACCAGTCGGTAAGCCTGGGGGCCTTGGTGGTGCTTGACGGCAGCGGCAGCCTGGACTGCAACGACGCCCTCCCGGACACGCTGACCTGGACCTTCGACGCGCTGCCCGTGGACTCGGAGCTGGACAATAGCCGCATCACGGTGGGCGAAGATCCGGCCAAGTCCTCCTTCCAGCCGGATGTGGCGGGTACCTATGTGCTCCGGCTGGTGGCCACGGATGAAAAAGAACAGGTCTCGGCCCCGGATGTGGTGCTGGTCACGGTGACCAACAGCAACAGCAAGCCCGTGGCCGACTGCGGCGGCAACCTGACGGCGAACGAGGATGTACGCCTGGATATGGATGGCAGCGCCTCCTTCGACCCCGAAGCGCAGGCACTCAGCTACAACTGGACCCTGTCCAGCATGCCCGGCTGCTCGGCGCTGACCGCCAATTCCGTCTACAACGGCCAGACGCCCACACCCTCGCTGGTGCCCGACTGTGGCGGCGTCTTTGTGGTGGGCCTCGTCGTCGGCGATGGCGTGCAATGGTCCGACCCCGCCTTCTGCTCGGTCACCGTCGCGGGCCAGAACCAGGGCCCCGTGGCCGACGCCGGGGCAAGCCGCGCGCTGTCCCCCTGCTCCCCCCAGACCGCGGAGCTGAACGGCTTCGGCTCCTACGACCCGGAAGGGGTGACCCTCACCTTCCGCTGGTCGGTCCTGGAAGTCCCCGCGGGCTCCAACATCACCGACAACAGCCTGTCGGACACCAGCGCTGCCAATCCCTCCTTTACCTGGGATGTACCGGGAGACTACTCCTTCCAGCTCCAGGTTTCCGATGGTACCTCCTGGTCCGCCCCGGACGTGGTGACCCTGACCTTCCAGGAAGAACAGGACAACCACCCGCCCCAGGCCAATGCAGGCGATGACGCCAGCATCACGACGGAAACCGACTGCAGCACCGCCGCCTACGTCTTCACCTGTGAAGACTGCCCCTCCGAGGAAGTGGACCTGGATGGCAGTGGATCCACCGACTCTCGAGACGGCGACGAGCTGAGCTTCCTGTGGTCCGACCCCTCCGGGACTGCCACCATCCTTTCCCCCACTTCCCCCATCACCACTGCGACCGTTCCGGGCTTCCCGTCGGTGTACAACACGGCCACGGTCAAGACCTGGGATCTGTTGCTCACCGTGGAGGACTGTGCCGATGAGGACACCGACCGGATGACGATCACCTATACCTGCACCGGGACGTACAACTAGGAGACCCCCATGCGCTTCATGTCTGTCGCCCCCCTCCTCCTCGCGCTTGCCTGCAACGGTGGCTCTGCCACCGGCGGCAAGCAGGACAGCTCCGTACCCAACAACAAGCCGGTTGCGGAAGCGGGTACACCGATCACACAATCGGCAGATCTCGCCGTGGATCTCAACGGCGGTGCCTCGCGGGATCCCGATGGGGATGCCCTCTCCTACCGCTGGTCTTTCGACCATGTGCCGGACGGGTCGCTGCTTCCCAACAAAGAAGCTCCCTTTACCTCGAACGGGGCCACCACTCCCACCACCTCCTTTATCCCGGACAAGGTGGGCACCTACGTCGTCAAGCTGGAGGTCACCGATACCAAAGGTGCCACTTCTGACCCTGACTTTGTGGTGGTGACCATCGAGGACTCCACTGCACTTCCCGTGGCCAACGCCGGCTCCGACCTCACCGTGCGGGTGGGTCAGGCGGTGACGCTGAACGGCGCCGGATCCTACGATCCTCAGGGCCGGGCCTTCACCTATGCCTGGACCGTGATCGACAAGCCCAGCGCCAGTGCCATCACTCTGGCGGGTGAAACCACCGTTTCGCCTACCTTTACCCCGGATGCGAAGGGCGTCTACATCGTGAATCTGGTGGTGAACAACGGCCTCGCCAGCTCGCACGGTGATGCGATGACGGTCACCGCGCTGGCCGACGACCACTCCCCGGTGGCAAATGCCGGTGTGGACATCGAAACCGAAGATTGTACCGCGGTTCCCGTGGACTGCTCCGGTGCTTCTGATCCCGACGGGGACGCGCTGACCTACCTCTGGGACGTGCAGACCAAACCCAGCGGATCGGCGGTTACTGCAGCTTCGAGCTTCACCAACCGTGCAGGCTCTCGGCCCAGCTTCTACCCAGACGTGGCCGGGGACTACACCCTGTCCTGCGCGGTGTTTGACGGCTCAACCTGGTCCAGCCCGGATCTGGTGAAGGTCTCGGCCACGGAACGTCGCCGGAATGCACCGCCCACGGTCAACGCCGGCCCGAACGAGAGCATTGATGCCGACGGTTCGGCCGCCTGTGTAGAGAGCGGCTACACCTACGAATGTGAAGATTGTGCAGACAAGATGTACCAGCTTGGCCTGAACGCGCAGATCACCGATGCCGACGGCGACCCCTACACCGTGCTCTGGGAGCTGCTGGATGGGGATGCCACAATCACCGACCCCACCAACCTGAACTCCACCGTGAAGCTGAAGGGCCCGGCTACCACCGAACCTTCGGTATGTACCGAAAACGAGTACACCTTCCGGCTGACCGTCACCGACTGCACCGGCGAGTCGGACTCCGACACCATCTCCATCCTGGTCAACTGCTGCGGCGTCCTGGACAGCAGCAACTGAGCATGGGTTGGGCAAAGCTGGGGAGCTTTCTCCCCGGCTTTTTCTTTTTTGTAGGCTGCACGACAGAGCCGGAAAAGGTCGAGGAAAGCCCGACTACGCTGCTTGGCCTGCACCCGAGCAGCCTGCGCCCGGCCCTCGGCGAAAAAGTCTGGATCGAAGCAGTCTGGAGCGGAGCCTGGCCCCCCATGGAGGACTGGACGAACGTGCAGGCGGTTGCGCCGGCGCTGGGCCTGTGGACGCCAACGCAGGCCGGTCCCCAGACCCTTCGGATCTCGGGCCGGAGCCTGGATTTGGATGTGCAGGAAGTGAAGGTGGAAGCACCTCTTCCCCTGCCCGTCGTCGTACAGCCCCTGGCCGCTATCCACAGCCGCTGTCCGGTGGGGCTGGCAGGCGCCTGGGTGTACTGGTGTAGCGGAAAGAATGTGGACCGGATCATGCACCTGGAAAGCCGGGAAGTTCTGGAGGTGGACGGACCTGTGGCGCCCGCACCGGCGCCGGGGCTGCTCTACCGCCCCGGACATGGGCTGTGGCGGCTGCCCTCCCCCGATCCTGAGCCGGGCACGCTGGTCATCGGAGCGCGCAGCTGGGCCACCGACGGTCGGGATGTGGGCGTGGGGTGGGCAGATCGTATCGAGCTTTTTTCGCTGGCGGGAGGGGTGCGCACCCGGACCTCGGCCCGACCGCTGCCGCAACAACCACTGGCCGTGGGTAACGGTGAGGTGCTTTGGGTCGAAGGGGATCCTTCCACGGGCGAGGACATCTGGTATCGCGATGCACGTGCGGATGCCTATCCGCTCGCCCGGCGCGAGGTCTCCCAACGACTGCCGGTGGCGGGGGGACGCTGGCGCGGCTGGGCAGAGCCCGAGAATGCCGTCCTGGACGATGCCATGACCGGGGAGCGCCGCCGCTATCCCAGCCAGAAATACATCCAAAATATCGAATCATCGCCCGCATCCATCGGTTTTTTGAGTAGCCTGAGCCTGTGGCAGCAGGTGCTGTGCTGGGAGGAGCGGGTGCCGAAGGCCGAGGGGGTGGACATCGACCTGCGCTGCAGTGACGGCCTGTACCTGGATCGGCCGGGAAAGCAGCTTGCCCCCCAACGTTTTGGCCCCTATTTGCTTTTTGAGGAGGCGGGAGGCATTTTTGTAGCCACACTTCAGGAATGGATCCTCGACGATGAAGATCCGGGGGTAGAAGGCGGAAAACGTCTATCGGGTGGCTACCGGGGCAGTCATCGGGATGGGCCGGTTACCTACACGGTGGACTGGCCGGCCCACGGCTGGTCCTGGGAGCGCTGGGAGGCCGGGGCCTGGTTGCCCATGGGACCGCTCCTCAACGGACCCCAACAACTCGAAGCACCAGGCGGGGATGCGGTCCGTCTGGTTCCGAGGATATAAGCGCGGATGCAGAGAGCGGGCACGATCCTGGGATGGGCAGCGGCACTGGCGCTGGGGGCAGCCTTTCTCCGCCTGGATCCTGCCCAAACGCTGGGAGCCCCTATGTTAGGCTTCCTGCCCGGGCTGGCCGTGGCCCTGCTCGGCTTTGTGGCCATGCTGGGCGCCGGGGGAGCGCTGCTGAAGCGGGTGGATCCGGCGGGGCTGGAGGGGCCACTCGGGGGCCTCCGTGCCTTGGGTGTGGGCATGGCTTTTTGTTGGGGAGGGGTGGGGCTGCTGGCCCTTCTGGGGATGGCCACCCGGATTCCCCTGGGCCTGCTGCTGGGCGGGCTGTGCCTGGGCTGGCTGTTCCGGCCCCACTTCCAGCTACCGCGTCTCGGTGCGATAGAGTGTGCCTTTGGCGCCCTTTTTCTGGGACCGGGCCTGATAGAGGCCATTGCCCCCCCGACCGATACCGATCTGCTCTACTACCACCTGTCCCTACCCAAGCTGATTGCGGAGAGTGGGCATCTGGTCGGTGGTTTTGACCACCCGGATGGCTCAAGACCCCTGCCCATCCACCTGATCACCAGCATGCTCTACGGGCTGGGGGGGGAGGCGGCACCGGGCCTCTGGCACTGGCTGTTGACGGCGGCGCTGCTGTTGGGGCTACGAGAGGCGGGGGAGGAGCAGGGTCCGGGACGGGGCACCCTGCCGGTACTGGCCCTGGTCGGTTCCTGGAGCTTTTTGAGGGAAAGTGGCCTTCCCTATAACAATCTTCCGGTAGCCTTGTGGTTGATGCTTGCGATGGATGCGCTGCTCGGGGGTGCCTGGGGGCGGATGGCCTGGATGGCGGGGCTGGCGCTCTCCGCGAAATATACAGCGGCGCCCGTGGTTTTTGCCCTGGTCGCCATCGGCGGGCTGCAGGTGCTCCGTCGGGATGGACTTGGCGCTATGCTACGCAAGAGTCCGCTGGTGACGCTGGGAATCTTGCTTCCGGTGTTGCCCTGGTGGCTGCGCAACCTCGCGGAGGGCCTGCACCCCTTCTTCCCCTATGCGGGCTGGCCGGAAGGCATGGTCTTTATGTATCCGGAGAAGTACGGGCTGGGGCGGGACTGGGCGGCGATGGCCTTGCTACCGCTGAACCTTCTGCTACGTGCCGACATCGACTCCTATGCCTTCTTGGGGCGGATTTCGCTCCTTTGGGGCGGGATTTTTGTGGCTCTGTTGTGGGGCATCCTCCGCAGGCAGCCCGGAAAGGCCGGGGGGGACGATCCAAAGGCGATCACCCTGGGAGCCGTCCTTCTTGTTGGCTTTTTGGGCTGGGCAAGCGGACCCCACTGGCTACGCTACCTGCTGCCCCTGGCCGGCGTCGCCGGGCTGGCCGCCAGTCGGGTCCGCCCTTCCCCCCTCCTCAGCTTTCTCTGGCTCTGCTCGCTCCCCGCTAACTACCTGCCTTTACTGGCCTCAGCCGCCGAAAAACTCCCGGTGGTCACCGGGCAACAGAGCCGCGATGCCTTCCTGGAAGCCCAGCTCCCCGCCTGGCCCGCCCTGCGCTACCTGCGCGACCAGCAGCCCAAAAACCTGGAAGTCGCTCTGCTTTTTGCCTGGCAGGGCTACTACGTCGAGCAGCCCTTCCTGTTCGGCTCGGTGGAGGATCACGTCCCCAGCCGCTTTTTGCTGAACCAGGGCGGCCAGGCCACCCTGAGCCAGCTCCGTGATCGGGGTGTACAACTGCTCCTGGTGGGAGAACGTCCCTTTCTCCGAAAGGAATTCGCATTCCTGGACGAATCGACCTGGAGAGATTCCTTTGAAGGACCGCACCAGTTGTTAGAGCGCCTCCTTCTCCTGGAAGCAACGCTCCTTTTTCACGAAAATGGCTACGCCGTCTGGCGACTGGCCGAAAAAAGAGATGCCTCACCTTGACGCCTCCTCCCCCCTCCGATACATGGCTGGGGTTCCCGCGGTGGTGGCGGAATTGGCAGACGCGCTAGACTCAGGATCTAGTGGGTAAAACCGTGGGGGTTCAAGTCCCCCCCTCCGCATAACGAGCCCGTTTCGGTTTCCGAAACGGGCTTCGTGTTTTTGGCTTCCCAGCGCCCAGGCTTCACAACTTCTTGATAGTTCCGGGCGCGGAAATGCCTAAAATAGCGCCGCGGAGGACACCATGGTGACGATTCTGGCATTCGGACTACTTGGCTGTGAACCGGCGGGTTTTGAAGTGACCCCCGGCAAGGTCACCGACCCCACGGCGGACGATAGCGCCACCACCGGCGACGACAGCGGTGCCACCGACGACAGCGGCATCGAGGATAGCACGCCTCCCGAGCCGGAAACCGACTTCTCTACCTGGTCCGGCTCCCGACGCTTCACCTACGCCGACTTCGGGCTCAATTGTGACGAGACGGTGAACGAGTCCGGCAGCCAATTGCTCTCCGGTGACGACTATTTTGATGCCCTGTCTGCCGATTGTACCACCTGCACGCTGTTCTTTGTGGTGCAGCCCGAGGCCGATACCGTATGCTCGGTGATCGGGCTGGGCACCACCTACCGTGCGGTGTTCTTGAGTGACGCAGGAGCCATTGTCAACGTCTACTCGGCGGACAGCAACGGCGGCGTCTCCCAGATCGGCTCCGACACTTCTGGCAGCTTTGACGGGGAAGATCTGGCCTTCACCTACACCTTCTCCTACTACGGCGCCAACATCGGCGTCGAAGGTCTGATGACCTTCCCGCAGAACTAGTGCGGCAGGTCCTGCATCGCGGAAGAGTCGGAGAATTCGGCCTCGAAACCGTCACCCTCCCCAACGGGCTGGAGGTGACGCTGGAGATCCTGCGTCACCCCGGTGCAGCCGCCGTGCTGCCACTGCATGACGACGGCACGGTAACGCTGATCCACCAGTACCGCCATGCAGGCGGCGGGATGATCTACGAAATCCCGGCGGGCAAGCTGGATCCCGGCGAGTCCCCCGAGGTCTGCGCCGGCCGCGAACTGGAAGAGGAGGCTGGCCTGCACGCCGGGAAATTACTCCCCTTGATCGCGCTGAAGACCACCCCGGCCTTCACGGACGAGGTGATCCACATTTACCTCGCTACGCACTTGGAGGCCGTAGAAGCGGCCCCCGAAGCCGACGAGGTGATCCAGGTGCTGCGAATCCCGCTGTCAGAAGCGCTTGCTTGGATCCGTTCCGGGCGTATCACCGATGGAAAAACGGTGGTCGCGCTCCTGATGGCCCCTCAGGCGGCGGCGGAAGCGGGCGCAACGGTGGCGTAGCGGGCGGCCACATCGGCCCAGTTGACCTTGGACCACCAGGCCTCCACGTACTTGGCGCGAAGGTTCTGATAGCGCAGGTAGTAGGCGTGTTCCCACACGTCACAGACCAGCAGCGGGGTGGCACCCCAGATGCCCAGATCCTGGTGCTTCTCGGCCACCATCACCTGCAGGCGACCGGCGTGGGGATCCCAGGCCAGCACACCCCAGCCGGAGGCTTCCACAGCCACCGTCGCGGCGGTGAAGAGCTTTTTGAAGGCATCAAAGCTGCCGAAGTCCTGCACGATACGCGCCGCAAGATCACCAGCGGCCTCGCCACCGCCATCGGCCGCGAGGTTGTCCCAGTAGAGGGCATGCAACGCCGCACCGGCACCATGGAAGGCCAGCTCGCGGGTCCAGTGCTTCACGCCGCTGAAGTCGCCTTTTTCGGCTGCTTCCTTCAGCTTTCCTTCGGCGGTGTTGTAGCCGGTGACGTAAGCCGCATGGTGTTTGTCGTGGTGGAATTCCACGGTGGCCTTGTCGATGGCCGGTTCCAGGGCGTCATAAGCATAGGGAAGGGCAGGCAGAGAGATAGGCATGGACACTCCAGTGGACGAAAATGCTAAACACCCGCCCTGCTTCCGGCAGAAAAATCACGCCCGCTTTGTCGCTGGGACTACAGGAGCGGGGAGAGGGAGGGGTGGAGGTAAAGGGATTCCGGCATCGTGGGTAGCCGCCGCGGCACCGTCGGTCTGACAAAATTGTCCGGATCGGCCCCGCTGCGGCCAGAGCGCCGCCGCCTCCTCCCCTCCCCTTTTTCCTCCTCCTTCGGTAGAATTCCGCCTGTTGCAGGCGCCACCGCAGACGTTGGCACGGATCGTGCTTAGATTGATGACATTCGAGGCGCGTATGCGATTGATCCTCCTCAGTTCCCTCCTGGCCGGATGCTCCGCCTATGAAGGCTCGGCCAAAGATTCCCGTTCGGGCGACACCGGGGCCAACGGCGACTGGTCCGACTCCGGCGGAAGTGGCGAAGCCCCCAACGACACCGCCCCCCCCGAGCAGGAAGATGACTTCCTCAAGCTGGAACCTGCGGCGACCGACGCCTATGTTTTTGTGGCCAACACAAGTCGAAATACCGTCACCCGCATCTCCGTGCCGTCCCTGGCCGTCCTGACCGCTGACGTGGGCAAAATCCCCACCCGCGTCGTCACCACGGCCGACTACAAAAAGGCAATTACCCTGAACGAGGGCTCCGACTCGGTGAGTATCCTCGATGCCGAGACCCTCGCCGTGACCGACGTGCCCATCCGGCCCAACTTCAACCGCCTCGCCCTGTCCAACGACGGGCACTGGGTGATGTGCTGGTACGACCCGGACGCCGAAAGCCAGGGTTCTTCCGGCGGTGTGCAGTCCTTCAACGAAGCAAGCCTGGTCAACGTCGATACCGCCACCCACACGCCGATGGTGGTGGGCTTCAACCCCCAGTCGGTCAAATGGACCGAAGATGGCCAGAAAGCCCTGGTGGTCTCTGACGCCTCCCTCGCCGTGATCGACCTCACCCAGAACCCGCCGGACATCTCCCTGATCGAGCTCTCCGACGACCCGCTGAACGCCCCGGCCGCCGAAGAAGTCGAGCTGTCCCCCGACGGAAACTGGGCTTTCGTCCGGCAATTTGGCGCCACCGATCTGGCCGTTGTGTCCCTCACCGACCGCAGCGTGGAGCGCATCGCCCTGGGTGGCAACCCCACCGACCTGGACCTGTCGCCTGACGGCGCCCGGATCACCATCGTCAGTCGCGACGCCCACAAGCTCTACAACCTGGACCCCGCCGATCCTTTTGCCGCCCTGGGTGAGCTGGATCTGCCCGCCGATTCCCCCTATGGCTCGGTGCTTTTCGCCGGTCCCCGTCCGCAGGCGATCCTGTACACTACCGCCACCCGGTTGGACCGCTACGCCGTCTGGGACCTGCTCACCGACAGCATCACCGAGCGCCCCCTGGTCAAGCCTATCCAGACCATCGGTGTCAGCCCTACGGGCGGTTCGCTGCTGATTTTCCACACCCTTGCGGACGCGCCCGATGCGTCGTCCAGCAACCCCTTCAACGGGCACTGGGCCATGACCCAGATCGATCTGACCGACTTCCGCGAAAATCCTTTACTGTTGCCCGCCGAGCCTGAAGGCTACTCCGTCTCCGACGACGGTAGCTACGGCTTCTTCATCATGAAGGACCAAAAGGTGCTGGAAAGCCTGATTTTCGACACGCTCTTGCCGGTCACGGTCGAGCTGCCGAGTCTGCCGGTCTACCTGGGGGTGCTGCCCGGCACCAACACCGCCTACGCCAGCCAGGAACACGAATTGGGGAGGATCTCCTTCTATGATGCCCCCACCAACGCCCTGGACACCATCACCGGTTTCGAGCTGAACGCCGACATCTCCCACTGACCTTTTAAGCATCGAGGCTCCCATGCGCACCCTGCTCCCCCTGCTGCTGCTTGGCGGCTGCAACCCCTGGAATTTCGATCCCAACAACGGCAACTTCATGGATACTGCCCTGTGGGATCCCAACGTCGCCACCCTGAACGACGGCGCCTATGTGCGGCTTCCCCACGCCGGAAAACTCCTGCGCATCACGCCGTCCGGCGAGGTGACCGAGGTGGATCTACGGGGTGCTTCCCCGCAGAAGATGGTGGAGGTCGCCGACAACCAGAGCCTCCTGGTCACCGCCACCTGGCAGGTCTGCGAAGACGACGATCCGAAGATCAAGCGGGTGGAGGACTGCGCCTACGACGATCTGACCACCGCTGCCGAGCTGGATCTGGTTCGCGACGGCAAGGTGGTCCAGACGCTGGATGTACCGCCTCAGTTCACCGCCTTCGCCTTCAATGCCAATGGCTCGATTGCCGCAGCACATCTGGATCCCGCGACCACCGCTTCCGTTGTCGTGGACGGACTCCTCAACCTGACCGCAGTGGTGTTTGTCGAGACGGTTTCCGGGGCGGTTCACGAAGTGCCCGTCGGTTTTGCGGCGGAGAGTGTGCTCTTTACCGAAGATGGTAGCCGGGCCGTGGTGCTTTCGCGCTCGCAGGTGGCGGTGGTCGACCTCGCCTCCTGGGCCGTGTCGGTCACCTTCCCGCTGACCCTGGACCCCGACACCATGGTCACCCCGCAGGATGTGGTCCTCGCTGCGGGCGGGCGCTACGCCCTGGTGAGTGTGAGCGGATCCGCCGACCTGTATGTGCTGGATCTGGAGCAGGAAAGTATCGATCTGGTCGAGCTGTCGAGCTCGCCTACCGACATGCTGGTAGACACCGGCTCGGATCAGACGGTGATGGTCTCCGCATCCCGTCGGCAGGTGGATGTGCTCGAACATGAATTTTTTGAGGTGGAGAGCTACGAGCTGGACGAGCCCTGCAATGCCATCCTCGACGGCGACGTCTGGACGGTATTGTACAATACCAACAATGGCTACCACGACCTGTACCTCTTCCAACCGGAAACCGGACTTTTGGTGGAATATCGCGCCGAAAACCCGATCTCCAAGCTCCAGTTGACCGGTGACCAGCGCTTTGCCGTCGCGACGATGAACCCCGACGTGAGCATCGGCAGCGGCGTCAGCGGCTTCTACGACATCCACTACGGCCTGGGCATCTTCCCCCTCGCTGAGGAGGCCGATCCGGTGGCCCTGGTCCTGGAAGGTGCGCCGGTGGGTCTGGAATTGGTCAGCAACAATGGAGTCAACCAGGCGCTGGTGCTGATGAGTGAGGTGGACGCACTGCTCCGGGTGGATCTGGCCACTGGCACCGCCGAGCCCCTGGAGCTGGAGCTGTCGCCCACGGCCATCACCTCCTCCCCCGATGGCAAATTTGTGATCTCGCAAGATGCCCCTCTCGGGCAACTTTCCTTCCTCGATCCTGCCACCTCCAACATGGTCACCGCCGCAGGCTTTGCCTCGATGGGCCTGACCGTAGACACCCTCCTTCCCCGTCGGGACGCGGAGTGAACATGCTGAGCCTCCTTCTTTCTTCCCTGGTTCTTGCTGCCGAATCCGGCCCCCCCAAGCTGGAGCTTTCCTTCCAGACCGGCTGGACAGCGGCCAATGATCCACGCTACGACATCCTCTCCGCTACCGACGTGCTGGGCAGCCTGGGCCTGCGTGCGGGCGTGCGGGTCCACCCCC
>CAITDR010000314.1 GCA_903891165.1 uncultured Pseudomonadota bacterium
CGGTACGGGTGGAGGAGGAGGGGCTGGTCCTGGCTGAAAGTGCCCGTCGGGACTTGGAGATTCTCCTGGCTCGCTGTCGCCAGCGAGAGGGCCTTGCGGGCACTCTGGGGGTGGCGGTGGCCTCCCGCTATGGAGCGGGGGTGCGTGCTCTCTTCCTCGGTCCTTCGGGAACCGGAAAAACCCTGGGGGCAAGCTGGTTGGCGGGGAGGTTGGCCCTTCCCCTCTACCGGGTGGACCTTGCTTCGGTGGTGAGTAAATATATC
The DNA here is from genome assembly GCA_903891165.1 of uncultured Pseudomonadota bacterium. GTDB lineage: Bacteria > Myxococcota_A > UBA796 > UBA796 > SXON01 > CAITDR01. Next base: position 264 of record CAITDR010000314.1, read on the forward strand.
GGTGAAACAGAAAAAAACCTCGCCGAGCTATTGGCGCGGGCCGAGGCCGCCGAAGTGGTCCTCTTTTTTGACGAAGCCGACTCTCTTTTTGGCAAACGTACCGAGGTAAACCACTCCAACGACCGCTTCGCCAACGCCCAAACCAATTATCTTCTCCAGCGTATCGAGAGCTACGAGGGCATCGTGATCCTGGCCAGCAACAGCCGCTCCCGCTTTGATCCCGCTTTTTCGCGGCGTATCGACTTGGTGATCGAGTTTCCTGCGCCCGGTCCCGACGAGCGTCGCCGCCTCTGGGAGGCGCACCTGGGGCGCGGCCACAGCCTGAGTCCCCGCGACATCAACCGTCTGGCTGCGCACTGCGATCTTGCGGGCGGAAATGTGCGAAATGTGGTTCTTGCTGCGGCCGTTTTGGCTGCAGAAGCTGGGCGTCCGCTGGGCTGGACCGAACTTCTGCGTGGCCTCTCCCTGGAATGTCGGAAGCTGGGCCTGCCCATGCCTTCGGGGCTGGAGCCGGAACCACCACTTCCTTCTTCGCCCTCTTCCAAGCGGAGAAAAAATGAATAGCCATTCAGGTATCCCCACTCCAGGGAGGGCTTTCCGCCTTTCTTCCGAACGGGAGGGTCCAGGGAGGGCTCTGGAACGACCCACCCCAACTTTTCCATCGCCCGAGCGGAAAGCCCTCTTTGCAACGCCCGCGCGTGGCCACACCGCCAAAAGTAACCGCAGCCTCGGCTGCATCCAGGCTCCCTGATGGCAGGAGATCCGGTCTACAGCAGCTCTGGCCCCTGGTCCTCCGAAAGTGAGAGTCCAAACGCCAGCTATACCTCGGGGAGTGGTGCGGGGGTGCCGGTCTACCTGTCGTCTTCGGCGGTGTGCCTGCCGGAAGACAGCAGTATGGTGCCGCCGGATTCGAGTGTCTTTACGCCGACTATGTCACTTCCACCGCCGCTGATGTCGGTGCCACCGCCGGATATGTCGGTGATGCCTCCTCCCGCTCCGGCGCCCGTCGCGGCGGTTCCGGCGGCGGGGAGTGGCCAGAGCGACAGCAGCCAGCCTTCGTTGGGTGATCCAAACGCGACCTCCTCCTCTACCGACAGCTCGGGAGTCATGTCGGGCGGGGGAGGTGGGGATAGTTCCCTACCCGTGTCGTCCACAGGCGACGATCCCAACATGTCGATGATGTGTGTGGATGCGTCGCAGGAGCAGTCGATAACACCGCCGGGTTTGGGTGCCCCGACCACCGGTGCACCCACGGGTGGACCGGCGCCCGGCCCGGCACCGGCCCCCGGTCCGGCCCCCGCCCCCAACAACGGTGGCGTGGAGAACCTCCTCAACCGCGCCGGTATCACGCCGGTTGCCCTGGGCCGCCTCGGCGGTGTGGACCTTCCCACGGTGGGAGATCCTCCCGTTCTTTCTCCTCAACAGCTCCAAGAGATCAAGAAACGAACGGGAATTTCTCCCGACGAACACCACGACCGGGTGCGCCAAGCGGTCATGGCCATCGAGCGCGATCTGGCCCGCTTTCAGATTCGGGCGGTTCAGAAAGTAGAGCAGACGGCTGTACAGGCACGCCGCGCTTTGGAGATGCAGGCGGGGCGGATTCCCGGCGTTGTTAGCGGTGCCGTGGCCTTGGTACGCAACTCGGCGACCACCGCGCGTAACGCCGTCAACACCCGCGCCCGTACGGCGCTGGGCGTCATCGATGCCGCCGCGCAGTGTTCCACGGAGGAGGTAGACGGACATAAAGAAACGACCGTCGAAAATGTGTTAGATTCGATGGACGACAACACCGGCGAGCTGCGCCAGCTCTACAACACCCAGCTCAAGCCCGCCTATCAGACCATGGCCCGCGACTATGGCGGGAAGATCATGGCCTATGTGGGCGGCGCAGGTGGCAACGCCTGTATGCCCCAGGGCGAGCCCATGAACCCTACCGCTCAGGGCAAAGCTCAGCAGGTAGCCGACGCCTACAACGCCGAGACCGATGGGGTCAAACTCCAGCTCTATCAGCACGAGCAACGTGCCTATGAGCTGCCCGATCTGGGCACCCAGCTCGCGGCGGACCTGGCCGCGGGCGGTACGTCGCGTTCGGCGGATCTGCTCTCCACCCAGATGGAAGGACAGTTCACCCTCTTTTTTCTCCAGTTGGTGGACCCCACCGCCGTGTACATCCGCCAGGAGGCGGAGGCCGACAATATGTGTACGGCCACCGCCGGTCGGGTGGTGGAATTCCGCCTCGCCAGTGGTCGTGAGCGTGCCCACCGTGCCGTGGAGCTCCTCCAGGAGCAGGCCATCGCGCAGATCAACCAGGTAGAAACACAGGTTATTCAGTCCATTCGCGAGGCGGGCCAGAAGGTACAGCAGTCGGTCATGGCCCAGGCCAAGACCGTGGAGCGTGGCCTTCTGGGCGCCGCCGAGCCCTTTGCGGCCGCCTACGCCAAGGAGGCACATCGGGTTGCAGGGATGCTGAAGCCCGGTACTTTTTACGATAATCGCACCTATCTACCCGCCTTGAAAAAAGAGCACCAGTCGGTGTTCATGTTGGAGCAGGGCCAGCGCGGGATGGTGGAGAAGCAGAGGAAGGACGCTGAGGATGCCGCGCGCCACTCCACCAACGAGCAGATCCACGGGCTCTGGGAGGCCGGTCGGGGCGGGGTACGGGCCATCGACCAGATCAAAAATCCCACCCTTGCCGATATCGAGACGGTAGAGACCGAGCTGGTCGACCGCTCCTCGGCCACCGCCACCACCCATGGGGCCGCCGCCGAGCGCCAGACCCGCGCCATCGGTCGCCGCTTCGGTCGCACCCCCGCCGCCGCTCAGGAAGCAGCGATGGGCATCCTCAATTCCAATATCAAAGCGAACTTTGACGGTATCCTCTCCTCCTTCAAGACCGAGACCGATCGCCGTCGCGACAGCCTGGATGAACGTGTTGCGGGACCCAATCGTGTCTATGCACCGATTGATGATGTGGTCAATAACCAGGTGATTGATCGTCGGAACGCCGTGCGCAACGCAGTGGAGCACCAAACCCTGGGTTTTTTAGGAGGTACCGACGAAGATGCCCTCTTCCGCGCGCTGACCGGGCTTTCGGACAAGGGTCTGGATGCCGTGGCCCAGTCCTATCAGGACGAGTGGCACCAGGACATGCGCGCCCGCATCCGCTCGGAGTTGGAGGCTGCGGACCAGTATCGTGCGGCGAACAACCTGCTGGATACGGCCAGCGAGCACCGTCGCCGGGGCCAGCTTGAGTCCACAATTGCGGGCGACCGCAACTTCCAGCGTGCCGTCTATGCGGCCGCACTTTCGGAAGATTCTACCCGCTGGTTTGGGGTGGCCCACGACGTACGCGAAGGGGCACTCCGTGCGCTCTCTCCCGAGGAACGTGCCCAGCTTACCAATGTGCCTGGTTGGAGCGGAACACTTACCAAACTTCGCTCCGATCTGACCGGCACCAACCTCCAGGTCACCGAGGCCCTGGTGGCGGGCAACCCCGAGCGTGCCTTTGCCATCCGTATGAACGAGCGGATGAACCAGGCGCTTAACTCGGGAAACAATGATCAGAGTGTGGATGCCCTGCAGCAGATCTCCCAGCAGATCGAGGCAGACCTGCAGCAGGTGCACCGTCGGGCGCGTATCCCGCCCTCGATGATCCGCAGCTTTGAAGACAAGATGTTCCGGGAACATGCGGTGGTTGCGGGCCAGCGTACCCAGGATCAATTGGCGGCTCTTGACGTGTCAACGGCGCGCCAGCTCTTTGTGCAGCACCACTCTCGCAGCATCGAGGTCTATGTCCCCGACGGCGAGGGGCACGGCCACACGGAGACCCGCCGCATGTCGGCGGAGGCACGTACCTATCTGGAAGCGAGGGTTATCCCTCCGGCTCAACGGAACCCTGCAGATCCTGCTCACGATGAAAATGCCCCCGGCGCCCGCGCCGCACTGCTGGCCTACGAGCGCAGCCGCGCCCGCCAGGAGGGGGGCGGGATGTCGGAGTACCGCCGGGAGCGGGTGACCAAAGCCGGGGAAGATGTAGAGTATTTTCAGGCCGAGCGTGCCCTGCGGGAGGCGCAGGCCTGGCAGGGGCCCGCGGACCAGAAGCAGGCGCGGATCGCGGCGGCCGAGCAGGCCCTGGTGGATGTCCGCCGTCGCCACAACGAATTCCTGATGCGCTCCGCCGAGCTGATGGGTGCTTCCGATGCGGTGCGTCGCGATCCCAGCCGAGCACGCGAATTTGTCGCCGGGGAGATGGAGAGTCTTTTTGCGCCGGACGGCGGCTGGGGACGCCAGGCGGGGCGCTCCATCATCGAAAATGGTCGCGTGGACCTGCTGGCCGCCACCATGCTGGCCACCGAGGGGGGCGGCACCCAC
>CAITDR010000315.1 GCA_903891165.1 uncultured Pseudomonadota bacterium
CTCTCAGCGGCCCTTGCGGCGGTCGCGGGGATGCTGCTCTTGCGGGTTCAGGCAGTGGTGGCGCGGGGAGGAACGCGGGTTTAAGGCCCGGTCTGCCGTAGCTCAGTGAGCTGGAGGAGGAGGGTGCCGCCGTCGTCCTCCACCGCAAAGGTATGCGGGTAGTGTACGATGTCCAACATCGGGAATTGTGCCGGAAGTGCATCGTCGCGGAAAGCAGCGCCGCTGCTGTCGGTCACCGCAAAACTGACCGTCAGATCCTGGTGATCCGTGCCATCCACCTGCATCGACTCGGCGCCGAAGGTGCCCCGGATCGCCTGATCCAAAAAGCGGAAGGTATCGGGATCCAGGTTCTCGATCTCCACCGTGGGAGAGCTGGTGCCGGTCACGACGAGGTCCGCCACATTCAGGGTAAAGGATCCATTGCGATGGTGGCGGTAGTCTCCGCGGAGAATATCACCCGATGTATCATCCATCGTCAGGTCATAGGTAAAGGATCCGCTGACCGTACTCTCCCGCCAGCTATCGTCCAGACCCAGGGGCAGATCCGCAATGGTCGCAATCGTCCCTACAAAATCGAGGGTGACCGGCTCCGGCACCACCTCCTCGTAGTCATAGGGAATCAGGTTTACCTCCGGTTTTTCCGGCTGTTCCGCACCACAGGCCACCAGAAACAGGAGCATGGGCTGCCCTCCAGGGGCCTTCTAACGCCGACCGGGCAAGGAGGCATGCATCCGCCCAAAGCTCCCTCCCCTCCGACCTTTACCCCCGCCCGCCGCCGTGATAGAAGCTGGGCCCCGCCGCACCGGCCCCCGGCCCGGCCATCGCTTCCTCCTCACCCAGAAAAAATACCATGAACGCGAACAAAGCCAAGATCATCTACACCCAGACCGACGAAGCACCGGCGCTGGCCACCTACTCGCTGCTGCCCATCGTGGCCGCCTTCACCAAGGCCGCCGGTGTAGCGGTGGAAACCCGGGACATCTCTCTCTCCGGCCGTATCCTGGCAAACTTCGGGGATTTTTTGAAGCCCGAGCAGCGTATCGCCGATGATCTGGCCGAGCTGGGTGCGTGGACCCTGCAGCCCGACGCGAACATCATCAAGCTGCCCAACATCTCCGCCTCCGTCCCCCAGCTGAAGGGCGCCATCAAAGAGCTGCAGGGCCAGGGCTACGCTGTCCCCGACTACCCCGAAGAAGCCAAGACAGACGCCGAAAAAGACATCAAAGGCCGCTACGCCAAGGTGCTGGGCTCGGCGGTAAACCCCGTGCTGCGGGAAGGCAACTCCGATCGCCGCGCCCCCAAGGCCGTGAAAGAATACGCCCGGAAAAACCCGCACTCCATGGGCAAGTGGTCGGCCACTTCGCGTACCCGCGTTGCGACCATGGGTGGGGAAGACTTTTTCGCCAACGAGAAGTCGGTGGTGGTGCCCGCTGCCACCAATGTGCGCATCGAGTTTGTGGCGGCCGACGGCAGTGTCAAGGTGCTGAAAGAAAAAACTCCCCTTCTCACTGGAGAAGTGCTGGACGGCACCGTGATGCGGAAGGCCGCACTGGTGGCCTTTTTGGGCCAGCAGGTGGAAGCCGCGCGGAGTGAGGGGCTGCTTATGTCGCTGCACATGAAGGCCACGATGATGAAGGTCTCCGACCCCATCATTTTCGGGCACGCGGTCAAAGTCTACTTCGCCGATCTTTTTGAGAAGTATGGCGACACGTTTACGGCACTCGGCGTGGATCTCAACAATGGCTTCGGCGATCTGGTCGCCAAGCTGGATCGTCTCCCTGCTGACAAAAAAGCAGAGATCGAAGCCGACATCCAGGCAGCCTACGCCAATGGTCCTGCCCTGGCGATGGTGAACTCCGACAAGGGCATCACCAACCTCCATGTGCCCAGCGACGTGATTGTGGATGCGTCGATGCCCGCGATGATCCGCTCCTCCGGGCAGATGTGGAATGCGGCCGGGAAGCTCCAGGATACCCTGGCGGTGATCCCCGATAGCTCCTACGCCGGTATCTACCAGGCCACCATCAACTTCTGCAAGGAGAACGGGGCCTTCGACCCGCGTACCATGGGCTCCGTGCCCAACGTGGGGCTGATGGCCCAGGCGGCCGAGGAGTACGGCTCTCACAACAAGACCTTTGTTGCCGCCGGGAAGGGTCACATCCGTGTGGTGGACGGCAGCGGGCAGACGCTGATCGAACATACCGTGGAAGAAGGCGACATCTGGCGCGCCTGCCAGACCAAGGATGCCCCCATCCAGGACTGGGTGAAGCTGGCCGTGAACCGTGCCCGCGCCACCGGGGTGCCCGCGGTGTTCTGGCTGGATCAGCGCCGTGCGCACGATGCGCAGATCATCGGAAAGGTCAGCACCTACCTGAAGAACCATGATACATCGGGTCTGGAATTGCTCATCCTTCCCCCTGCGGAGGCCTGCCTGTTCAGCCTCAAGCGCATCAAGGCCGGGCTGGACACCATCTCGGTGACCGGGAACGTGCTGCGCGACTACCTCACCGACCTCTTCCCCATCCTGGAGCTGGGAACCTCGGCGAAGATGTTGTCGATTGTGCCCCTGATGAACGGCGGTGGCCTGTTTGAGACCGGTGCCGGTGGCTCGGCCCCCAAGCATGTGGAGCAGTTTCTGGAGGAGAATTACCTGCGCTGGGACTCGCTGGGCGAGTTTTTGGCGCTCGCGGTCTCCTTTGAACATCTTGCCGGAGTGTTCAACAATAAAAAAGCTCAGACCCTTGCGACTACGCTGGACGCCGCCACCGGAAAATTCCTGGAGAAGGACAAGTCACCGTCCCGGAAAGTGGGCGGCATCGACAACCGGGGAAGCCACTTCTACCTGGCCATGTACTGGGCAGAGGCGCTGGCCGAGCAGGGGGAAGATGCAGAGCTGAAGGCGCTGTTTACCCCCATCGCGCAGGCGCTGAACGCCGCTGAAGCGACCATCGTCGCCGAGCTGGTGGCGGTGCAGGGCAAGCCCATCGACATCGGTGGCTACTACCGGCCCGACGACGCCAAGGCCAATGCGGCCCTGCGTCCCAGTGTCACCTTCAACGGCATCCTCGCCCAGCTGGGCTAAGGCTCCTGTTTGTAGAGACTCAGGCGGACCTGCACACAATCGGCAGGCAGCTCCGCCCGGGTCACCGTCTCCATGCCAAAAGATTTGGGGCAGCGGGTGGCAATCAAAAGCTCCTCGCCGGCCCCGGCTTCCAGCTCCAGAGCGGTGGGAAGGACCATGGCATCCGGCCCGCCTCGCAAGAGTGCGGCCTGGGGGCTGTCGCCCGGGGGGTAGCAGGCGCGGCTCTGGCCGGAGCCGGTGCGCTCGGAGATCAGAAGGTAGCCGTCCACATCGCTGCGCACACGGAAGGCCAGCTTTTCGCCTTCTACCACCCGATCCCCTGGGAGGAGGCGCTCGCTATTTCTGTCCCGATACACCTCCATCGCGAGACTCTCCAATCCCTTCGAGCTTGGCCCTTGACGTGGCAAGAGTACGGTGATGAGGAGACCGATTGCCATGGCCAAGAGAGGAAGGATCCACCAACGCCTACGTGGCTCCAAGGGTGGGGTGGTTACGACGGTTGGCGCGGGCGCCACCGATCGACCGGCCCCCCCGGTTATCAGCTGCAGCTGAGGGCGCTGCGGCAGTTTTAATGGAGGAAGCAAAATCTCCTTACGAAAAAGCTCCGCGCGGGACTGACAGAGGGGGCAGTCCTGGAGGTGCAGATCCAGGCCAGCGGTCTCCTCGGCGGAGAGGTCGTTGGCCTGGTGGCGCTCCAGACCGAGGGCCAGCAGGTGGCCATCGCGGGCAAAAACGCCCATCAGGGCTCCCGCTTGTGGAGCTGGCTGTCCAGCTCCAGAATACGCGCGCCGAGGGTGCGGCGGGGGCTGCCCACCAGCTCGGCGATCTCCGGCTGGCTCATGCCATCCAGGTAGTAGTAGATCCCGATCAAGACCAGATCTTCGTCGATAAAACGCCAGCGTTTTTCGAAGAGTACCGCCTGACGCTCCTGATCCGCCTCCTCGGCGCGGAGGGTGGCGGTGGGGCTGTACAGCGGCTGATCGTCGGGGTCATCGTCGCGACGGCGATGAAGACAGTAGCGAGTGGTAGCCCCATAGATCCAGGTGCCAAGTGAACTTTCCCCACGGAAGGCCTGAGGTTTGTCCAGGACTCGTACAAAAAGCTCCTGCAATACCTCTTCCGCCTCGTCCGCAGCGTAGAAGTCGCGGATGCGACGGAGGACCATCGGCCCAAAACGCAGGTAGAGGGCCGGGCTATCGTGGGTGGAACCGCTCAGGGACATGGGAAGAGAAAAAGCATCGGCGCAACTCTACCACAAAGGGCGGATCGGTGCAGCCCCTAGGGGCAGAGCCCCGCAACCCGGGCGCCCGGATAGAGAACGGCGCTGCCGAAGTTGACGGTTCCCGGCGTTGATGGCGCCTCCAACTGGAGCTTGCGTACCGCCTCCACCGTGCAGAGGCGCAAGTCGGCATTGTTGGTGTCGTCGGTTTCAACGCAGGCCACATCCACGGCGCCTGCAGCGGAGATGCGGGTCAGAATATGAATCGCTCCGCCCTCCCCCGCGCCGAGCTTCGCACCACATTGTTCGCTTACCACCTGGAAGGAATCGGAAACGTGGCTGAACTGGCGGGATCCGTAGCGCCCCATCGGGTTGCCCGGCTTCTGCATGGCCGCCAGATCGCAGGCATTGGGATCGGGGGCTTCCACCTTGCCCTCGTAGCGGGAGATCCGGCGGCTTGGCCCAAGAACCTTTGGTGCGGCCGTCGCAAGCACCACGCTGCCCTTGGCCTCGGCAAACCAAGTAAGAGGCTCGCGGAGGCGACTCAGGGGCACGCCCGCCTCGGCCGTGAGCACCCAGGTCGTGGCGCGTGGGACAATCTCAGCCTTGATCCGGACAATATCTTCCGGCGTGATCAGCTTGCCTTCGCCGGCCATCCCCAGGGCCATAAAATAGCTGCCCTGGTCGGTGACCACAATCACCGGGGTGACCCCGCTGCGGATCACCTTGGAAACCGGCGTAAGAGCGACCAGATCCAGGAGATCGCCCCCCTCGGTCTCGCCCCAGGTCGCCCAGAGGCGAAGGGAACCCGGCTTCCGGCCCACCAGGAGCAGATCCAGATCCGCGGGAGGATCGGGGATCTCCGGGCGTCCCAGGCTCACCGGCGCCTCAAAAGTGAGGGATCCGGTGGAGGAGAGGAGGCAGGAGCGGCCGGGTTTTTCGGAGGGGTCGGCGCGCAGGGCGGTGACCAGGTCGCCGAAGGTGGCACTCTCGGGGAAGCTGCGGGCGCCCGCCGGAGGGGCGGCGGGGGCGGCTTCGGCGCTAGGTGTGCCCGGGACCTTTGGCGCGGCGGCTTCGGGGGTGTTGCAGGCGGTGAGGAGGAGGAGGGGGAAGAGCATGATGGGCAATCCGTAGGAAGGTAGATGTCTTCGAAGGAGATGTATCAAAAAAATCTCCTATTGCCGGTCTGTTTCGTGATACATCCAAGAATGTATCGAGGCTGCACCGTGGTCAGCGACCCGCTCCCAGGCGGGTGCGGTCGGCGGGATTTAAGAAATCCGGCTGTGCCCGAAGGGCCCGACCCAGAAGAGGAGCCTCCTCATCTACCAGCTCCAGAGAGCGAATCCCCTCTTTGTATTGCCGGAAGTAGCTTCGGCGTGTCTTCATGATGCGCGGGTCACTTCGGACTACCTGTAGCAGGTTCTGAATGGCTGCATCCTCTTCCGGTGGGTGTCTCCCGGTCGATGCCAGCTCCAAAGACGGAAGAAGTAGCTCAAACCAGTCATCTTGGACCACGAAGGGGTCGGGAAAACGGGTGCTCCCCTTGGCGCGGTTGATCCAGGCGTCGGCATAGCGGATGTTCGGCCACTCGTAGGCCGCGCGTGCCTGATCGGTCCCCCTCAGCTTTGTCCAGGGAACAAAATGATCGGCCTCTCTATTTGCGACGTACACCACCGTATAGCAACAGATATAGCCGAAGGCCGCTCCAATTTCGTCGCGGAAACTACGCCAGAGGGGTGCGGGGCGCTCCGCATGGCGGTTGTCCCCCAAAGCCAGCCATTATTCTCCCCTCTCCAGCACCTGTGTGTGCCAACGGGGAGGCGGATCAGGTGGATTCAGGTGTCTCATGCTGGATCACCTCGTCGTCCGGGACGGTACACCAGCGTCCAATGTACCCAGAATTCGTCGTGACCGGGGAGGGTGTTCTGAAGGGCGACGTGGACCCGCTCTACCAGGGGGAGATTTTTGTAGTCTTCCTTACGGATGAGCGCCGAGGGGTCTGCTTCCCCTCGATCCGCACGTTGTGGAAGTTCTTTCAGTCTTTCCGCCAACGACGCCAGCCTCTGCTCGGCCTGCCCTTCTCGGTGGGCCATGAAGTCCGTCGCCGCTTGAATCGCCAATTCAGCCTCGCGGGAACGACCTTGGAGGTGTCCGAAGACACGGGAACCCAGCCAGCTCCCCACCTCTCCCTCCTTGCAGAAAGGCAGCTCCGCCACGCGCACCACCCGCCCATCGCGCTCCAGCACAAAAAGATCGTCCACCTCTTCGCGGAACAGACTTTCAATGGACGCAAACACAAATGGAGAATGGGTGGCTATGAAGATCTGCGTGGCCGCCTCTGGGGCGATCAGGCTGAGTGCACGGAGCACGGCAGGCAGAAAAACACGCTGCCAGGCTGGATGTTGGTGCAGCTCGGGCTCGTCGATCAGCAGAACCACCTCTCGAGTAGCAGGCTGTTGGCTGCGCTCAGCGGCCTTGCGATGTTCGGTCCACGCCCAGACCAGGAGGTAGGCTAGAGAAAGAGCCCGCCGCATTCCTGCCGAAGCCAGGGTGACCGGTACCAGACCATAGGAGGTGGCAAGCGTCGGAATATCACGACGGTCCCGCAGGTGGACGCGGGTCGGCTCGCCCGGTATCAGGGCTTCATCCGGTGGGCTCAGCGCCAAAAGTACCAGGCGAAGGGCCTCAAATTCTGGCGACTTCGCCCGTTGTTGCCAGCCCACCCAGTCCGCAATCAGACCGCCGATGATGGTGCGCTTGCCTGCTGGTCCACGGGGATCGGCGAGCTCTTCCTTTCCATCCCAAAGCTCCGAGGGGGTCAACACAATCGCAGCATCGGCGAAGGAGGACAGATTTCCGGGTGCATACAGGGCATCCCACACCGCATAGCTGCCGTCGATCCGGGCATAGATCACCAGGCTGGAGGGGCGTTCCGTCTCGGTGTCCCCTCCTACCCACTCCTGTGTCCCCCATCGCCAGTGAGAGCGGTTTTGGATGTCCGGTGTACCCGGAAGGCCGCGTAAGGCCACAGAAATTTCCGGCTTCAGCTCTACCTTCTCCGGGCTCCCGCTCTCTGGCACCGGTCGCGTAGGAAACGCCTTTTCTCCCGCCCAGGTCGTCGTCAGCACCCACCACAGCACATCAAGAATAAAAGTCTTTCCAAGACCATTATCACCGGTCAGCAGGTTCAAACGTGGCGCGAAGTCGAATTCCAACGCGGGGGCCGGTCCCACATCCTTCAGGCTCAGCTTCTGGATCATCTCCCCCCCGTAAGGCTCTTTTGGGCGCCCGCGAGGCCCGGTCTATCACACTCCCCGGCGGACGGCACTTCCGGCGAAATTGCCAAGCTGTGGGCAAAAGGCTTGTAGGCTGGATAAACAGCAGCGATGAAGACGACGCCCCCCACCGATGCCCGCCCGCTCTCCTGGGATTCTCTTACCGACGATCAGGTGGAGATTGCGGAGGAGCTTCGGGATCAGCTCGAAAGTGTGAAGGCGGCGGCAGGTGCCTGGAAACCCATGGTCGATTCTCCCTGGGCGCAGGTGGAGCCGGAGCGGCAGGGCCGGGTCTACTTTATCCACGGCGGCCGGGGAAGCGGCAAAACCTCGCTGATGTTGACCTTGATCCGGGGCTGGGCAGAGGCGGCGAAGAAGGCTCCGGATTGGGAGGAGGTGGGTGGGACCAAGGCGAAGGAGGCGGAAGAGGCCCTTGGTAAATTGGGGTCTGTTCTGCGGGTGCTGCCGATCCTGGACTTCGATCCCCTTCCCCCACGTTTGCCGCTACTTCCCTGGTTACTCCAGGCCTTTGTGCCGCTGGTGGAGAGGGTGGACGGGGTGCGTTCCGGCGACAACTTGTCCATCAAGGAAGCCTGGAGCAACCTGACCGAGTCGGCGTGGAAGGGCTGGGCCGAGCCTGGCCCAAGTCCATCACGGATGGAGAGCTACCTGGAGGAGGAGATTCGGCTTCAGAGCTGGCAGACTTTGCAGTCGGAGTTCCGAAGTGTGCTGGACCGGCTCCTCGCTGCGGCGGAAAAAGCAGGTGATGTGCCCGGCGGCGGC
>CAITDR010000316.1 GCA_903891165.1 uncultured Pseudomonadota bacterium
CGAGGTACTGCGCGCGGTCGTACAGGCAGGCGGTCAGAAGGACAAGCAACATGGTACCTCCTTATCACTGAATGCTGAGAGTGTAAGGGGCGGCGCAGAGGTCGCTGTCGCTGAGGCTGGGGTCGGCGATGACCTTCAGGGTGAAGATGACGGTATCGTTTCCAACAACGTCCACCCGGGTCGTGGTTCCGGCGCTCAGGCTGTACGAATTGCCGTCGTCATCGGTGAATGTCACGGCATATCCGGCAGGTCCGGTATAGGAAAACTTGGCGGTTTTTCCTAATGTTCCAGCTGTAATTTTGATTTTATACCAATCCTCTCCCGTCGTATCGGTGGAGGAAAACCACCCAACCACGGACTTTGTTCCGCTCAAAGTACCCAAATCATAGGGCGTCACCCCCGCCACTTCATAGCCATCATCCGCCACTTCCTCATCCACCGCCCCGTCACAGTCCTGATCCACAGCGTCACAGACCTCCACCGCACCGGGGTAGGTGCCCGAATTGTTATCGTTACAATCTGTAGAATCCGCGAGGTAGCCGGTGGGGGCACTGCAGTCGGCGATGCTCACGTTGGGATCGCCGTAGTTGTCGCCGTCCTGGTCGGCGTACCAGAGGGTGCCGGGGTTGATGGCGGAATCTCCGTCGTCGCAGTCGTCGGCGTTGGCGGCGTAGCCGTTGGGCTGGCTGCACGAGAGGGTGGTGGCGGTGGCGGATCCGTAGCCATCGCCGTCGGCGTCGGTGTACCAGGTGCTGGCGTCTACGGCGTTGTCGTCGACAGCTCGGTCACAGTCGTCGTCCACCCCATCACAATATTCGTTTGCCCCGGGCCAGGTCTGGGCATCGAAGTCGTGGCAGTCGCTGGCGTCGGAAATGTAGCCTGCAGGCGCAATACACTGGGTTACCTGGTTGCCGGGATCGCCGAAGCCGTCCTGATCCCAGTCGCGAGACCAGAGCACCTGGTTGGCCACTGAGGGGTCGCTGTCGTCGATGGCGCCGTCGCAGTCGTTGTCCAGGAGGTCGCAGACTTCCAGCGCACCGATGTTGATGGCCTCCCCGTGGTTCTGGACGTCGTCACAGTCCCCGTCGTTGGCCACATAGCCGGTGGAGGGCGGGACGCAGCCGTGGTCGGTGGAGACCACCGCGGGGTTGCCAAAGCCATCGCCATCCAGATCTTCGTACCAGGTCATTCCCCCGACAACCCCGTCGCAGTCCATGTCCAGGCCGCCGTCACAGTTCTCTCGGGCACCCGGGTGGCGGTTCAGGTTGGCGTCGTCACAGTCGGCGTCACTGGAGGCGGCAACATAGCCGTAGGGCTGGTAACATTCCACCTTGGTAGTAGCAGCGTCCCCCCAGCCATCGCCGTCCATGTCGATGTACCAAGTGGGCGAATCCACGGCGTTCAGGTCTACGCCGCCGTCGCAATTGTCGTCGCGACCGTTACAGGTTTCGGCCGCCCCGGGGTTTACATCTCCGCGGCTGTCATCGCAGTCATCGGCCAAGGCCGGATCGGTCACAAAGCCCTCCCAGGGCCCACAGGACTGAAAGCCGATGGCGGTGCCGTGGCCGTCCTGGTCGGCATCGGGGTACCAGGAGCCGCTCTGGTACAGCGTCGCGTTCGTCGGGTTGCAGTCCACACTGTCGGCCACGCCGTCGCCGTCGGTATCGGGCTCGGAGCCTGCATCCAGGGTGATCGACACCTCGTCGCGGTTCTGGTCGGCGTCCACCACCGCTAGCTTCAGAAAATGCAGGCCGTAGCTGGTCAGGGTGAAGCTGGTGCTGACGACACCGTCAGCGGGGGCCAGCCCGGTGCCGATGTCCACCCCGTCTATCGACCAGGTGTAAGTGTCTCCGCTGAGATCCTCTTCTTCATCCCAGATTTTTCCGGTGGCCTCCGTCAGACTGTTCACGGCTACCTGCGCGTGATCCAGCGGGCTGTCGATCTGGACTTCGGGGTCGTTGTCCACATCGAAGTCCACGTCTACCTCGGCGTCGATATCGGCTTTTGCGCCGAATTCAGCGTCGCAAGCGGGGAGGAGGAGGAAGAAGGGGATGTAGCGCACGGTGACCTCTGAGAACGTTACGGCAGAAACGACGACCCGGTTGACGGAAAAAGACCCGCCCGGGTAGCATGCAAGATCTGTGCCAACGGATAAATGCCGATTTTTTGGCGCTCAGGTGTCAGGTTTTCGACACCCTTCGTCAGTCCTTCGTCAGTCTTCGTCAGGGGCTTCGTCGGCTACAGGGTGGAGGACGGGGGAGCTCTCGTAGATCGGCGCCGGGAAATTGGCGAGGGAGATTGCCACCCGCTACAATCCGGATCGGAGAAGGAATGTCCGCTACGGCACGTCGGCTGAGTACCTTTGAACAGCTCTATGGGCAGCTACAGACCCTTCCGCAGAATATGCGGGGAGAGATCATCGACGGCCAGATCTATGCGATGACCCGCCCATTTTCTCCGCATGCCTCTGCCCAGGCGAAGCTGATGATCGCCTTGGGCAGCTACACCCAGCGCCAGGGAGGACCCGGCGAGCCGGGCGGATGGATCCTCCACTTCGAGCCCGAGCTACACTTTCCCTCGCCCTTTTTCGAAAAGAACGTCCTCATTCCCGATCTGGCCGGCTGGAGGCGGGAGCACCTGCCGAAATTGCCTCGCAGCGGCTACCTGGACATCGTACCGGACTGGGTCTGCGAAGTGCTGTCTCCAGGCACCGCCGGGATGGATCGTGGCCTGAAACGCAGGATCTACGGGGAGGTTGGCGTGGAATGGCTCTGGCTGGTAGATCCCGAGAGCCAGAGCCTGGAAGTGGAGAGATGGACCGGTACCCAATGGCACTCCATCTTGAGCGGCGGCCGGAATGATCGCTTAAAAGCCCCTCCCTTTGATGCGGTGGAGATCGCGCTGGAACGGCTCTGGGAGGATGTGGAGGAGTGATGGGGGGCGAATCGCCAGAACGTGGCCGCCGCCGCTACTCCTCAAAACTCAACGTCGCCAGATAGATCTGCGTCCCCCGGCTGCTGGTCTGGCCTTCCAGCCAGGAAATATCTGGATCATCCAAGGGGGATGTGTAGTTGGCAAAGAGCCAGGAGTGTGCACCCGTGCGCCAGGCGGACACAAAGGCGGTGTCGCCGACACCGGGGATGTCTTGCAGCCACACCACTTTGCGGGCGTCGCGATCGATCTGGTAGAGGGCGCTGCGTTTGGGGCGGGTAGAATATTGGACCAGGCTGCCGTCGGGACCAAAGGGGCCGCCCACATCCCGGCGGGCCAGCAGGTAGAGATCGTCGCCATGCCGGATCATTTCTGGGGAGTCGTAGCGCTCGGGGTCGGAGATCTCGGGGCAGTCCCAGGCGCTCCAGTCCTCGGCGGGAGCGGTGCAGAGTTTGCTGCCAAAGCCAGTGGCATCGCCATCTTCGTTGCGGGTGACCGTCCAGAGGCTGCCATCCTCGGCAATTTCAAAGGCCGCTTCAGAGTCGCCCCCCATGGAGACGGGATCGGTGCCAAAGGGCGCCCAAGTCACGCCGCCATCCTCGGATTTTTCAAAGTGGAGGGAGAGGTTGCCATCGCCGTAGTGGTCGCCGCTGTAGGCGGTGCGGAGCGCCATCCCCTCCCGGGTCTTCACATCCCATGGGACCTTTTCCCCCTCGGAGATTTTCTCCGCACGCCAGTCGCCAGCATTGCAACGATCCGCGTGCCATACCGCAATGGGCTCAAAGGCGCCCGGGTTGGCACCCGCCTCAAAAAAGCTGAGGGAGAGTTGGCCCTTGCTGAGGAGGAATGCGGGCTCCCGCACGTCGGTGCCCAACGCAAAGGTGGCCTCCCAGGTCCAGGGAGCGCCGTTGGCTTCCGAGGAAACTACCTGCAGCTCTGTCTCGCTGCTGGCAAAGTGGTTGGGCGCGGTGCGCCAGGCAACAAAGGTGCGTCCACCGGCGATGGCGATGGCCACATTATTGTTTGCTGTCTGCGCTTCCTTGGGGAGTCCGTCTCC
>CAITDR010000317.1 GCA_903891165.1 uncultured Pseudomonadota bacterium
CCGATCTCTGAAGAAGGTGGATCTGGCGTTTGCTCAGCGGAAAGGCAGCCCAGACCAGGACATTCATCAGGTCATGCAGGTTGGCGGTGCGCGTGGGGACACAGCCCTCGCAGGAAATCCGGCCGTTGTAGTCTTGTTCCGCACACTCCAGCTTCTGACGGTAGCGGCTCTTTTTTTGAAGCTCAAAACGGACCCCCGCAGAGGACGAAAAAGCCTGGTTTAGCTCCTCCAGGGTCGGCCAGTCGGCGCGGTCCTGGAGCCAGTGCAACGAAAGGCCCGCAAACACGGCCGCCTCCCCCGCCGAAAGCTCAAAAAAACCCACGGTCTATTGCGTATAGTAGGCTTCTGCGCCGGGGAAAGGACTGCCGTCGCTGTAGGTGCCGGGGCTCTGGTTGCCTACGGAATTCTGCACGTAGCGGTGGTGGGAGTAGGCGGTGCCGCTGACATCGGGCACCAGCACCAGCGAGGCGTCTTCGATGGCGTCGTTGCTGCCCTGGGTCCCGTAGGCGGTCTCACAGATCACCGTTCCGTCCTGCAGCTTCAGGGCGGGGCGGTCCCCCTCGTTGTTCAGCGCCAGGCCCAGCTTCAGGCCCACGTCGTCATTGGTGGCGACTTCGAAGCGCACGTTCGGTTGGTAGAGGGTAGAAACACTCCCACCACCGAAGATGATCATGGCTTCGCCGGCCCGAAGCATGGTGCCCAGGGGGAAGGTGTGCCGGGGGGACTCCGTCTCCGCATCGAAGATACGCACCCCGGAAATATCCACGGTCACACCTGACTTGTTGGCGATTTCCAAAAACTCGTCCTGGACGGGGTCGAACACACCGTCGCCATTGGGATCGGCATCGGTAGCCGGATCTGCCAGGACTTCGTTGAGGACCAGCTCTCCCGGCTGCACCAGCGAGGCCATCACGTTGACGTCGAAGGCTTCAAAATCTGTCCCGCCGTCCAGATCGCTGTGGACGGTGATCGTCGTCTTGCCACCTCGGATGGGTTGGCCATGTCCAACGGTAAAGAACTTGATAACCTCTTCATCGGAAGAGGAAAAGCTGCTGTCCGTGGTCACGTCCACTTCGCCACTTTCGTGGGTGGCGACCACTTGAAGATCCAGCGTTTCTCGCGTCGTGATGTCCGTGCTGCTTGGTTTACGCAGCTCCAGGCTCAGCAGCTTGTCGCCGACTTCGCTCTCGGTGGCGCTATCGTCTGTACTCTCTTTAGGAGCTTCGGACTCCTCTTTGGAGGGAGAGGTGCAAGCAAATAGGAGCAAGAGGGGCAGTGTCATTGGGGGTCTCCACGCGCCGCATGGTATCACCCCGCCGACCCGATGTCTGCTAGGCGCTCCAGCTACGCTCCAGGATAGCGCCAAAATCCACGTCGCCGGGCAGGGTTCCAAAGAGCCTTCCCCCCTCCCCGCCCAGGCGGCTGCGCAGCCAAGCCTCAGCCACGGGATCCGGAGAAAAACGGCGCATCAAGCTTCCTTGTAGCAATAGAGCGAAGGATTCCACCAGGCGCCGCGCCTCGGCCTCTCCCGGTGCGCGAAGCTGTTCCTTCAGCTCGCTCAGGCCACGTTCAATCCGGGGATCGCCGCTACCTTCCAGCTCAGCGATCAGGACGGAAGCACTCTCCGGGTTACGACTCAGCGCCCGGAGCACATCCAGGCCGATCACATTCCCCGAGCCCTCCCAGATCGAGTAGAGCGGGC
>CAITDR010000318.1 GCA_903891165.1 uncultured Pseudomonadota bacterium
CTCCAATCCGAAGGTCAGCAATCTTCACCTCACCCGCACCCGCGCGTGCCGCTGCTGCAGCAAGGGCGTAGCTGGGTGCGTGGCCACCCGGCACCACAACAGCCCGGGCAGGCACACCCAGGAGCGCAGAAAGATAGGCCCCCAAGCCGGTCAATTGAGATCCACCACCGGCCAAGAGCAGCTCGTCCACACCCACCGAGTAGAGATCTTCCAGCGCGACCAGGGCCGTACGCAGCTCCAGCGACCAGGCCCGCACGGCCTCCTCCAAAGCCCGCTGTGGCGGCTCCAAACCGGCCAGGGACCGCGGCGAGGTGGTCTCTTCGTCCACCCACTCCGCCTCCACTTCGGTAAGCGCTGCTACACTGGCCTGGTGTTTGTAGAGCTCGGCCTGCTCCCAGCTCAGGCCCACCTCGGTGATGGCGCCGGTCCAGGCCGCCGAGCCGCTGTCCAGCACCCGCCCGGCGATCAGGCTTCCGCCCTGGCAGAGTGCAATTACACAGCGCCGATGCCCCACATCCAGCACCACCTGCACCCCACGGGTGGCGTATGCTCCCAGCAGGTCCGCATCCACCGGCATCATCTTCGGGTCGGCACCGGCCTTGACCAGGGCATCCAGGCGACTGCGCACGACATCCCGACGAACCAGCAGAGCCAATGTACGACTGTGGCCAACTTGAACCTCGATGATTCGAGTGGCCAACAGCATATCATCCATGTCAAAGGGTACCCCCGCCTCCACCTCCGAGGGCAGGGTACGCTCGATCACCGCTTTGTCGGTGAAGGGGAGCTTCACCACCCGGATGGTGGCCTGCTCCATGGGGAAGGCGACAATTTTATCGCCTTGGGACCAGGTTTTATCGCCCTCAGCCAAGAGCTGGATCGCCTCGGTGAGCTGGGGCTGACCCTCCTCCCAGGGCGAAGGAACCTCGCGGGCCTCTCCCACCGAAAAACGGCGGAAGCTCCCCTCCAGCTGGACCAGGCGGGTGCGCCAGGATCCGGTGTCGATGCCGGTGATCAATGCCATGCGGGCTGCCTATCCCGGCGGTTGGGGAAGGGGGTGGTCATTGTATTCTCCAATACATGAACTTCCCGTCCTTGCTGCCGGTGCTGGTGTCGTAGTTGAGCACCGTCGTCAAGGTGACAGCGGTGTCCCCCACCGTACCGGTGGAGGTGATGGTGTATACTTTTGTACGGGTACTGATTCCGTTCGCAAATGTGGTCGCGAGATCGGGTAGCTGGTTCTTAAACCAAGCAGTCACATCGGCGGGACGCTGGAAGGAGGTGGCGGCGCGGTAATTGTCCAGCTCTTCAAAGATGCGGTCCAGGTCGGTCTGAGTGAGAAGACGGGGGGAGTTTGCTTGGAGCATCGCCGCGATCACCGCGCGGTCGGCGCAATTGATGTTGATCTTCTGGCTGCCGTAGATAGTCAGCTTATCGGCGTAGCGGTCGTAGACCTCGTCCTGCCAACCGGCGACCAGCCGCAGCTCTTCGGGCGTATCAAAGGGAGCATTTTTGGAGAGGTAGGGGCTGGAGAGGCGATTGTAGAGGTCGTCCTCGTAGCCACCCTTGCCGGTGGAGACACTTCCGTCGGCGTCCACCCAGTCCACAATGTTGCCGATCAGATCCCAGGCATCGATGTTGCGGTCGCGAAGCCAGGCTTCATCCTCCTCGGTGCCGGTCAGCAGGCGGTAGACCACCTGGGCCGATGCCATCTCCTGGACAGCCTGACCGGTGGCATGGGTGGAGAACATATTGAGGTTGATCTTGCAGTCTTCCCCCTCCACATGGGCCGAAAAATCACCGTCGAAGTCCAAAAAGCCCTTTTTGCCGAAGCGGTTGGTCTCCTCCGATGCCTCTGCCCGCACTTCTTCGCTGACCTGTCCGGTCTGTTTATAGCTTTCCACCTCTTCTTTGTCCGGATCGCCGTTGCTGGCAAACATCATCCGCAGCAGACCGGTGTCGATGGTGGAGAGGATCTCCACCAGGGTTTTTCCCTGGAGTAAGGTGGTGATCATCTGGTTCCCCTGAAGCTGCTGGCTGGCCAGAAGGATCAGGCGGAAGAAGGCCAGGCCGGAGTGGGCCAAGCCGGTGGCCACCACCTCGTCGCGCCCGTGGACGGCCTGCAGGTAGCGTACCCGCGAGCCGAAGCGCATGTCGGTGACCAACACGGTCAATACCATGACTGCGGCAATTACCAACAATAATGCGACGCCACCACGATCACGACGCTCCCGCTCTCGGAGGAGCCGGGGGGAGGCGCTTGTGCGTTGGCGGAGGGGTCTCATTGGGTGGACATGGCCTGTTTGGCGAGGGGTTTGGAGTAGAGCAGGGGGATGGTCGCGGTGTAGCTGCGCTCGGAGAGCAGCTCGGGATCATCGGGGTCGGGAGCCAATAAGGTGAGTACCACCTGCACGGCCCTGGGCAGCAGGTTGGGCTGGTCGGCGCCAGTGGAGTCCCACTCTTCCACCCACTCGGCGGTCTCCGGATTCAGGTAGCGCAGGTTGAATAATTTGACCCGATATGCCAACGGAAGGATCTTCCCGTCTTTTTCGGGTTCCTGATCGATACGGGGCGCTTCGCGACGGAGCAGCACGTAGGCGCCGGGCGTGTTGGGGTCGTCCTCTGTCCACAGAGTAACTTCGGTCTGGTCACACTCGCGGGAGTCACGCAGCTTGCGGTGGTGGGAAAGCGACGCAAGCCACACACGGTCGGGATCGCCATTCTGCCCCGTAAAAAGGGTGCGATAGGTCATGGTCGCCGTGGTGTTTGGCGTCAGGTAGGCCATGGAGATGTCGCGATAGAGGGTGCGCATGGCCACCCGTGCCGCCTGGTTGGTGGCGTCCTCTTGCTCCAATACCTGCTGAGCCTGGACCGAGGAGGCAATGGCCATAAAGGCCATTGTGGCGATGGTGGCCAGAAGCCCAAGTGCAATCAGCACTTCTACCAGGGTAAAGCCGCGCCTCATTGGCCCTCCGGGCTGTCTTGCGGGACCGCCAACTGTCCAGAAGGATTTACGGCATGGGTCACGATCTCCACACAGGAAAGGCAGCCATCCTCCGAAGAGAACTCGTCGTCTGGCCCCCACCACACCACTACGCGGATCTCGCGCAGGTAGGGCGAGAGCATCTCTCCCAGCGCATCGCCGGGAATCATCGAGGCCAGATCGGTAGGCTCAGAGCCGCTGCCCTCGTCCCCCTCCGCGGGTTCAGGGGGTCCAAGGCCGGCATCCTTGAGATCGCCCATGGCCCCTTGGATGTCGCCGATCTGCAGGTCCACCTCGCGGATGGTGTAGGCCCACTGATACTCGGAGAGATCGTCGAGATCCACGTCCCCATAGACCTCTTTCATGTCATCAAAGTGGCCGGCCTCGGTGATGTCGGTCGCGGAAAAACCTTCGCGCTCCATCCGAAGCTGAGCCTCGACCAGCTTGTGGTTGGCCAGCTCCGTCGCGATGATGTAGCGTTCGCTCTCCAGGCTCGCCATCACCGCCATTCCCTGGCTCTCCACCAGCACCGTCATCGCCAGTGCCAGAATCACCAGCGCGACCATGATCTCCAGCAGGGTAAAACCGGCGCGACTCATCGGATGCTCGGCGGATCATCTGGTAGCCAGCTCAGGCTCTCCAGAGGGTCCAGATTTTCGCCATCCACGTGGGTTTCTCCCGAGAGAGGCTCGATCTCAACCGTGTAGCCATCCTCGGGGTCGTCGTTGTCCACAATGCGTACCACCGTGTGGTCGGCAGTGCCGTCGGGATACACATAGGAATAGACGACGCGCTGCTCGGAGGGATCTTCGGGAACAATCTCCGAGGGGGTCTGCGGCTGGCCGTATTGAGGCGTATAGACCCAGGCAAACATACAGTCGGCGGGCAGGCTACCTTCAGTGTCCAGCCCCGGATAGGAGAGCCCGGCAAAACGACTGCGGTCCTCCTCCGGGTTTGCCCCCTCCTCCTGGTTGGCCATCTTCGCACGATCTTTGATCATGGTGCGGTTATCTTTTTCCCATGCCTCCAGCTCTTCTGGAGTACCAAATACCGTCGCCTCCGGGTCACCCACCTCGATCTTCCAGGTCCCGGTGTCCAGGTTGAAGGCCAGCCGAAAGGTCACATTCCGCAGCGCCGCTTCTGCAAGGAGAAAGCGGTACATCTGCGCCAGCTCGCGGGCGGCGGCACGCTGTTGCACGTCGAAGACCCCGGCAAGGCTGGGGATGGCGACGGCCGCAATCAGCGCCAACACCCCCAACACCACCATGATCTCGACCAGGGTCATGCCCTGCCGCCTGCGCATGGGCTACTCGT
Organism: uncultured Pseudomonadota bacterium; assembly: GCA_903891165.1. GTDB lineage: Bacteria > Myxococcota_A > UBA796 > UBA796 > SXON01 > CAITDR01. The sequence continues at coordinate 4,298 of CAITDR010000318.1, forward strand.
TCAAGGCCCAGGACTGAATATCCGCATTCGCCCCATCTCCACCTTCCTGGCCATCTTTCCCCAGGGAGATGATCTCGTAGGGGTGGCTGCCGTGGGTACCGGGCGACACATAGATGAAGTCCTTACCCCAGGCGTCCTGGGGCACCTCTTCGTTGGTAAGGAGGTTCTTCACCGCGGCAATTCCCTCGGAAGAAGAGGGATACTTGCCTTTGTGCTTGGAGGAGTAGACCATCAGCGCATCCTCCACCCGGCGAATGGTGATGCGGGTGGCGTCCTGGTTGGCCGAGTCCAGATAGCCCACCACGTTGACCAACAGAACGGTCATCACGATGCCGATGATGGAGAGAGAGATCATGATCTCCACCAGGGTCATGCCCTCGCGGCGGGAACGAAGCAGTGTACGACGCATGAGAACTCCAGGGAAAAAGGGAAGGGTTCAGTTACGAACAACCGAGGAGAGCTGCAAGAGAGGCAGCATGACACCCAGGGCAATCAGAAGGACCACCCCACCCATGACCACGGTCAGAACGGGGGTGAGCAGTGAGGTCATCGTATCCAGCGTACTTTCCACCTCCTGATCATAGGCATCCGCTATCTTGGACAACATACCCTCCAGCTCGCCGGTTTTTTCGCCAACGGTGATCATATGTGTCACAATCGGTGGAAATTCCCCCGATGCCTTGAGTGGACCGGCAATACTCTGGCCCTCGGCAATGTTCCGACCCGCACCCTCGACCGCGGCGGCGATCACGTCGTTGCCCACCACCGTTTTTGTAATGGCAAGCGCCGTGAGCACCGGCACACCGGAGGTGAGCAACGTCGCAAGGGTACGACAGAAGCGGGACACCGAAACCAGGCGGGTCACCCGTCCAAACACCGGCAATTTCAACAGGCGGGTGTGGTACCAATAGCGGCCCTTGGGTGTGGCGATATGGCGGCGGAAGGCCCAGATCCCCACCGCCGTAAAGAAGCCTACCAGCCACCAGTAGCCGACCAGGAAGTCGGAGATCACAAACAGGACCTGGGTGATGATGGGCAGCGAGGCGCCGAAACTATCGAAAATTCTTTTGATTCGCGGCAAGACCCCGGTAAAAAGCCCGACGACGAGCAGGAGGGACATACCGGTCATCAAGATGGGATAGGCAAGGGAAGAGGTGAGTTTACTCCGCATCGCCACCTGCGACATGGTGTAGCCTTCCAGGCGCGCCAGCACTTTTTCAAGTGCTCCGGACTGCTCGCCCGCATCGACCATGTTGATGAACAATTCATCAAATACCGTGGGGTGGCCGCGCATGGCCTTGGCCAGCGAGATGCCTTCGTTCACCTTGCCACGGACATCCACCAGCACTTCTTTGAGCTTGAGATTTTCGGTCTGGTCCACGAGCGCACCGAGCGCGTCCACCAGGGGAATCGAAGCGCCGATCAGCGTGGAAAGCTGGGAGGTGAACTGGGCGATATCCTGGACCGTGACCCGCTGAAAGTAGCGTTCAAAGTCGATATTGACGTTCAGCCCCTGCCCGCTGACCGCACCTTCCTTCTTCAGCCACACATCCGTCGGGAAGCGTCCCTGCTTGCGAAGGCGTGACCGGGCAGTCTTCGGGCTGTCGGCGTCCACCACTCCAGTGACCGCTTTGCCTGCTGCATCCAGCCCTTTGTACTCGTAGACGGCCAAAGCTCAGTCCTCCAGGGAGTCTTCCTGAGTTACGCGCATCACTTCGTCCAGCGAGGTGAGTCCTGCCAGAACCTGCCGAATACCATCGTCACGCAGGGTCAGAAGCCCATCCTCGACGGCCTTCTTTTTGATGGTTGTCGCGGAGGAATGTGCGATAACCAGCTCGCGCACCCCTTCGGTGACCATCAGCAGTTCGTAGATACCGGTACGGCCTTTGTAGCCGGTCCCCAGACAGGCCGGACAGCCCACCCCCTTGAAGATAGGGCGATTGATCTGTTGACGTGTCAAGCCTGCCTCTTTCAGCTCCACGTCGGAAGGCACATGCGCTGCCTTACAGTGTGGGCAGAGACGACGCACGAGGCGCTGGGCCAGGACCGCGATCAGCGAGGAAGAAACCAAGAAGGGCTCCACACCCATGTCGGTGAGGCGCGTGAAGGCACCCGCCGCATCATTTGTGTGCAGCGTGGAGAAGACCAGATGCCCGGTGAGCGAGGCCTGCACCGCGTTTTCGGCGGTCTCCTTGTCTCGGATTTCACCGACCATGATGACATCGGGATCCTGACGGAGATGGGCGCGAAGGGCAGAGGCAAAAGTGAGGTCAATCTTCGGATTTACCTGGGTCTGGCCGATACCTTTCAGCTCGTACTCGATGGGATCTTCAATGGTGAGGATGTTGATATCTGGTGCGTTGATCTCGGCCAGGGCGGAATAAAGTGTGGTGGTTTTACCCGAACCGGTAGGGCCCGTCACCAGCAGAATCCCGTGTGGACGCTGGATCAAGGTGCGGAATGCGGCGACCATCTCCGAGGCCATGCCCACCTGATCCAGGTTGAAGACCTGCCCCTTCTCCAGAATACGCATGACCACCCGCTCGCCATGGCGCACCGGCAGGGTGCTGACGCGCAGATCGATCTCGCGACCGGCAATACGGGTTCGGATACGTCCATCCTGGGGAATCCGCTTCTCAGCGATGTTCAGGCCCGCCATGATCTTCACACGGCTGACGATACTGGCCTGCAGCTTGGGCGGCGGCTTCACGATCTCGTAGAGCACACCGTCGATGCGGAAGCGCACCACCAACTCACGCTCGAAGGGTTCGATATGGA
>CAITDR010000319.1 GCA_903891165.1 uncultured Pseudomonadota bacterium
AGATCTACCTGTCGGTGGCGACGGGTCTGCCGGTGACCAAGTTTTCGGGCACGGATGCGGGTTCCAACAGCAACACCGTAGCCTACCTCAGCGCGCTGGTCGATCCCGAGGCAGGAATCGGCTTTGCCTCCGGCGATGTGGCCGATGCCAACCGCGCCACGGTGCGTACCCTGGCCTGGCAGCAGACCGGCCAGAACACCGGCTACTGGCCGGACTCTTCGGTCACCGCCTTCGACAAAGCCAACATCCGCAACGGCCAGTACTACCTGTGGGGCTTCAACCACATCTACGGCCTGGAAGGCAGCTCTTCCGGTACCTATGCCGATCCCGACGTGAAGACCCTGGTGGAGTACTTCGCCGGAGTCGCCCAGCCCGCCGGGACCACCCAGGACATCACCAACACCGCCATCTCCAACAAAAATGTTCCGGTCTGCGCGATGCAGGTGAATCGCGACGGAGACCTGGGAGACATCTATGCCTGGAAGCCGCCGGAGCCCTGTGGTTGCTACTTCGACTTCAAGGCCACCGGCACCACGACCTGCACCACCTGCGACGACGCCACGCCCTGCTCGGGAACCGATGTCTGCCGCTACGGCTACTGCGAGGCTTACTGAAATGCGTATGAACCTTCTTTTTCTTCTCGGTGCCGCGCTCATCGGCACCTCCTGCAAAGACACCGGCAAGGAGTCGGTCCCTGAGGAAGCGGACACCGACACCGATACGGACACCGACACCGATACGGACACCGACACGGACACCGATGCCGATGCCGACGTGGATTGCTGGGTGGATACCGATGGAGACGGCAAGACCTGCTGGGACTGTGACCTCCCGACGACTCCCGAATTGGGCTCGTTGAAGTTCTTGAACCAGTGTACGGAGGTGGACGACGCCCCCTTCGACAACGCCGCGCGGATTCCGTCCTCCACTTGGGTGCCCGGCACCGCCCTGCCGCAGGTTCCCTGATGCTTTTGTTGGGAGGCACGTATCCCTTGCTTTGGCTTCTTCTGCCCAGCCTGGTCTGGGCGGACGAGGACATCGAGATCGAGGTGGAGGATTCCGCCCAAACGCCGCACGCAAAAAACGTGCCAGTTGAGGAGGTACCCGCAGAGGTACCTCCTCCACCACCAGCAAAAATCGATCCACTTACGGCCACTGGCCTGCAAATCTCCGGCTACCTGCAGGCCCAGTACCAGCACAACCAGCTCTCCCAGGACGAGCTGACGCCCGACGGCCACCCCTACAACCAGGACCGTTTTGTGCTGCGGCGCGCACGTTTGGTCGTGGAGCGTCCCTTTGACTATGGGAATTTGAAGCTGGAGCTGGACGCCAACACGGTGGACGGCCTGCAGGTGGCCCCCCGGCGGGTCTATGGCAGCCTCCACCTGCCCAATCCCACCTCCGCAGAGCCCTTTGTTGCCTTGACCGCGGGGCTTTTCGATATTCCCCTGGGTTTTGAGCTGCAGCAGAGCACCGAAGATCGGTTGTTCATGGAGCGTAGCCTGGGTTCCCGGGCCCTTTTCCCCGGCGACGCCGACGTTGGGGCGCAGCTCCATGGCGGTCTGGGGCCGCTGCGCTACCAGGTGGCCGTGGTGAACGGTGTCCCGCTCTCGGCAACGGCCTCGGCTACCGACGTCTTTACACAAAAGAAGACTTTTTTGGGGCGCCTCGGCGCGGAGGTGGAGAGTCCTGATCGCTATACCTTCGCGGGAGGCGCCTCCTTTCTCTCGGGAACCGGCTTTCATCGGGGAACAACGGCCACCGCGCCGCAATTGCTCTGGTCGGATGCCAACCTGAACGGGCTGGTGTCGCTGGATGAGCTGGGAGCCATTCCTGCACAGGCGGCTTCCCCCTCCTCCACCTATCAGCAGTGGGCTGTAAACCTCGATTTTCATGGTGCCGTACGCAGCCCCATCGGCTGGACCCAGCTCTTCGGCGAAGCGACGCTGGCCTCCAACCTGGATCGGGGGCTTTTTGCGGCGGATCCCGTGTCTACCGGCTTTGACCTGCGCGAGCTGGCCTGGAACGTGGCCGCCATCCAGGATATTTTTGACTACGGAGCGGTGGGCTTCCGGGTGGATGCCTACAACGGCAACAGCGACGCCTTTGAGGCGCGGCGGGGCCTTTTCCTGCCCGTGGATCTGAGCGTCCTGACGCTGTCGCCCCTGGCGATGGTGCAATTTCCAGGCTTTGGTCGTCTTCTCTTTCAGTATGACTACGTGGTGGATCATCTGGGTCGTGATGTTTCGGGCGAGCCCATCGATCTGGCCAACGATCAGTGGACCCTTCGGGCACAGGTGGGTTTTTGATGTGGTCTCTCTGGCTACTAATGTGCTGCACCCCTCCGCCGAACCTCGGGGCCTCTGAAGCTTTTCGGGTCCGAGAAGGTACCTTTTTTACGGGAGAGCTGCCGGAGGATGAGGCTGCAACCAGCCCGGTGGTCGTCTATGCGGCAGGGGTCAGCTACGTCCTGACCCAAGGCCAGGGAAATATTCCATTTTCAGGCTTGGCGAGTACGGATGCGTACTCCGTAGCCGTGGCATTTGCCGACAGCAGCGATGGCTACTGGGTGGTGCCGGTAGACGGCCCGGACGTGACCCAGGACAGCCAGCTCCTCTTTGACCTGACCTTGGACTTTTCGCGGGATGTGGTCTATGGACCGCAGCAGTTGATTTTTGTTGCCATCGACGCCAACGGCAAGCCCGGTCCCCGCTACGAGACTACCCTCTGTGTGCTGCCCGACTACGCGGATCGCAACTTCGCAAGCTGTGACCCCGAAGTTCCGCCACAAGATACGATCCTGTCGCTGTCCTGGGACAACAACGCGGATCTGGATCTCGTGGTCGTCGCCCCCAATGGCAAGGTGGTAAGCCCTCTTTCCCCCTCCACCTTTCTGGAGACGGACCCCGAGGGGACCTCGGTGGGGGAGCTGTCCCGCAACTCCAACGGCAACTGTGTCGCCGACGGCTTCCGTCTGGAGTCGTTGATCTTTGCCGAGGAGCCGCCTGCGGGAACCTACGAGGTCTACGCCAACCTTCGCGCGAATTGTGGCGAGGGCGTCAGCCACTTTGATCTCTCCCTCTACCGGGGAATTACCCATGAAGAAGGGGGCTTTGAGGTCGAGCACAGCCAGCTTCTGACCGGCATCCTCCTTCCAACCCAGGCCAACGGGGGCGCCACCCCGGGTACGCACCTGCTGAGCCTCAGCCTCCCTTGAGAGTGGACCGTGAATATTGTTGAAACGCTGCTGAACGTGGCGCTGCTCGGCAGCGCCTGGGTTCTGTATCTGCTCCTGTTTCTTTCGGTGGCCTCCCTGACCGTGGTGGCCGAGCGTATGCTCTATTTCCGCCGGAATCGTCGTGGCGGTGGGGATGCCCTGCGGTCGGACCTCCTGCGCGCATTGAAGGCGGATGATCTCTCCAAGGCCGAGCAGTTGCTCCGCGCTGGTGGGAGCCTCGAAGGTCGGACGGTGGCGAATGCGTTGGCATTTGCGGAGGGTGGCTCGCGTGCCTTTACAGAAGCGCTGGAGTCGGAGCTGGCCCGTGCCCGCCGGGAGCTGGAGCGGGGCAGCAACTTCCTGGGCACTATCGGCAACAATTCCCCTTTCATCGGGCTTTTTGGAACCGTGATCGGGGTGATCATCGCCTTCCAGCAGCTGGGCTCGGCCACCGCACGCGCCGGATCGATGGACAGCGTGATGACCGGCATCGCCGAGGCCCTGGTGGCCACCGGCGTGGGCCTGTTTGTGGCCATCCCGGCGGTGATATTCTACAATATCATTCAAAAACAGATTTCGGATGTGGAGCAGAATGTGTGGGTGGTGGGCAGGCTGATCTCGGCCTCGCTCGAGACGCGGGAGCGCGGGGGACGGGTCCACAGTGCCCGTCCGGTGCTGTTTTCCACGCCCGGGAAGGACTGAAAAATGGCTGGTGCTACCTCCGCACGTGGCAGCCGCAGCCCCATTGTGGGCATCAACGTGACCCCCATGGTGGACGTGATGTTGGTGCTGCTGGTGATCATGATGGTGTCTGCCAACTACATCGTCTCGCAGAGTATCAAGGTGGACCTTCCCAAAGCTGCCAACGGCGACGGCGGAGCCTCCTCCACGGCGGTGCTGAGTATTGATCCCAAGGGCGCCTTCCGCTGGAATTCGGAGGAGGTGAGCGAGCCGCAGCTCAAGACGAAGTTGAAGGAGAGTGTGGCCGAAAATCCCGAGATCAACCTCGTTGTCAGCGCCGACCGGGCCGCCCAACATGGGGTGGTGGTCCACGCCATGGATCTGGCCAAGGCCGAGGGCATCACCCACTTTGCCATCAGCGTCGAGCAGACGGAGTGATCGGTGTTTGACAGTCGCTTCCTCCTTCTCGGATCCATAAGTCTCGCCGCCCATATCGGCTTGGGTGCTTGGCTGGGATCGGTGCGTGTGGAGCCCCGCCCCGAGCCGGTGGTGGTAGAGCTGCGGACGGTCGAGCGTCCCAAGACCCCGGCTCCACCACCGCCGCCTCCTCC
>CAITDR010000320.1 GCA_903891165.1 uncultured Pseudomonadota bacterium
AGGCCTCTTCCTGTTGCCCGGCAAATTCGCTGGAGGCGCGCTGATCGCCATCCTGATCGAAGTCGTTGAGGGCATCACAGTTCTGGTCGATGCCGTCGTACCAGATCTCGGCGGCGCGCGGGTTGATGGCCGGGTCGTTGGGGGCGCAGTCTTCGGTATTGTCGAAGCCATCGCCATCGTCATCCAGGTGCGGACGGACCAATTCCTTGTCCGCCTCGGTCACCCAGGTGCAGCCTCCCATCGTCAACAGCAACAGTACCCGCGTCATGGTGTTTCCTCGGCCCGTAGTTTAGCACGCCTTCGGAGGTGCAGGAGGGCTTCGATGTTGCCCGCTTTGGCGCCCGGCACCGGTGAGTCCATGCTCCCCAGCACCTCAAAGCCCTGCTCCTCCGCCTCCTTCCTCACTTTTTCGAGAGCAAGCGGCCGGAAGACATCGTCCACCTTGCCCCCCTTCCCGATGCCCCGTGGCCCCACCTCAAACTGAGGTTTCACCAGCAGCACCGCCTCCCCCACCGGCAGAAGGCGCGCGATCGCCGGGAGGATCAGGGTCAGGGAGATAAAGGAGAGGTCGCCCACCAACAGCGCGATGGCCTCGGGCAGGCTCTCCAGATGCCGCGCATTGGTGCGCTCCATGACCACTACCCGTGGATCCTGGCGGAGCTTCCAGGCCAATTGGCCGTAGCCCACGTCCACGGCGTAGACCCGGCCCGCGCCCCGCTGCAACAGGCAGTCGGTAAAACCACCGGTAGAAGCGCCAAGATCTGCACACACCAAGCCAGTGGGATCGACGCCGAATTGATCCAGCGCCGCCTCCAGCTTCAGCCCCCCCCGCGACACATAGCGCAGCGGATCTTCACGAAGGCGGATCTGCTGCCCCGAACGCACCTTCTGCGAGGATTTTTCCGCCGGTACCTCGTCCACCAGCACCACTCCGGCCATCACCAGGGCCTGAGCCTGCTCCCGAGAGACAGCCAATCCCCGGCGGAGTAGCTCCAGATCCAGGCGATCCAGGCGGCGCTCCTCCTTCACCCGGAGCGCTCGACCGTAAAGCGGGCCAGACTGACAAGGCGGCTGGGGTCGGGCAGCACTTGTACGGCCTGGATCGCCCGCTCCAGCTCGGCCAGGGCGCGGCTGCGGGTCGCCTCCAGACCCAGACACTTGACAAAGGAGGGCGGCCCGGTGGGATCGCGGTCCTGATCCGCATCCAGCACGTCGTCCTGGAGCTGGAAGGCAAGACCCACGGCATCTCCGTAGGTGCTTAACGCCTCCAATTGCTCCGGCGTCGCGTTGGCTGCAATGCCACCCATACGGGCAGAAGCACGGATCAAGGCTCCAGTCTTCGCACGATGGAGCCGCTCCAGCGCCGCCACACCGATGTCCGGGGTGGCGGTGATGTCCAGGTACTGACCGGCCACCATCCCCGGCCCGGTAGCCCAGGCCAGCTCGCGGACCTGCTGGGCACCGGCGGGGGCGAGCACAGCAAAAGCCTCGGCCAGAAGTGCATCTCCTACCAACATTCCCACCGCCTCGCCGTGGATGCTGTGGATGGTCGGGCGGCCGCGCCGGTAGTTGTCGTCGTCCATACAGGGCAGATCGTCGTGGACCAGGGAGAAGGTGTGGACCAGCTCCAGCGCCAAGGCGGGGAGCAGTGCAGCCTCCGGTGTGCCGCCAAGCGCCTCACAGGCTGCCACACACAACAGCGGACGGAAGCGCTTTCCGCCCGTCGCAAGCGGATAACGGCAGGCAGAGCGTAGCTCTTCAGGCTCGAATTCCGCACAGGTTTCCAGCAGCGCCACTTCCAACCACTCGCGACGCGCCTTGACCCAGGTGGAGAAGGAATCCACAAGCACCTCCAGGCATCGCCCGGCTAACCGATTTGGGCTGCGGGGGGTACGGTTTTAGGGCGGGATTCCGCGGTCTCCTGCTGAATGAAGCCTCATTCAGCAATCTACCTCCCCTTCTCCCCCCTTCGAATCGCCCAGGACAGGGCAGGCGGCGTGACCAGGGTTGTCACCATCACCATGATCACCACCGCAGCAAAGGTGGAGGAAGAGATCACCCCCTCCCCTCCCACATGCAGGGTCAGGCCAATATTGGCGAAGATCAAGCCCACTTCTCCACGGGGGATCATGCCCACCCCCACCGTCAGGCGCCGGATGCCTGGACCCCGTATCCCCAACATACAGGCCTGTTTTCCAAGGATCGCCGCCACCGTCAGCGCCAAGGCCAGGGCAAAGGCTGAGGGGTCCGCCAGCTCTTTCAACTGCACCCGGAAGCCCATCAACACAAAAAAGATCGGACTGAGCATATGCGAGACCGGCTCGATCAGCTCCTCCAGGTGCCGCTCTCCCTTCTCCAGAAAAGGTTCGTAGAGGGCACCTTCCAGAATAAGTCCTGCCGCAAAGGCTCCCACAATCGGTGCCAGCCCGACCTCTCCCGCCAGCCAGGACAATACAAAAGCAAAGGAGAGACTGACCCCCAGGAGGATACCGCCGCCGCGTAAGGTGGCGGCGTGCCGGTAGAGGATCGGCGTCAGAAGTACCCCCAGACCCACCGCCCCGCCCAGAAACAGCATGGCCTTGCCCACCACCCCGAGCACCGGCGCCATCGAAAGGGGTGTACCCGTGTTTGCAGCCTGGATAATCCCGCTTACCGAGGATAGAATCACCAGGCCCAGGACGTCGTCGATCACCGCCGCCCCCAGGATCACCTTGGCCTCCGGCGTCTCCGCCACACCCAGATCTTTAAGTACGCGCGCAGTAATCCCTACAGAGGTGGCCGTGAGGGTGGCCCCCAGAAACAGGTGTACATAGGGCGAGTGGTCCGGCAACATGATGTGCCCCACCGCATAGCCCAGACCCATCGGTGCGATGACGCCCAGAACTGCCACGGCCAATGCCGAAAATCCCACCCGTGCCATCTGCCCCAGGGTGGACTCCAGGCCCACCTGGAACAAAAGCACGATTACCCCAAGCTCGGCCAGGGCGCCCACCACCGGGTCGTCGGCCACCCCCGCCATGCCGTCGAAGCCCAAGAGCGGCAGGTTTCCCAGGAACATGCCCACCACCAGCTCACCGAGGACCGCCGGTTGCCCCACCCGTTGTGCAAGATCCCCGCCCACTTTGGCCCCCCCGAGGATCAGGGCCAGGGTCAGCAGGAGGTTACCGAAGGCGGGGTGGCCACCGCCGCCAGTCGCCCAGGCCAGCCCGGGGAGGGCAAGGAGGAGGACCACCAGCAAAGGCAGGATCCTCCTCACTCTTCCTCATCCTCGGGGGGGACGATCTCCAGCCAGCCGACATAGCGCACCAGCCTTCCAAGGAGCGGCAGGCGGATCTCCACGTCCGTCTTGACACGTCCAGGGATGTCGCCGCGCACTGTGGCTTCCACCTTCGGAAAAAAGGGAATCCGAATCCCCCAAAGTTGCGCACCCACCGCCACGTATTTCAGGCCGTTGGTATAGGCCTCCAGGCGCATCCACAGCTCCAGGGGCTGCCGATCAAAGCTCTCCCCCAGCCACCAGTGGGCCCCCTCCTGCACCATCCGCTGCCGGCTGCGCAGGATCACGCCGTCAAAATCGCGCTCCCACCGGGTCGCCTGCGCACGTACGCGAAGATGTACGGGAATCCCCTCTCCTGCTGGGGGAAAGCCGAAAAATCGGGCCAGTCCCAGCCTGCCATGTTGGACCGTAAACAGCCCTGCTGCGTCGCCATCTACATGCACACGTCGGACGACTTCCGGCAGCTGGCTCCAGGCATCCCCGAGAAGGTCCTGGTAGATCGACCTCAGGCGGACTCCAGGCTTTCCCGGAGTTTGAGGAGGGTGTCCTTCCAGAACTGGTCGATGGGCGCACGGTGGGCAGCGTCTTCAAAGGCCGGGTTGATGTGCTGGATGTGCACCACCGACTCATTCCCATCGCGGGCCACCTGGAACAGCACCCGGCTGCCCTTCCACGGCCCGGGGGAGTGTTTGTCCCACAGCACTTCGAGGCGCCCGGTAGGCCGGAATTCATGGAGCATCCCCACTTCCTCCTGGCCCGCCACCTTCAGGCAAAAGCGACCACCCGCCCGTGGGTCCACCCGCGCCTCGGTGCCCAGCCAGCGGGCCAGCTCTTCCGGTGCCGTAAGCGACTTCCAGATGGTGCGGGGAGAGGCATCAATATTGATCTGGCGCCGGACTGTAGACATGCGTGCGGACTCGTGGGGAGCGGCCCAGAGCATAACCGCTCCGCGCCCCTTCCTCCAGATCCTCACCCTGTAGGCCGCGACGCTTTTCTCAGGCCGTCGGGGTGCTTAGACTGCGGCCTCCCTGGAGACCCGATGCTACTTTTCCTCTTCCTCGCCTGTGCAGATCCCGCGGCTGACAAGCCCAAAGCTGAGCTTCTGCCGCCCTCTGCGCCGATCCAGCCCGTCGCCACCTCCGCTGCACCGGTCCAGGCCCCCAACGCTGCCCCGACCACCGCGCTCCCCGCCAACACCCGCACGGTGGCGCTGACCGGTAGTGTCGGTTTTACCGCCGCAAAAATCACCAAGAGCCACGATGGCCGCTTTAATGGCTGGAAAGGCGAAGCCCAGCTGGATGGGGACAAGCTGGTGGGCCTGCGCTTTACGGTGCAGACCGCCACGGTGCAGACGGACTCCCCCAAGCTGGACACCCACCTGATCTCAGAGGATTTTTTCAACTCCACCGCCTTCCCCGAGGCTACTTTTGTGAGCAGCTCAGTGACCGCTGGTGCCCCCGCCGACGCGGGGCTGCCCGGGGCCACCCACATCGTGGAGGGAGAGCTGACCCTGCACAATGTGAAGAAGCAGCTCCGTTTTCCCGTGGTGGTCGAGCAGACACCCACCGGCATCAAGGCCCGCACCGAGTTCTCGATCAACCGGAAGGACTTCGGGATCGTCTATCCCGGGCGCCCTGACGATCTGATCCGCGAGGATGTACTTCTGAAGGTGGATATTTCTACTGGGTCTTGACCTGTCAAGGGCCGGACCCAGGACTCTCTCACTCAGGGTCCTGCGGTGACCGGGCCCACAGGCAGAGGGCGATAGCCGAGGTAGGATCCATACTTTTGAGACAGTTCCGCCGCCTTGGCGGAGCGTCCGGCGCGCACCAGCAGCTCCAGCGCCACCCGGCGGATGTCGCGGGCGACACTGTCGCGCTGCACCAGGGCCTCGAGGAGATCATCCCGCTCCAGCACGTTGGCGGCGCGTACCGCGGCGATGCCGGTGAGGAGGGTTTCCGGCGCCTCCAGCACCTGCCCGACGACCTCTGTAGCTTTCTGGCGATCCTTGATGATCAAGGCGGAGAAAGCCGGGCTACGCACCGGCTGCTGAGGACAGTCCCGGTAGAGGGCCGCCAAGGCCACCCCATCAAGGTTCTCCAGCCTGCTCGCCCGCTCCGTACACGCAGCCATCTGCAGGTCCATCCACCGCTCCCAGGCCAGCCGGCGCACCGTGGGATCCCGGTGAAGGCGCAGCTGCTCCAGGAGAGGGGCGTCGGCCTCGGTGGCACGCCATGCCGAAAGTGCAGCCTCCAAGGCACGACTTGGGGCCTTGGGGTCGCTGATGAGCTTCTTGCGCAGCTCGCCGTCCTCGGAGACACCCCGTGCCATAAGTACGGGGGAAGCTCCCTTTACCGCCACAGCTCCGGCGCCGCCGGGATTCCGCTCGGACCAGGAGTCATACAGGCGTAGCTGGAAGGAGGTGGCGGCAAGCTGCGGCAGCACCGGACCGATCACCTCGTCAGGTGCTTTCCGCAACAGGTCAAAAGCGGCAATGGCCGCGGGATCTTCGTCGTAGCGCGGCTGACTCAGGTAGGATCCGGCGAGTCGCCACCACAAGGCGGCGTCGGCCTGCTGGACGGGGACATCGCCCACCGTCAGGTTTTCCAGGCTTCCTTCGCGGGAAAGTGCGAGCCAGCCTGAGGCATCACATGCGCCGTAGTTCTGGAGCACCAGGGCCCAGCTAGCCGGATCCTTCAAAAATGCACGTTCCCAGCCCGGTCCGGTGGAGACCCCATCCAGCAGCTCAGTGCGCAGCGGGCTCAGGCAGCGTACCAGCTCGGGGGGGCTCTGCGCAGGAAAGATTGGATCCAGGGGAGGTTTTGCGCCGGTGTAGCTCTGCTGGGGGCCACCCTCCACCCAGGACCAGGTGTGGAGCAGCTCGCCGTAGCGCTCGCTGCCTTCGCGAAAAGCACCGGAAGTCAGCCGATCCCGCTCCAAAGCCTCTGCCACCCGCCGAACCTCAGGTAGTGCCGATAGGCGGTCGGGCCAGCCACGCCCCTGGGGTGCACGCACGCGGAAAGACTCGCCATCCCCAAAAAGGATGGTAAAACCAGCCTCTTCCAAAATTTTCCTGAGGCCAACCAAATCAGAATGATCCGCCTCAAACCAGACATCGAGAAGCACCGGTGCGGCGCTATCTTGCACCTGGGAAGCCCGCAAAAGCCCCGGCGGCGTCACCAGCTCGGTGACCCCAAACAGCGGTGTGGAGGCCAGAGAGGGCGCCACCACCGGCTCCACTTTGGGGGGAGGAGGGGGCGGCGCTTCACCGGTACAGGAGAGCAGGATCAGGGGCAGCATAGCGCCGACGGATAACCTGTCTGGCCTCCCTTTCCCAGCCGTCCGGGGCCTACTTTCCGGAGACCTGCCCGACGCGGACTTCAAAGGCGTCCATCAGATCCGGAAGGGTCCGGCTCATTCCGTAGCGCATAATACCAGATGGAATGGCAGAGGCCTCCGTCCACCACTGGTAGGTGACCAGGCTGCCCCCTTCGGGCCTCGGGCTGACTTCCCACCAGCCCTGGCTGCTTTTCTCCCAGGCCACGTCGGCAACAAGACCCTGGAGCTTGCTCATATAGGGAGTCGGATCCACCATCATCCAGCAGCTCCGGTAGCTGTTGCCAGGAAAAGCCTCCTGGAGCTGCACCACGAGCTGCCGTTTGACGCGCACGGCGTCCAACAGAAAACCGATATCGAAGCGCAGATACATATGTGTGGCATCCAGCAGTGTGGCCTCTTCGTAGCCAAACTGGGCGGGCATCCAGTCGTCCTGCTTGTCCCCCTGCTTCAGCACCGGCTGCCACTGGGCGACGGTGTGCGCACTGGTGCGAACCAAGCGCGCGCCGACCATCTTGGTACTTCCAAGCGTATATTCCCCGGTATCCACCCCGCGCCCGTCCTCACCTAAGGCAGGTGCGGGGATAGACGAAAAGATGGCCTGATCACAGGCAAAGGCGGAGGCGACAAGAAGGAGAAGCATGCTCCTACTATACACTCCCGCCGCCACCACGGCATGAGGGCCGCGCCTTTTTTTACCGGACGGTCAGGAGGGATCCGGCTTGGGGGTCTTGGGGCCACTCTCGGGCAGAGCCGGTTTGGCCACATAGGAGGCGGGAATTTCGCCGGTGAGGGCGCCCAAGAAGGCGCGGATGTCGGCCACCTGTTCGGGCGTCAGCTCCTTGCCGAGCTGGTGTTTGCCCATCATCCGCACGGCCTCGTCCAGGTCGGCCACCGAGCCATCGTGGAAGTAGGGCGCGGTCTTTTCGATATTCCGCAGGCCGGGCACCTTGAACATGAAGTTCTCGGCCTCGTTATTGTTCAACGCGCCTCGGCCCTTGTCCGCGGTGCTGGGCCAGGGGACGACCAGACCGGCTTTTTGGTACATAGTTCCGCCCACATAGGTACCGGAGTGGCAGGTGGCGCAGCCCACGTCCATGTAGGTATTGAAGCCCTTTTTCTGTGCTTCGGTGAGTGCCGTCTGGTCGCCGGCGAGGAAACGATCCCAGGGGGCCGGGGTGACCAGTCCGCGCTCGAAGGCACCGATGGCCAGCGCCACGTTGTCGTAGGTGATGGGATCTTTGTCGTTCGGGAAAGCCGCCTTAAACATGGCTTCATAGCCAGGGATACTCTTCAGGATAGCGACCACCTGTTTCTCCCCGGGCATGGCCATCTCGATCGGGTTGAGTACCGGCCCCTTGGCCTGGGCCTCCACATCGGCCGCACGCCCGTCCCAGAACTGGACGAAGTGGCCGGCGGCGTTGTAGGAGGTCGGCGAATTGCGGCCGCCACGCTGGCCTTTGTGGCCCGGAGAGGTGGGCTGGCCATCCTGGCCGTAGGCATCCAGTTGATGGCAGGAATTGCAGGAGATATCCTGGTTCTTGGAGAGGCGATTCTCGTAGTAGAGGACCCGACCCAGGGCCACAAGCTCAGGGGTGGAGGCATACTTGTCGGCCTTCATGTCCGCGGGCAGTGCGCCGAAGAGGCTCAGTTTTTCCTTGGCGATCGTTACGACGGGGGCCGCCACCGGCTTTGGGGCTTCTACAGGCTTGGGCGCGGGTTTTTCGGTCTCGCAGGCGAGAACAAGTAGCAGGCTCAGCACGGTTCACTCCAAGATTGGGGCGGGCCTATAACTGGTCCCCAACGCCTCTGCAGAATAACGGGAGGGCATGGACGCTCGGAATTGTGTGGAATTTTTGGTGCTGGGGGCCGGTGTTGCGGGACTGATGTTCGCTTTAAAGGCAGCATCTTCCGGTAGAGTCTTGCTAATCTGCAAGACCACGGGTGGGGAGAGCAACACCGCCTGGGCGCAGGGGGGGATCGCGGCGGTGTGGAGCGCGGACGACGACATGGAGGCCCATGTCCAGGACACGCTGGTAGCCGGGGCCGGGCTCTGTCGTCGGGATGTGGTGGAGCAGACGGTACGCGAGGCGCCCGTGCGGGTCCAGGAGTTGATCGACCTTGGGGTTGAGTTTTCTCGGATGGACAACAATCCGCAAGAGTACGATCTGCACCGCGAAGGGGGGCACTCGCACCGTCGTATCCTCCATGCCGCCGATCTGACCGGAGCGGAGATCGTTCGGGCACTGCTGGATACCGTGCGAAAACACCCGAATATCGAGCTGCGGGAACAACAACTTGCTGTGGACCTGATCACGGTCAATTCGCTTTCACGTAGCCGGGGTTCGATGCCTGAGGATCCCGACCGGGTGCTCGGGGCCTACGTGCTGGATGTGCCGACGGGGGATGTGTACACGGTGGGCGCCAAAGTGGTGGCACTCTGTACGGGCGGGGCGGGAAAAGTCTACCTGTATACGACCAATCCCGACATCGCGAGCGGGGATGGTATGGCGATGGCCTTCCGGGCAGGGGCACGGATGGCGAATATGGAGTTTGTCCAGTTTCATCCGACCTGTCTGTTTCATCCCCACGCCAAGAGCTTTTTGATCTCGGAGGCGTTGCGGGGAGAGGGAGGCAAGCTGGTGCGCGCCAACGGCGAACGTTTTATGCCGCGCTACGACGCGCGGGCCGAGCTGGCCCCGCGCGACATCGTGGCGCGGGCCATCGATGCCGAGCTGAAGCGGCATGGCGACGACTGCGCCTTTTTGGACATGACGCACCTTTCCAAAGAGGAGCTGCAGCACAAGTTCCCCAATATCTTCCGGCGTTGTGCAGAGTTAGGTATCTCGATGGACAGCCAGCCCATCCCGGTGGTACCCGCGGCTCATTATTTTTGTGGAGGTGTACAAACGGACCTGGAGGGGGAGAGCAGCATCCGGAACCTGTTTGCGGTGGGCGAGTGTGCGGCAACGGGGCTACATGGGGCGAACCGACTGGCTTCCAATTCCCTTCTGGAAGCCCTGGTTTTTGCCGATCATGCGGTTCGGGAGGCGCAACGGCGACTGCCACATCTGAGCTGGGATCCGGCGCTACCCGACTGGGATCCCGGCGCGGCGAAAGACAGCGACGAGCAGGTGGTGATCAACCAGGTCTGGGACGAGATCCGGCGCTTTATGTGGAACTACGTCGGCATTGTGCGCACCAACCGGCGGCTGCTGCGTGCCCGCCGCCGTATCGAGCTGGTACAGCAGGAGATCTATCAGTACTACTGGGATTTTAAGCTGACTGCACCGCTGGTCGAGCTGCGTAACCTTGCGACGGTGGCCGATCTTGTGATCGAGAGTGCCTTACGACGGCGGGAGAGCCGAGGGCTGCACTATACGCTGGACTATCCCGAGGTGGATCCTCGGTGTTTGCGGGATACGGTGATCTACCGGAAGATTTGACGGGGGATGCCCGACCGTCGCCCCCCTCCTTCAGTTCCCCCAGCCGACGCCCGCCACCTGACGCGCCGACAACAAGGCATAGGCCTCGCCACGCTCCGCATCAATGCGGTCGGCACGGGCCTCCACCACGTCGTCCTGGAGGCGCAGCACCTCCAAAACACTGGCCAGCCCCGCCGTAAGCCGCGCCTGACCCACCTCCAGCGTGGCCGTGGCCAGCTCCTCACGGGCGCGGGCCGCCTCGGCCACCGCACGCGCAGCGCGGGCCTGCTCCTTGGCCTCCACCAGTCCCAGGTCCAGGTCCCGCCGCAGCGCCTCGTACTGCACCTGCGCTATACGACTCTCCAGCGCCAAGCCTCTCTCCCGCAAAAAGGGACCGGCAATCCCATCAAAAGTCCAGGTGACGCCCACACTCAGGGTCAAATTGGGGGAGCCCGCAGGTTGCCCCACACTCAGGTTGCCCGCCGGAAAAAGGTCGGCAATACCCTCGATATGTGCCCAACGTGCACTTTCCCGACTGGCAGCGGCCACCTTCAACCAGAGTGGATCCATCTCGGCGGGCAGCTCCAGGGGACCGGGAGCCTGCACCCCATCCACCGTCTGCTCCAGTGCCCGCTCCAGGCGCGCCTTGGCAATCCGCTGGGTTGCTCCGGCCTTTTCCCGATCGGCAGCGGCCCGAAGCAGCTCCACTTCGGCGGAGCGCCCGGACAGTTCGCTCTCCAGGCCCGCCTGCACCCGCGCTTTGGAGGCATCCAGCGTCGCCTGTGCGGCTTTATACGACTGCTCAGTGGCCTCTGACGCAGCCTGAGCAGCCAACAAGTCATAGTATAGATAAGCAGCCGCATATTGGGCATCCAATACCGTGGCGTCTGCGATGACTCCCGCCTCTTTTGCCTGCGCCCGCTGCTGGCCTGCGTTTGCCCATGCCCCCGGATCCAAGGCACCAAGACTCAGCGACCAGGAGGCACCGCCACTCCAGACTCCTGCTGTCAGACGCCGCTGATAGCCCAATTGCGCCGTCGGCCCCAACGCCGTCCAGCCCTCGGCGGCCTCCAGACTGCCGACCTTCCGCTGCAGCTCGGCCACCACCCCAAAGGGGTTGACCTCGGCCGCCCGCGCCACCACCTGCTCCAGGCTCATCGCCTGTGCCAAGCCCAGGAGCATGATCATGCGAAAAACCTCTCCTCTGCCGAAAGCCCAGCGCCAATCACCGCTTCCAGGGCGTCGATCTCCTTGGGAATGGCGGCCGTCAACACCTCTGGTGCAGCCTCGGTCACCAGGACGTCATCCTCAATGCGGATGCCGCCAAAACCCAGGAAGGATTCCGCTTTTTCGAAATCCACCCGCTCCAGGTGTTCGGCACGAAGGGTCGGATCATGCAGGATCGCCGGGACAAAGTAGATGCCGGGCTCGATGGTCAGCACAATGCCCGGCTCCAGGTCCAGATCCATCCGCAGGTAGCGGGCGCCAAACTGAGTGGGCCGCTTCCGACCCGGTGCATAGGCAGGACGATCGCCGAAATTTTCAAGGTCATGTACGTCCAGGCCGAGCAGGTGTCCCACCCCGTGTGGGAAAAACAGGCCTACCGCGCCGGTCTCCACCGCCTCCTCCGCATCACAGCGCAGCAAGCCCTCCGAACGCAGGCCACTGGCGATGATTTTCATACAGCCGAAGTGAATATCACGGTAGCGAGTGCCAGGTCGTACCTGCTCAATCCCCCACTTCTGGGCCTCCAGGCAGAGTGCATACATCGCCCGCTGCCGAAGGTCAAAGCGCCCGTTGACCGGCCAGGTCCGGGTCACATCCGAGCTGTAGCCACTCGCGACCTCAGCCCCTCCATCGAGCAACAGAAGATCTCCAGCTTGAAGCGGATGTATATAGTGGTGGTTGTGCAGGACTTCGCCACGTACGGTCACGATGCTCTGGTAGCCGCAGGTGGCGCCCTCGGCAGCGATCACCCCGTCAAACAAGGCCGCAAGCTGACGTTCATGCCCCCCCACCCGGGTGGCACGCATGGCGGCGAGGTGCGCCTTCGTCGTCACCACGGCCGCCTTGCGCTGCTCGGCAACATCCCAGTCATCCCGACGGCGCCGCAGCTGGATGATCGCATCCACCAGCTTGTCCGGGTTCTTTCCGGGATAGGCCAGGGCCTGCCCGCTCAGACGGCTGGCCAGGGCGGTCATCTCGGGGTCGGGCACCGACAGGGACAGGAGGTTGGCATGTTTTTTGCATGCAGCCTCCAGATCCTCCAGAGAAGCCACCCGCTCAGCGCCCACCGCCGCCGCCTGCTCGGCGAGGCTGGGCTGGCTGCCGTGCCAGAGGGCATCGTCCGGGGCCGGGGCCTCCAGAAATAAGGTACAAGCTCCCTCTTCGATGATGGCCGCCGCACAGGGCTGTGTGCAGCCGGTGAAGTAGAGAAAGCTGGAGTCGGAACGAAAAGGAAGCCGATTCATCGGCAGGTTTCGTGATCGTTCGCCGTTATTGACCAACAACACCGGTGCGCCGGTCAGGCGGGAGAGGGCGGCACGGCGGGCAGCAAAAGGCAGGCTCATGAAAGACACTTAACCGGAAAAAGGGGGAGAAGGGAGCCGCTCAGCGCGCCGTGGCCGCCCATTCGCGGAGCTGGGTCGGGCGGCTTTCAAAAAAGTCCTGAAGACAGGAGATGTGCGCACTATAGTCCGAGTTTCCGTAGTAACGACGCGGATCACTGCGCACCTCTGCGCCATAGAGCGCATCCAGCTCCCGCACGCGGCTGCCACCATCCCAGCTCTCCAGGGCATCGGCGAAACGCTCCACCGCGGCCACAAAATCGGCGTGGCAGCCTGGGTCTTCGGCACAGAGCGAGGCCAGCGCCCCCATGGTGTAGGTGCCAGGATCCATGGCGTAGCGCCCGCAGGTGGGAAAACTCCAGGGTCGCCAGCCAAAATCCAGGTCCATCGACTGGGTGAGGAGGGTCCACTGGTCGGTCGTGGGCTCGTGGTAGAGCTGATAGTTGGACAGATCGTAGCTGTAGCTATCCCAATGGGAAATACTCGCTTCCAAGGCCATATGATCAATGAAGCGGCTGTAGTTCACCAGGGGCAGGACCTCGCCAAAATCGCCACTCTGCGCCGCCACCCCGAGCGCCCGGATGGCGTCGTCATGGCCCTCGTCGTTTTCCTCCACCTCCATACAGCGGAGATCCCAGACATCACAATAGGCCTCCGCATTTTCGTACAGGTTCCCATCCGGATCATCAAACCAGAGCTGTAAAAAATCATCCTCATGGGGCTCGACGATGGAGTAGAAGCCGTAGTCCTCCCCATTCAGGGTCAGGCGCGCAAAATTGAGCCGCGACGCCGGATAGCCCTGCTCCCGGTAGAAGCTGTAGGAGAGCCGCTCCGAATACATGCTGGGGTCATAGCACTGATTATGCAGGTAGAACTTCTCTTCCCCCATAAACTCGAAGCCGGGCGTAAGGTTGTCCACATCCACCACCAGCGACGGTTTGGCGTCGATCTCCTGCCAGGTGGAAGATCCCTTGATGTGGATCTGCACCGGTCCGGTCCAGGTGCCGTAGCTCAATTCCGCATCCACAAAGCTGTGGCCATCCCGACGCAGGGCATTGTAGTTGGCAGAGGTGAGGGTAATACTCAACTGTAAAACCCGCTCCGGCTCGTAGAGCAGCTCATCGGGACCGTCGGGAGGCTCTGAGTCTTCGGGGTTGGTGTCGGCCGGGCCGATACTGTCGATGGGAAGGCTCTCCAGGATGGGCTCCGACTCCTGAATCGTCGGGAGGGAGGTGCTGTCGGCGCCCAGGGTCAGGGTAGCGGGAGAGCAGGAGAGCAGAATCCACATGCGGAGAATATAGCGCGGGATGTTACAATCGCCCCATGTTCTGGCTCTCTTATGCTTTGGCGGCGCCGGTCGCCGACCAACCACGTGGACTGTACGATCTGCCCTTCGAGGTGCAAGTCACCGGCGATGGTGGGAACCTTTTTTACAGTACCGACTTGAGCAGCCCGACCATCCCCGTGAGCGGTCCCATCCCCATCCGCACCACCACCGTCCTTCGGCTATCTGAGGTGGCCGGAGACGGCAGTCGGGAGGAGACCGCACACAGCTACATTTTTGTTGCGGATGTAATGACTTCGTCGGTGATGGACCCCAATGTGGTGCAGAACCCCGCCTACACCGCCTCCATTGAAGATGCGCTTCGTAAACTCCCCACCATCTCCCTGGTGAATCCCGAAGGGATCCCCTTGAACGAGGTACCGATCTCCCTGGAGTGGATCGATCCCGACGGGGACCAACTGCAGCTGGGGGCAGGCGCCTATGTGTCCGGTGGCACAAGCTGGGCCTACGAAAAAACCAGCTTTCGGATTGTGTTTCGGGATGAGTATGGTCCCGGCCATCTGGAGGCGGACATCTACGGTCCCGACGCCACCGGTATCCCGGCGGTGGATCGCTTTGACGTGCTCTCCCTGCGTGGCGGCAACCACGACACGGTCTTCTACCAGGGGGCCCGGGGGCAGCACCTTCGCAACCTGTGGATGGACGAAAGCCAGCTGGATCAGGGGCAGTTGGCGCCCCATGGTCGCTTTGCCAATGTGTATCGAAACGGCGTCTACCACGGTCTGTACCACGTACGGGAGCGCTTCAACGCCGCGACAATGTCCGAGTATCTGGGTGGATCGGAGGACGACTATGAGGCGATCAATGCCGGAAGTGCCTACGACGGAAGTGGGGCAACCTGGGCGGCCCTGGTGGCGGCCTCCGGCAATTTTCAGGAGGCGCGGCGCTACCTGGATGTTGACGACTACCTGGACTACATGGTCCTGAACTACTACGCAGGCAACGCCTGGGATTGGTATTCCTGGCACAATTGGCAAGCGGCCGGTCCCGCCCGCAAGGACGCCGGCGGCTTCCGCTTCCACTCCTCGGACTCGGACATCTGCCTGACCTACAATTGGGATGTCAACATTCTGAGCTTGGGTGGCCCCTCAGACATCTTCCTGGGGCTGAAAGCCGAGGGAGATCCTGACTTCAATGTTGCCCTGGCCGATGCCATCTACCGGAACCTGAGCGGGCCGCTCTCCGCCGAACAGGCCGCCGCCCGCTACCAACGCCTCGCCGATTCGGCCTATGCGGGCATCGCGGCAGAGTCTGCGCGATGGGGCTACGGATGGTGGGATCGTGACGAAGAGTGGGTCACTGAGCGGGACTATCTGCTCTACGAGTGGTTTCCTTTTCGGACGGATGCCCTCTGGCAGCAATTCCGGGCGGCGGGCTGGTATCCGGTGGAGGCGCCTTGGGTGGACGTGGAGGCCGGAGCGGTCGCTGCCGGAGCGACGATCACGGTATCCGCTCCCGATGGTTTCCCAGGAAACCTTTACGTACGGATGGATGGCGGGGATCCGCGGGAAGATGGCGGTACTCTTGCGACGGAGGCACAGGGTCCGGGGAGCCCCCAGGTCTTGACGGCGCAACACTCGATGATTGTGAAAGCAAGATTAAAAAATGGGGAGCTATGGGGGCCGCTGTTGGAGCGTCGCTACACCGTGGACGAGGCATCGCCGCTGTGGCTCAACGAGTGGAATGTGGTAGATCCGGAGGACTGGCTGGGCGGAGAAGCGGGCGATGGTCGGGATCTTTCGCTGGGGCGTGTGCAGGGTAATGGCGGCGACTGGCTGGAGCTGCTGGTGACGGAGGATATGGACCTGCGCGGCTGGCGTCTGGTGATGGAGGATCTCAACGGACCGGCGGGAGAGCTGGTCTTTTCGGAGGATCCGCTGTTGAGCAGGCTGAAGGCCGGAAGCATCCTGACCATCGCCGAGGACTTGCCGGAAGACAGCAGCTACGATCCGGCTGGAGGAGACTGGCGTTTTCACCTGCGGGCCGGGACGGAGGGATCGGGCAGCGTCGTGAGTGCCTCCCCATTTTCGGTGGGTGCGTCGGGCTGGCAGCTACAGATCTTTGATGCCGACGGTTTTCTGCGGCTGGGACCGGTGGGCGAAGGGATTTCACCACGTCGAGGTCTCTCTTCCAAGGAGGTAGGCGCCCTTTCTATCGTTCCAACCGCGGCCACACGTGCCAACACGGACGCTTACTCCCCCAACAAAAACAGCAGCTTTGGACTGCCGAATGAGGGGCAGGATCTAAGCAGGTTGCGGGGGGAGCCCGGAGAGGTGGTAGAGGTGGACACGGGCACCTACAGGGATAGCGAAGCCGTGGAAGAGAGCGGCGAAAAAACCGTGGAGGAAGCAGCGTCCTGTGGCTGTGGAGGGGGGGAATCGTGGATGGGCTGGGCCCTCGGACTCCCCCTGATCTTCCGGCGGAGGCGCCCATGATATTTTTGTTGTGGGCCTGCACCGGACCATCGGCGGATCCGGAGGATCCTCAGAAGGAGAGCGTGGGGGAGGAGGAGGACAGCGCTCAGACAACGGATTGTTTTGCCGACGAGGACCTCGATGGTTTTGGCAATCGCGAGCAGCCGAAGCCCTGCGGCCCGACCACTACCGAGCGGGAGGGCGACTGTGATGACTCGGATCCCCGCATAGCGCCCGGCGCGCCCGAAGTGTGCAATGGCATTGACGACGACTGTGACGACCAGATCGACGACAACGACGATGATGTCGTGGATCCCCTGCCCTTCTGGGCAGATGTGGATGGAGATGGTTTTGGAGGAAGCGAGGTTCTTTTATTTTGTAGTGCAGGCTACGGAACTGCGGCCACCCAGGGGGACTGTGACGATGGTGATGCCTCCGTCTACCCTGGAGCACCAGAGGCTTGCGACGGCGTCGATCGGAATTGTGACGGCTTCGGTGCCTCCAGCATCGGCTCCGGTGCGGCCTGCCCCGCTGCTTCCTGCGCGGAGTTGCTGGCGGCCTTTCCGACGGCCACGGACGGAGCCTGGTGGCTCAGCCTGACCTCGGGATCCGTGCAGCAGGTCTGGTGCGACATGCAGACCGACGGGGGCGGATGGACCCTCGCTTTTCTCCGCAACAGTTCTTCGACCGGCAGCCAGGGCGACTTTGGACGGGGGGAGCAGGATCCGGCCGGGCTATCTTTGTCGCCTGCAGAGGCCTCCTCCTCCTCCACCCCTATTCTTTCCTGGTTGGACCTGAATAACAGTGACTACACGGAGCTGCGGTTGGTGAGTGCGGCGCGTGGCAGCGAGAGCTACTCCTCGCGCAACATTCCCCGGCGATCGCTGAGGATCTCCTTTGGGGAAGACGGCTACTACCTGCATGGGGAGGCGGGCTACTACTGGTGCGGTGGCGACGCAAGCTACACCGACGCGGGCATCGGCGCGGTGAACAACCCCGCCCAGGCGCCCCTGGACTGCAAAGGCCATGGATCACTTGGATCAGGCTGGGATTTTTCCGAAGCCCCCAGCGCCAACGCCGGGCTGACCTTGTGCGGGGGTGACGGATCCTACTTCCTCTACGGAAATTACGGCTACGATCCCTACTATTATGGCACGGTGGGGGGTGCGCAGGCCATCTACATCCGCTGAAGCGCCCTCAGATCGAAACCGGTGGCGTCGCAAGCACAAAGGGGTCGGCGTAGATGTCCTTCATGCTGGCACCCGCCAAAAAGCAGCGTTTTTTCAGGGCAACCACCCGCTCAGGGTCCCCGCAGAGGTAGACCCGCGTCCCGGTGAGCTTCCCAGCGAGGCGAGGCACCACCGTCGTCATGTCGCCCACTTCCAGGCCCTCCTCGGCCTCCCCCTCCAGGACACAACGGACGTAGCGCAACTGTGTATATGTTCGAGAAAGCGCTTGTAGCTCCGTCACATAGTACAAGCCGGCCACATCCCGCGCCCCATGCACCAGGGTGATCGGCCCCCGGTGTCCCTGGCTCAAGGCATCCCGGAGGATCGCCCAGAGTGGTGCGAGGCCCGTCCCCGTTCCCACCAACAACATCGGCGCTTCGGGACGATCCGGCCTATAAAAGCACTCTCCCGAAGGCCCCCGCAAACGGACGTTTTCCCCCGGCGACACCATCGCCAACCAGCGGCTCATATGGCCCTGCGGATGAACCCGGACATGAAGCTCCAGGTCCTCACCCGGAAGATTTGCCAGGGAATAGGCACGGATCAGGCCATCGGATCGCTCAAGGTGAACAAACTGTCCCGGCCGGTAGCTGAGCGTCTCCTCGGTGCGAAGGCGCACCCGCACCAGTGCCATCCCCAGAGGATGTACCTCCACAATTCGGGCCGCGACCGTCGGCGCGGTGCGCTCCCCGATCTCCAGGTCCTCCTCGGGACGGCACTGGCAGGCCAAAAACCAGCCTTCTTCCTTTTGAGTCGCGCGCAGGCCCAGCTGTGCGGCGGCCCCTGGCGAACCTGAGCGCGCCTGCATCACACAGGTCTGACAGGCCCCCACCCGGCAGGAGGAAGGTACCCGCAGCCCTCCGCGCTGGAGGCCCTCCAGGACGGTCTCGCCCGGCGCCAGCTCCAGGTCCAGCCCTTGACAACGGACCCGGGCCACCGTCTCAGCCGCGCCCGAGAATGGGGTCGCGTACCGACGCAGCGATCGCGGCCACCTCGCCGATCTTCTCGTTGGGAACGCCCAGCTCGCTCAGCGTTGCCGACAGATTTTCGACCACCGCATCGAAGTGGCTATCGTTCAGCCCCCGTGCAACCAGCGACGCATGTGCGGTCGCCATATCGCGACCGGTGTAGTTGTTTGGGCCCCCAAAAACCATGGTCAGAAATGCTTTCTGCTTTGCAGCCTGGCGCTCCATGTCTACCGTATCAAAGAAGTGTGCGATCCGGTCGTCGCTCAACACCTTCCGGTAGAAAATTTCGACGGCCGCGTCTACTGCGGGCGCTCCACCGAGGTCTTGGTACAGGCTCATCTGGTCACTCCTTTGGGTTGCACTTCCGCTTTGGCGGAGCTGGGATCTTAGCTCCTCTTGGGGGCAGTCAATGGACATTCTTGTCCGTTGAGTTTTTTTGCGCGCGATTGGCTACGTGCCGCCGCCAGCAGTACGGTTGCAGCCGGGGCTGCGGTTTTTTGTGCGGTGTGCCTTTCGGGTGGGCGGTGGCTCCGCCAGCCATACGGTAGTAGCCGAGGCTGGGGGAGGGTGGGCGGAGAGGCTCCGCGCCGCCCAAGGGAGGGCCTTCTGCCCTCCCTTAGACTCTCCCGAGTTAGGGACCTTCCAGGCCCCTAACAACCCCGGCCAGGGCAGGGGTTGTGAAACGACGGAACCACTGTGGTGGTTTTTGTAGAGTCGGGGTGGGTCGTTTCAGAACCCCTCCCTGGACCCACCCTTTTTCGGAGGGATCTGAGGGGTGTAGGGCGCTGGTGCGGAGGTCGTCGTTTATTGTTTTTCCGGAGCGGGGGTGGTCGGAGGGGAAGGGGAAGGGGGCTCGGGCTAAGAATGTTGAGGGGG
>CAITDR010000321.1 GCA_903891165.1 uncultured Pseudomonadota bacterium
ACACGCCGCTGCATCATCTGGAAACGGTGTACCGACGGGCCATGGAGGGTCTGCGAACGCGGGAATGGGACGTGGGCGCCTTCCGTTCCGTGCTTTCCTCCTGGTTGTTTTCGTTGGAGGAGGAGGTGATTGCCCGGGGCATCGATCCGGCGGATGGGAAGTCGGTGGAGGCCGCAGTCGGGGAGTTGCTGGAAGGAAGGCTGGCGGAGGTGAGCGCGATTCAACCCCAATTTGCAGCGGCGCTTCGAGCCTGTCATGCGGCGCAGGTGCACGAAGACAAGGGGCTGGAAGAAGGGCTGATGGCCTGGTTGATGGGGCAACCGAATGTGGGAGGGGACATCAAGCGAAAGGCGGGGCTCAAGGGAGACATCGACCATACCGGCGCACTGGCATTCCTGCGCGGGCTGCTGACGGTCCTGAAGCAGACCGGGCGCTCTGGGTTGTTGCTCGTGCTAGACGAGGTGGAAACCATTCAGCGGGTACGGGCCGACAGTCGTGAAAAAAGCCTGAACGCACTTCGGCAACTGATCGACGACCTGTACGGGGGTCGGTTTCCGGGACTGTATGTGCTGATCACCGGAACCCCGGCCTTTTTTGATGGTCCCCACGGGGTAAAACGTCTGCCGCCGCTGGCGCAACGGCTGCATGTGGATTTTGACGAGGATCCGCGGTTTGACAACGCGCGGGATGTGCAGGTCCGGCTGATGCCCTTCGATATGAGCCGGTTGATTGAGGTTGGGAAACGAGTGCGGGATCTGTACCCGACGCAACACCCTGAGCGGATGCGCGCGAAGGTGCATGACCAGACCATCGTGCGCCTCGCCCAGGCCATCACCGGACAGCTCGGTGGAAAAACCGGTATCGCTCCTAGAATCTTCCTCCGAAAACTGGTGACCGGCGTACTCGACAAGGTGGATTTGTATGAGGACTTTGACCCGGCCTCGGTCGCCCCCACTGTGCGAGAAGAGGAACTCTCCATCGAAGAACGTGCCGTAATCCGGGCTGAACCGTCACCAGACGACATCCACTTGGAGTTGTAGTTGTTTGAGAGATTGAGTCCAGCATTACAATATCAGATCGTCAACAGCCTGGGGTGGGCGGGGCTTCGACCGGTTCAGGAACAGGCAACCGCGGCGATCCTGGACGGCGCCAACTGTGTGGTGCTGGCGCCGACTGCAGGCGGAAAGACCGAAGCCGCCTTCTTCCCCCTGCTTTCGAAAATGGACCAGCAGGGATGGGGCGCGCCCTCCGTGCTCTACATCGCGCCTATTCGAGCGCTGCTGAATAACCAGGACGCACGCCTGGAACGACTCACGGGCCTGATCGGGCGGCGTACCTTCAAATGGCATGGCGACGTGGGAGATTCGGCGCGTGCCCGCTTCAAAAAGGATCCAGCGGATGTATTGTCGATCACGCCGGAATCGTTGGAGGCGATGTTGATGAGCCGGCGGGTGCCTGGCGAGCGGTTGCTGGGGGGAATCCGGGCGGTGGTGGTGGACGAGGTGCATGCCTTCGCGGCTACGGATCGGGGTGCCCACCTGATGGCATTGTTGGAACGGCTGGTGGGGTTTTCGGGGTATGACCTGCAGCGGATTGGCCTGTCGGCCACGGTGGGAGATCCGGAGGTGATCTGCC
>CAITDR010000322.1 GCA_903891165.1 uncultured Pseudomonadota bacterium
CCCCGGTGCCACCGAGATCTGGTACAACGGCACCGACGAAAACTGCGACGGCATAGACGACGACCAGGACCAGGACGGCTACGGCATCAGCACCGACTGCAACGACACCGACGCCACCGTCAACCCCGGCGCCACCGAGGTCTGGTACAACGGCATCGACGAAAACTGCGATGGCCGCGACGACGACGTGGATCAGGATGGCTACGGCATCGCGACGGACTGCAACGATCTGGACGCCACCGTCAACCCCGCCGCGGTGGAGGTCTGGTACGACGGCATCGACCAGAATTGTGATGGCAATGACGACGATCAGGACGGCGACGGCTACGGCATCTCCGTAGACTGCAACGACCTCTATGCCAACATCAACCCCGGTATCCTTGAAGTCTGCGACGGCATCGACCAGGACTGCGACGGCACCGCCGACGACAATGCCATCGACGCCGACCCCTGGTACACCGACGGAGACGGCGACCTCTACGGGCTGGACAGCAGCGTTGTCTACGCCTGCACCCAGCCCGCGGGCACCGTGGCCTGGGGTGGCGACTGCGACGATATCCACGCCGAGATCAACCCCGGCGCCGCCGAAGTTTGCGACGGGCTGGACAACGACTGCGACGGCAGCATCGACGACAACGCCACCGACGGCACCCTCTACTACCAGGATGCCGATGGCGACACCTGGGGCGGAAGCACCACTCTTGTCTCCTGCACCGCACCCACCGGCTACGTGACCACCACTGGCGACTGCAACGACAGCGATGCCACCGTCTACCCCGGTGCTACAGAAGTCTGGTACGACGGTATCGACCAGAACTGTGATGGCAACGACAACGACCAGGACGGCGACGGATCCCCCTTCCCCACCGACTGCAACGACCAGAACGCCGCCATCAAACCCGGCGCAACCGAAATCTGCGACGGCCTGGACAACAACTGCGACGGCACCACCGACACCGACGCCGTCGATCGCAGCACCTGGTACACCGACGCCGATGGCGACCTCTATGGCAACGACGCCAGCGCAACGCTAAGCTGTACGGCACCGGCAGGAACCATCGCAACCGGCGGCGACTGTGACGATAGCAACGCGGCTGTTCACCCAGGAGCAACCGACATCGGTGGCGACGGCATCGACCAGGACTGCGACGGCGTAGACGCACCCCTGCCCGCCAGCAGCTCCACCTGGACGGTGGTGGGCAGCAGCGCCAGCCACGCTATCGGTGCCACCGGCGCGATCACCAATGCCGACATGAACGGCGACGGCGATACCGAGCTGGTCCTGGCCTCCAACACCGACGACACCCGCAGCACCAACGCTGGCGCCATCGCCTTCCATGACTATGGAACCCGTGGGAGCAACGTCAGCTTCTCCACCGGGGGCTACGTCCTGATCGGCGGCGCAAACTCCGGCGACGGCTTCGGTCGGGTGGCCCTGCCCCTGGGCGATGCCGACGGCGACGGACGCCAGGAGATGCTGGGCAGCTCCTCTACCATCGACATGAACGGTCGGACCGATAGCGGCGCCGTCTACATTTTCGACCTGTACACTTCCGGTGGCACCGCCTACTCCGGCACCACCTCGGTGGACAGCGCCCGCGAAGGTCGCCTCTACAGTGAAAACAGCTATACCTACTTTGGTACTTCCGCTGCGCTGGGCGACTTCGATGGCGACGGCGCCGACGACCTGATCGTCGGAGCACCGGGCTACTGGTACTTTGGCGGCTACCAGAACCTGGGGGCGGTCTACGTCTTTGACGGCGGCAGCAGCTGGTGGAACAACAACGACAACGTCACCGATGGTGACTTCGATGGTGTGATTCTCGGCAATGCAAGCGGCATTCAGACCGACAATGGCGGCATCGACTCCATCTCCTCTTGGGACGACGACTTCTTCGGGGCCGCCGTGGTGGCGGGTGACTTCAACGGCGACGGCAGCTCCGACGCGGTGATGTGTTCGCCCTATGCCTCGACCAACGCCGGCACCTGCTGGATGGTGGACGGTGGAGACATGCTGGGCAGCTACTTCGACAGTGTCACCAGCATGGACGTGGCCAGCTTCACCGGTGCCGCCGCCAACGACGAATTGGGAGGCTACAACCAGAGCCTTGCCGCCGCCGACATCGACGGTGACTCCATCGACGACCTGATCCTGGGTGCCCGCAGCTACGGCAGCACCAACGGCGGCGCGGTGCTGGTGCAGTACGGTGGAAGCTGGAGCGGCGCCTACACGCCGACCACCGTGGACGTGCTGATCACCGGCGACGGTGGCTTGGGTGCAGCGGTGTCCAGCCCCGGCGATCTGGACGGCGACGGCGTCGGCGAGCTGCTGCTGGGCGCACCGGACTCCGGAGCGGGCAAGGTCTACCTGGTGGAAGGCGGCGGATTGGCCAGCCAGAGCCTACCCGGAAGTGGGCAGCTCTACTCCTGGGTAGGCGAAACCAGCGGTGATTTGTTCGGCTTGAACCTGGGTGGAGTGCGGGATCTGGACCGCGACGGCACCAGCGACATCGTGGTGGCCGCCCCCGGCTATGACTACAACAGCCTGAGCGGAAGCGGAAAAGCCTACGTTCTCTCCACTCCTTAAGACACATCTATCGTTTCGATATATATCGGAACGATAGGGTAATCCGAGGAAGGGATCGTCCCGATCCAGCAAGGCGCGCGGGCCAGAGTCCCGAGCGCCTTTTGTGTGCGCCTCGCCACCTTCTACACCGGGCAGTCCCGTCGATCTTGTGGTAGGGTGCGGCGCTGGAGCGCCCCATGTTGATCCCGCTGATCCTCGCCTGCACCACCCCCGACGACAAGGTCAAAAAGCCGGCGGAAGACAGCCCCGTGGACAGTGGGACCCCGGAGGTGTTCTGCGACGACGGTGTCCCCGCCCGCGCCTTTGAAGAGGCCGTTGAGTCCTCCAGCCTGCGCGCCGTGGCTGCGGACTTCACCGTCGAAACCACCGCCGGAAGCTGGAATTTCAAGGAACACTGGACCGGCTGCGACAGCTACCTGTTCATCCCGGAAGCCCCCCGCCAGAACACGCAGACCGGCACCGAATTCTGGGGGAACCAGCGCGATAATGGCGCGCTGCTCGCCCTGTTGCCGCCCAACACCCACGTCTTCTTTGTTCCCACCGGCCGCAGCACCGAGGCCATCGACACCCTCCAGGCGTCGATGCAGAACGATGTTTTCCCGCGACTTTCCGGCGAAGAACAGGCTTTGTGGGGCGAACGTCTCCACTACCTGACCACGGTGCCCGCCGACATCGGCGGCTACCTGGGGCCGGTTCTGCGCGACCCGGGCTGGGGCATCGGCATCGACCGCTTCCAGAAGATCCGCTACATGGGTGCCTTTACCGATCCGCAGCGCTACAACAGCGAAACCCAGTGGTTCAACGACAACCTGCGGATGGGCGCCAACGAGGCCATCTACTACAACTTTGAAGCGCAGCGCGAAGCCCGCCTGGAAGCGCAGGATGCCCTGGTCCTCCCTGCATTTTCGGGAGAGGTGATCTCGGATTCCGGCTGGGCCGGCGCCCGGGGCTATGCCACCCTGGAATTCCCCGACGCCGCGGCCATGGCCGACTACGACACCTTGGAGTTCGACCTGGAGATGTTGTGCGACGGAGAGGGCGAATATGGCACCTGTCCCGCCTGGGACTATCTGGTCTATATGCACCTCTGTGACGACGCCAATACGACAGACTGCCCCACCGAGATCGGCCGCTGGATCACCACCTACCACCGCGAGGGGCGCTGGGTCCACGATGTCTCGCCTCTCCTGCCGCTTTTTGCGGGGGGTGGCACCAAGCACGTCAGCTTCTACACCACTCAGCCCTACGAGGTGACGCTGAGCGCCCGCCTCTCCAAACAGGAGGTCGATCGCCCCAAAGAGGTGCAGATCCTCCACACCGGCGGCTACCTCAGCCCCGACTGGGAGAGCCAGCACCCGCCGGTCTCCGTGGACATCCCCGCCGATGTCCGCAAGGTGGAGCTGGCACTGGTGATGAGTGGCCACGGCATGACCAGCCCCGGCAACTGCGCCGAATTCTGCGAGATCGAGAACCACTTTTTGGTGAATGGCACCGACAACCTCGTTCAGTTCACCGAGCCCGGCGACAACTACGGTTGTATGGATCAGGCCGCCGTGGGCACTGTGCCCAACCAGTACGGCACCTGGTGGTATGGCCGGAATGGCTGGTGTCCGGGGAAGGAAGTGCCGATCACGCGGGTGGACATCACCTCGCAGGTGACGCCGGGCGCCAGCAACAGCTTCCAGTACCTGGCCACCTTTGGCGGCGAGCCCTACCCCGGCGGGGATGCCCGCCAGGAAACCACCGCCTGGCTGGTTTTTTACTAGGCTCTTTCACTTTCGCTGGTAAAATCGTTGCCGAACAACGCTCAGTAGATCAGGGCTCGACCACCGGGTTCGCCACCAAAGCTCCGCTGGCATCCACCTCCACCACCACCACCGAATCTACGCTCAGGGTGCCATCGGCCACGGCATCCTCCACGGCCTGGGGCGGGAGGATCTGGTTGGAGATGTCGGTCCCGTCGTTGTTGATCAGCACCGCTACCAGCGCAAAGGAGGCTCCGGTCGCCGGGATTCCGTTGGGGAACAGGTAGCTCCAAGAGAGCTGCATTTCAAAGCCCCCCGTGGTGGTGCCGGTGGCGCCTGCGTCCGCAGCGGCGCCGCCGGTGGCGGGTGCGTAATTGGAGAGGTTTCCATCGTCGAAGTTGGAGATCGCGGGGATCCAGGCGAAGTTGGTGGGATCCACGGTCAAAGCCCGCAGCCCGGCGCTGTCCGTTCCCTGGTTCTCCCGGAAAACCTCCTGAGCCCCGATGCTGCCCAGCACCACGTCAAAGCCCAGGCCGGAGAGGCCCGCCTCCACAGAAACGGTGCTGATGGTGCTGTCCAACAGGCCCGTGGTGTCGCTCAGGGAGGTGTCCGCGCCCATGCCGGTTCCCAGACCATAGTCCATGTCCACCAGGAGCAGGACCGCATTGTTATTCACCTCAAAGATGCCGTCCAGGCCCACCCAGAGTCCCCCGGAGGTGCTGGTGACCCGCATGGCATCCAGTTGGTTGTAGCCCAGGCCATAGGAGCTGTCCCAGAGCTGGGTGGTGATCGGTGCCCCCAGATCGGCCGTATCGCCATCCACGATCAGCGGCTGGGCCGGAGCCTGCACCGCAGAGTCGGTGACGGCTGCCCGAAGAACAGCGTAGATCCAGCTGTTTGGCAGGCGCTGGCCGTCCACCACCGCGGCGGGCGTCCCGTAGCCATAGACGGGAACGTCGGCATTGGAGTGCAGTCCCCAGCGCCAATCCGTCGTATCGACAGAAGTGCTCCCCGTGTAGGAAAGCCCTCCACACTCGTGATCAGCCGTTACCAGAATGGTGACATCATCCTGCGTTGCGGCCCATGCCAACGCCACACCGATCGCTTCGTCAAAGGCGGCGACCTCCGGATACACGCGCAGCCCGTCGTTGGCGTGGGAGGCGTGGTCGATCCGCGCGCCCTCCACCATCAGAAAGAAGCCATTGGCATCGTTGGAGAGGTGATCGATGGCCAGGGTGGTCATCTCAGCCAGGCTGGGAATATCTACCGCGCCGTCCGCCACATAGGGCAGTGTTGCCGTTCCAAACAGGCCAACGACGGGATCCCCATCGTATTGCCAGGCCAAAAGATCGGTCTGGGTGTACAGAAAATCCGCATTGTAGCCGGCCAGGGCCGTCTCCATCACCGGCTTGCCGCCCCCCAGGATCACATCCGGCGTATCCAGGGCGATCTGCGAGGCGATCTCCTCGGCCTCCCCACGGCTGTCCACATGGGCCATGAAGGCCGCTGGCGTGGCGCCGGTAAGTGTATCTGAGGTTACAATTCCGGTCGAAAAGCCCCGACTGGCGGCCAGCTCGCGGATGTTCTGCACCAGCTGGGCATTCTGATCCATGCCCAGGTAGCCGTTGACGGTCTTCTGGCCGGTGGCCATGGTGGTGGCGGCCGCCGCCGAATCCGTAACCCCCGATACAGAAGCGGTGGTGATCCGGCCCTGGTAGGGCATGGTCTCCATGTTGCTTAGGCCCACGCCCCCGTAGGCGTAGATGGAGCCGGCCTCCACATGCCGGAAGCCCATGCCGTCGCCGATAAACAGGATCACCTTGGGATGTACCGGCGGCGGCGGGTCGCTGTCCACCGGGGAATCCACCGGGCTGTCCTCGGGAGAGTCCACCGGGCTGTCCTCCCGGCTCTCCTGCACCTGAGAGTCGCTGTCGTCGGTGGGATCGGGAGAGTCCACATCGGGAGACTCTTTTGGCACCGACTCCTTCGAAGGATTTTCCGGGGGGCAGGCCAGCAGCCACACAAGTGCCATCATTCCGTCACCTCGTCGTCTCCCGCCCATTGTAGCCCGCTTCGTGCGGGTTTGGGGGAAGATGCGCAGGCGAATCCGCGGACCGACCTACTCCCGACGGCGACGAAGAACCATCACGGCCAGCGCCGGCAGCCAGGCCATCCAGCCGGGAACGAAGACCCCACCCACCGTACAGCCACCCCCGCAGCCGCCGCCGGTGCCTCCCCCGCAGGAGCCACAGCCCGCGGTGGGATCGCCGTAGCTGACCAGACCCAGCTGCACATAGCCGTCCAGCCACTCGGGACTGCCTTCCAAGTTCAGGGACTGCAAGCCGAAGCCGGAGAAGGAGGGCAGCGCAAAGCTCAGGGAGTCTCCCAACAGGCTGCCAATCAGGTTGGAGAGCAGACTTCCGAAGGAAGGACCGAAGGAAGCGAGGATGGTCTCATTTTCTTTCGGCTTCATCTCGTTGTAGACCACCGTGGGCGCCAGAGAGTCGGCATTCAGGGCCAGCTCTACACCCAGGTTCCCGGTGGTACCGTCAAAGAGCAGGTTGGCACCGATATTTCCGGTGAGGGAGATGTCCACCAGACGGGCGAGACGGCCATCCAGCTCGCCGTAGAACTCCAGCTGCAGGTCGTTGACGGCGATGTCCACATCGTTGGGTCCGTCGAAGACGGCGGAGAGCGGAGCCGCCGGAACCGTCCGCAGAACGACAGGTTTGGCGACGGGAAACAGCTCGGCAAACACATTCCCGGTCAGGCTGCCCAACAGGGTGGTGTCCAGGGTGATCGGCAGGGCGATGCTGTTGGAGTCGATGCAGAGCAGCCCCCCACGCCAGAGGGCGTAGAGCGCCTCGTTGGTGAAGTCATCGGAGAGGTGCAGAGCGGCATGGCTGCCCGGCGGGTTGGCCGAAAGATCGGGCGGGGCGGAGAGGGTCTTCAGCGATCCACCCGGATCATAGGGCGCAATACAGGAAGCCTGAGCCGCAGAAACACCACCGTCCAACACGATGCGCATCCCGTCGGGCGTGATGTCCACATCCGAGGGGTACAGGTTGATGGTGGCGGTCACGCCGTTCAGATCCAGCTCCTGCTGGATGATCGCTGCGGAAAACGCTTCTTCAACCGTTGTTTCCAGCGTGGGTGCCAGATCGGCGATGGTGCTCTCCAGCGTCGGCGCAAGCAGCCCGATGATCAGGTCGTAGAAGGACAGCCCGATGATATCCAGAAAGTCTTCGATCCCCTGGAGCCAGCAGTCCAGGTGGATGTCATCGCCGGAGAGGCCATATTCGTATTCCAACGCTCCGATCGTCGCATCCAGCTGGGGCTGGCCGCTGTCGGCGCCGGTCACCTCCAGGTTCATGGTGGTGTGGATGGTCACCGGGAAGGGATCAATCCAGCCATTACATGCATCGTCACCGAAGCAGTATTCGTAGCCCAGACTTAGCTGGTTGCTGGAGTCATTGATGCCTACCAACAGCTCGGCTGTGATGTCCAGCACACCATTCATCGGCACAATCGAGGCGGAGACGACCTGAATGTTGGCAGCGCCGTTGGACAGGGTAAAGCCGTAGTCGCAGAGTCCCAGCACGGTGCCACCGGAGCCGGTGTCGGGGATGGCGATCGCGGTGGGCACCAGGGCGGGAATCACGTCGGCGACCGCCGCGAAGCCTTCGGGCGTCACATCCAGCGTGGCCGCCTTCGGGATCACCGAATCCGGGGGCCATGTATCAGCAAGGGCCAGGGAAAGAAACAGCGCCAGCATGGTGCCTCAGGGTCGCGGTCACTCTACCCCATGGCGAGGGCCTTACGCAAGCCCGAAGCCCCGGAGAGACGCGGAATTGGGGGCGGATGGACCGTCTTCAGTCTTCAATGTCCACCACCGCCTGCGCGGCGCCCCCCTGCAGGCAGGTCCAGACCTGGCGCCCGATGTCCTCCCAGCCCTGCCGCTGGGCGGCCTGACCCAGCCGCTCCATCGGCATCCACAGGTCGGGAATGTGCCGCTCCTCCAGCCCCCGCTCGCGTGCCACGGCCCACCAGGCCCGACAGGTGCGCTCATCGCCCACTTCCGCACCCAACAAGGCACGAAGAAGGCCCACATGCAGCCAAAGGGCATGGCGTGGTGCCCCCGCCAGATCCAGCTCGGCCGCCTCCACCTCTGCCTCCACCGCCCGGCGATCCCCGCTCACCAGGGCCACCAGCGCCAGCTGCACCCGCGCCGCCGCACACTCCAGCGGCCAGCGGCGCTCGCGGGCAAAACGCACCACCTGACGATTCACTTCTTCGGCTTTTTTGTTATCGCCCCGGAAGCGGGCTACTTCCGCCAGACCCGTACGGCAGCGAAGATTCAGGTTATCCGCTCCTAATGTCGCCGCAATAGCACCTGCAGCGATCAACAATTTCTCGGCCTCGTCCAGCTCGCGGCGCCCCAACAGCACCAGCGCCGTGGTCCAGGTGGCCTCGGCAATCCGTCGCACATCCGCACTCACACGGCTGACACTTTCCAGACGTCGAAGCTGGGCATCCAGGGTCTGCCCCTTCCCTGCCTTCACCAGTGCCTGCACCATGCCATTCCGCGCCTCGGCCTCCAAGGTGAGATCCCCACGGTTCAGGCGGAGCACCTCCCCCCAGTGGCTGACTTCGTCGTCGTGGCGGCCTTCCTGGCGTGCCAATCGGGCACGTTGACCCGCCACTTCTATCAGGCCCTGACGGTCCCGGAGTCCCTGAAAAGTCTGCCAGGCCGCCTCCAGCTCCCGGGCGGCATCCTCCAGCCTCCCCAACTTCCGGGCGGCCCGCGCATAGAGCACCCGCAGGCGTGCCCGCGCCAGGCGGTCCCCCTC
The DNA here is from genome assembly GCA_903891165.1 of uncultured Pseudomonadota bacterium. Lineage (GTDB taxonomy): Bacteria > Myxococcota_A > UBA796 > UBA796 > SXON01 > CAITDR01. The sequence continues at coordinate 9,183 of CAITDR010000322.1, forward strand.
CACTTCGGCAAGGGCATACTCCACAAGGGGCAGGGCGCGCTCCGGCTCTCCCACCTCTACCAACGCTTCTGCGTGCAGACGACGTGCCTCCAAGCGCCCGCCCGCCTGACCCACCCGATCGGCCGCTTCAATCGCCAATGCGGCGGCACGGATCGCGGTGCGGGCACGACCACCCTGGTTCATACGGCGCACCGAGGCCAAGAGCGGGCCCAGCGCGGCTTCGGGCTGATCAGAGCGTAGCCGGTGCATGCCTACCGGAAAATCCACGTCCATTTCGGAGGATAGCCCTTCCCAAGCGGTGGCCAGCTTACGATGAATGGCCACCTCCTCGCCGGTACGACGGGCCATCTCCACCGCGGCATCGCGAAGACGTGCATGTTCAAAAATGATATAGCCGCCACGATCCGCCACCAATCCGGCAGCCACCACCGCATCCAGGCCTGCTTCGTTGACGGCACGGATCAGCGGGGCCGGCGGCTCCACACCGGCCAGAGCCGAGGCAAAAACCGCCTCCCGCGCGGCTGCCGCGTCCGGCACTGAAGCCAGGGCCGCCTCCAGACGCCGGCGCGCCAGGATCTCCAAGTTGGGTGGCAGGGCCTCCGTGAGCTTTACACCCGCCCGAAGCCGATAATGTCCCCGCTCATCCGCCTCCAACAGACGACGAAGTGCCCAGTCCCGCAGCAACAGACCGGCCCCCAGCGGGCTGCCCTCGTACTCCACCGCAACCAGACGGGCGAGGCCCGGATCCAGCTGCAGCGACTCCTGGACCACCATGCGGGTTTCCTTGAGATCCAGGCGTCGAAGGCCCATTCGTATCGCACCACGCTCCTGCAGACCTTCCACCTTCATCCGCAGCATCGGGTCCTTAGCGAGCGCATCCGCATCCAGACTGGCCACCACCAGCACCGGACGTTCGCCGACGGTTCGATCCAGGAGGGCCTCGGCGATAGCCAGACCATCTCCATCGGCAGTGGCATGGTGTACATCCTGGAGAACCAGGCAGGATCCTCCTCGCCAAGCATGGGCATCGAGGTAGCGGTAGAGGTAGGCCAGACCGACGGCATCACTGACCGGTCCCTCCCCCTCCCGAAGGTAGCCGCACCAGCGAGTCAAGAGCGAGGCTTCGGACAGAACTTCATCAGGGATTACCTGTCGATCTCGTGAAAGCCAACGGATCAGTCTGGCTTCCATTCCGTCGCGGGTGTCGTTCCAGGGCACCAAGAGGTCGCGCACGGCACCACGGTAGCCGTCCTCCATGCCCGCCGGGCTGTGGTAGCGAAGGCGCACCGCCTCCATCCAGCCGCCCTCCTCCAGAGAGGTCGCAATAGACTCCAGAAGCCGGGTTTTTCCACTTCCGCGCTCCCCGACCACCAACACCACCCGGGGCTGGGACAGGGTGACCACCTCTCGCGCCGCCGCCCAGAGCACCTGACGTTCGCGCGTCCGACCGACCAGGGGCACTTCACGCAGCGAAAAAAGGGCGAGGGAAGAGCGTGCTGGAGCCTGCCAGCCAAAGGTATCGGGGACCGTTTCCGGTATGGGGCCCGGCGCGGCGCGGTTCCAGCGCGGCGTTCCGACAGGGGGGCTCTCGGGCGAGGGATTTACCGAAAGCGGAGTAGCGCCGGAAAGCAGGATGGGGCCGGTAGTTCCTGAGGTCGAAGATCCTGGCCTGACGACGGTGACCTTCCCCTGAAAGGAGACCCCCCGCATGGCATCCCGCAGCGCATTCCGGGCGTCTGCCGCCCGATCAAAGCGCTGGCGGGGGTCGGGATCCAAGAGTGTCCGCACCAGCTCGATCAGTGCAGGGCCGATGTCACCGCCCAGCGGCAGCGGCGGCGGCGGTAGCAGACGTGCATCCAGCAGCTCCTGACGGCCCTCTCCGGGATGTGGCCGTTCCCCCGCCAGGACCTCAAAAAGCATCAGGCCCACGGCATAGAGATCTGTCCACGGTCCCAGCTCCTGGGTGCGCGCGCGTAATTGCTCCGGCGCCATGTAGCCTGGCGTACCAGAAATACCTTTTCTATCCCGATTCAGCTCGGCCAGCGTATCCGCCACCCCCATGTCGGCCACCCAGGCGTGGACCTGTCCGTCGGTTCCCGGATGCAAAAGTACATTGGCAGGCTTGAGATCCTGATGTAAGAGCCCACGCGAGTGAATCGCGGCCAGGGCCTCCAGCACCTCGCCCAGAAGGCGGAGCACATCGGCAACTGGAGGTCGAAGGCGGAGAAGATCGGCGAGGCTACCGCCCAGAGCATAGCCAAGGACGACGTAGGGCTCGCCGGTAGAGAGCAGACCGGCGTCGTGGACAGGCACCACAAAGGGATGAACAACCTGGGTAGAAAGTGCCACTTCCCGCGCAAAACGCGAGCGGAAGCGTCGGTGCATGGCCAGGTTGGGCTTCACCACCTTGACCGCCACCTCGGTGTCCAGCAGCAGATCCATCGCGTGCCAGACCACGGACGTAGCCCCCTCACCAATTCGGCGGGTAGGCTGGTAACGTTCGGGAAGCCCTACAATCAACCTGTGCTATCGCCGGGACGGATTTTTGTGGCTGTTGAGAATAGGCTTTTCCGCGGTCGCCCCTTCTGCAGGTTTATCACCCGTTTTCTTCAGATCCAACTTCCCGGTGATCGCGACAGATTCCCCAGAGAGCTTCAGGATCTCGGAAAGTGACCGGGTCTTGTCCCCCAGGCGCACCTCGACATTGCCGACCATGATCGAGACATGACCCAGGTTCTGCCCGCTCTTATCGGGGCGGGGCATGTAGATGCCCACCAGGGTCACCTCCTGGCCGTCCACCATGTCCAGGTCGGAAGCGCGGGAGATCTCTCGCACCTTCTCCAACCCCTTCACCTCTTCCGCCTTCTCCGCCTCTTTCTTTACCGCCTCGTCCTTCTGAGCCACCTCTTTGGCGACCGCATCGGAAGCACGCGCCTTGGCCGCCGCCGTGGTCGCCTCTGCGGCCTTTTTGGCAGGATCTTCCGCCTTCTCTGCCTTGGCCTCGGCATGTTCTTTCTCGGACTCGGCCACCTTCAGCTTCTCTTCCGCGGCGACCTTTTCCCCAGCGCGCGCGTCCACCTTCTGCTCTTTGTCCGCCTTCTCCGCCTCTACTTTGCCACCCTGCTTGGAGGCGGGAGGAGTCTTTCCAGCATCGGGGGCCTTCTCTGCTGCTTTGGCAGCCCCTTTTTCAGGAGCGGGCGCTTTGGTATCTTTGGGAGCCTCCTTTTCGGCACCCTTTTTGGCGGACTTCTCGTCCGCCTGCTCGGGCGCCTTGACCGGCTGCTCCTGCTTTTTGGCGTCCTTACGGTCTGCGACCTTCTTCTGGGCCTGAGCGGCTTCTTTTTCCTTGGATGCGGCCTCTTTGTCTTTACCCTTGGCCTGCTCGGCTTTGGCCTTGTTCAAGCCCTCCTTCTTGTCGGCCCCGACCGCTGCGTCGGCGATGCTCTTTTTGGCTTCGGCCTTGGCATCTTTGGCCTGGGCCTTCTTCTCGGCGGCCTCCACCTTGGCGGTGTGGGCGGGACCTTTCTCTACCTTTTTGGCGGCTTCTTTCTTCTTGGGAGCCTCCTTCTTCTTGGGGGCCTCCTTGCCCGCCTTGGCCTTCTGATCCTTGGCCTTGCCCTTGGCTTCCGCCTTCACCACCTCTTTTTTCTTCTGAGCCGGCTCGGCCTGACGACGGAACTTCACCTCCTCCTTGGCCTTGGCAGCCGCAGCGTCCTTGCTCCCCTCGTCCGTGGCCTTCTGGGCGGAGGCCTTCTTCTTTTCTTCGGTAGCCGCCGTCTTTTCCTGGGCGGCCTCTTTCTGAAGGGCCACCTTCTCGGTCTCTATGGAAGAAACCTTCTTCTGTTCGCTCTTTTCTTCCTTCTCCGCATTCTTTTTGCCGCCGCGGGCCTCGGCCATCTTCTCGGCCTCCTGCTTCGCCGCCGTGGCCTGCTCGGCCACCGACATCCGCGAAGGATCTTTGGGGGCGGCCTTCTTCTGATCGGCCTTCGCCGCGATCATTTCCCGGAGGCCCGAATTGCCGACGTTGCCTTGCAGATCCGCAGCTGCACCCTGATGAAGGGGCGTTTTGGCGTCAGGAAGGGGGCTCTGGGGGCCGTTCTTGCTGGGGGTGGGGGCGGTGGTGCGCTTGCGGGGAGCGAGCTGTTCCGCCTGATCCTTCTGGGGCATGGCTGTCTCGGGGATTGCCAGCGATCATAGCACAGTTGCGGGCTCCAGGAAAAGAGCCCGCGATCAATCCAAAAAATCTCTCGAAGCCTTCGAGCTTTTCGCATAGAATCTATTGAAAAGATTAGACTTTCAGACCTACCGTTGAAGTACTCCCTCAGCGGCTGCCCCCAGCAGCCCCAGCGCGGGGTGCCGGACCACAAAAACCGGGATGGACTCCAGCGCGTGGGAGAGGGCCCCTTTCTGCGAAAAGCGCCGCTCAAAATCACTTCCTGGCAGTGCGTCCAGGAGCCGAGGGGCGATTCCGCCACAGAGGTACACCCCCCCGAGTGTCAGGAGCCGCAGCGCCATATTTCCCGCTTCTGCCCCATAAAAACTCCAGAACATACGGACCGCTTCCGGGTCCACCTCGCTCACCCGGGCCGGTGCGTCCGGTTCGTTCACCCACCAGGGCTCAGGACGGCCCCGACGGGCGCAGAGGAAGAGGTGGATATTGAGCAGACCCGGCCCCGAAAGAACATCTTCCCAGCAAACATGCGCCGCGGTGGCATCGGGGGGCCGCAGACCCACCCTCGCCTCCAGCCAAGCCGCCAGATCGCGCTCCAAGGCGTTTGACGGCGCAAAATCGCTGTGGCCCCCCTCGCCCGGCAACACCTGCGTACCCACGATGTGAGCCTGCCCCAGTCCCGTCCCTGCACCCATCACCGCCACCGGCGCCCCACGAACCACGTCACCCGCGCGGATCTGCACGGTATCCCCATCTCCCAGCAGCGAAATCCCGCGCGCAGCGGCGTGAAAATCATTGATGAGCTTTACGGGAAAGCCAAGCTTGAAGCTTAACTCATCACCGTCCACCACCCAGGGGAGGTTGGTGGTCACACAACGGTTTCCCACCACCGGACCGGGCACCCCCAGACAGGCGGAGCCGGGCCGGACCGGAACCTCCGCCAGCCACTCCCGAAGGGGCGTCTCCATGCTGGAAAAAGAGGTAGAAGGATAGACACGTTCCAGCTTCAAGCTCCCATTCTGCCAGAGCGCCAGTCGTGTCGAAGTGCCGCCGATATCACCACAGAGCAGGTCCATCCGCGCCCCTAACCGGGGAGGAGGCGAAGGGAAAGGCGGCTTGCCCGGTGGTCGACGGCGCGCTACCTCGAAGGGATGTGGCTGCTCGGATTCTCGCTGGCGGCGGCGCTGGAGCTGCGACAACTCCCGGAAGGGACATCACTTCTGGTGGATGAGCGTCCTGAAGTCGCGATGTTGGCCCTGCACATGGTGTACCCCGCGGGTGCCTCCCGGGATCCACAGGGGCGCTCCGGTCTGGCTCACCTGGTGGAGCACGCCCGGTTTTACGGGAGTGCAGAGGGCTACGATCTGCGCCTTGCCGAGCTTGGCGGCCAGGGAAATGCGTGGGTGGACCACGATGTGGCCGCCTATTGGGCCCTGGTGCCCGGCGGCGAGGGCAAATCGCTGCTCGATCTGGAAAGAGAGCGCCTCCAAGGCTGGAAAGCTCCCGATGATCTTGCTCCACTCCTGGCTGTCCTGGCAGCAGAGAGCCGCTGGCGGGAGGTGGATCCGCTGCTGCGCCGCTTCTGGCCTTCTGGACATGCCTACCAGCGACCGGTGATGGGCACCGAGCTGGAAGCTGTCCGTACGGAGGAACTTCAAAACTTCACGAACAAGCACTATGATCCCGCCTCGGCCAGGCTGGTCCTGGTGGGCACCATCTCCCCTGCCCTGCGGATTTTCCTGAACAGCCTGCCTCCGGGCAAGACGACGCCCGCCCCTCCCCCGATGGAGACTGCCGCTCCCGACGCCATCCGGGAGGGCCATCGCCAACTCTGGCCGGTTCCCCCTCAACAAATGGCGCTGCGCCCCGGCCTGGAACTGATAGCAGAGCTGTACCGACAGCAGGGCGCAGATGCCTATGTGTGGATCGGCCGACAAGGCGGGCTTTTTTCGGTAGAGGGGACCAGGAAAGGCCGAAGGGATGCGGCGGCCTGGAAGCAGGCCATCACTTCCCTGCGGCGACAGGTCGAAGAAGAGATGGAAGATCCTATACTTCGGGCTCAGGGATTGAACCTGTGCTGGGACTGGGGTGAGGACTGCACACCGCAGCTTCCCGGCGGATTTTCCGCACCCGCCTGGGCCGGGCGCCTGGAGCGGGCCCTACGACGACAGGAGTGGCCGGAGCCAGGTCCGGGCGTCCGCGCCGAGGCAAGGCCCCAGGCTGAAGAAGTGCCGGTTTCCAGTGAATGGATCAACGGGAATCGCTTCCAGATCGCGGTTGTTCCGAAAAGAGGCGGGCGAACGGCAGTAGAGCTGAGTCTTCTGTGCGGGTGGGACTGCCGTGAACTCCCCACCACCTACCTGGAAAATCTGTGGGGGCGTCGGCCGTCCACGCTGCGGCGGCGACTGGGTGGGAGCCGGGTGGAGCTGGGCTGTGACGACCAGCGCTGCATCATCCGCGTGGACAGCCTGGCGGAAGAACTAGCGGCCACGTTGACAGCTGTGTATGATTGGTTACAAATTCTACCGGAAAGGCTGGACCTGCCTGCCCCAAGTGCGCAGGCCGCAGCCGTTGCCGTGGTGGTGGGAAGACCGCCGGAAAGGGGTGGAACTGTTCCCCCCCGGCTCGGAAAGGAGGAGCTGGCGCGGATCCGGGAGGCACCGCTGCGTGTGGTGGTGGTCGGGGCCACGGAGGGGGTGGAGGCCGGGCTGAAGCCCTGGCGAGCGCAGGCACTCGGAGTCGCAAACAAAAAAGCGGCGAAGAGAAGATTTGTTGTTGGAGCCGGGGAGCCGGAGGAGGAGGCGGAGGCGGTCAGCCTGCTTTGGCACGCCTGCGCGCCCGATGCCCCCGAACGATCCGCATGGGAAGTTGCTTTTCTTTCGATCACCGGCAGTACGACGGCGGCGTTAGAGCAACGACTCCGGGAGGAGCTGGGCTGGGTCTATGGCTTTGCGCTGACCGAAGAGGAGGGCGAAAAGGGCAGTTTTATGCGGCTGGATCTGGAAGTACCGGTCGCGCGGCAGAGCGCACTACGCGCAGAGGTGGAAGCAGTGCTGGCCCGCACCCGGCCCTCCGCTCGGGCAGCTCGGCTGTGGGAGGCCCGAAAGTGGGCGGAGAACCTGACCCTGGGCGGGCAGGCCGCCGCGTTGGGGCAACAACTGCTCTGGAAGCTGCCCCCAACCGTAGGCCCCCCACCTACAAACATGGAGGTAGAACGAGCCTTCTCCTCCATCTCCGCCCCCACCTGGATCGTCGGGGGAGTGATTATGCCTTAAGACGCGGGCCGCGCATCGCCTGCTCAATCATCTCCAAAAGGCGATCCAACTTCAGGGGCTTTTCGATATAGCCATGAAAGGATTCCCGGCGTACACGGTCCTCAATCTGCGGATCCCTGTAGGCGGTACAGGCGATCACCGGGATCTCCTGCATCTCAGGATCCGAGCGCATCATCTTCAGCACCTCGAAGCCATCCATATCGGGCATGAGGATGTCCATCACCACAACTGCAGGTTTAAAGCGGGCGATCGTCAAGCCTGCTGCAAAACCGGACAGGGCGACCTCCACGTCCAGGTTCCCGCGAACCTGCAGATAATTTCGAACAAGATCACAAAAATCGGGCTCGTCATCCACAATCAGGACACGGCGATCTCCCGAAGGAGTTCTCTCCTCCACACTACCCTCCATCGCCAAAGGGTAGTTGTGGATCTGCGCAAAAGTGGCCAGCTCATCCTGGGTGATACGGCGGTGTCCCCCCGGAGTCCGGTAGGCGGTCACCAGACCACTGTTGATCCAGTTGACCACAGTCGGAGGGCTGACTCCTAACATCTTCGCCACCTGGAAGGTGGTGTAGTAGATAGGGCCTTCTGAAGCTCTTTTCTTACGTGCCATGCTTCCCCCCTCGCAACAACTGCAGCAGACCTTCCACACCCGCACCCGCAGGAAGATCCAGACCATCCACCAAGATAGTTTTGACCTGCACCGTCACACGGGCAACCCCAAGTCGCGGGCGAGCTCGCTGCACCAAGGTCACCAGCTCTTCCCCCACTTCCTTCACCGACTCCATATCCCGGCCGGGCATCAGAAGCAGGAATTCATCCCCCTCCACACGCACGCAGAGGTCGTTGGGGCCAGTACGCTCCTGCAGGCTGTTGGCCAGCCAGATCAAGAGCTGATCTCCCACCACCCAGCCATGGGCCCGGTTGATGGCCTTCAAATCCACCACGTCCACACCCAACACCGGGACCGAACGCCCCGCAGAGCGGTACTCGTCCAAGATGGAATCCAGGCGTGCATCCAGGTAGTCCGCCCGATCCAGGCCGGTCAGTTCATCCACCGCACGCCCGGCGACGGCCACCCGGGCCTCCGCCTGCACCCGCATCGCCTTGCGGACCATGGCCGCCAGCTCGCCATAGTCCAGGGGCGGGCGGAGGATACACATTGCGCCATCCATGGTCGCAAGCTGGATCTCCGCCGGGTCCAACGAAGAGGCTACAAAAACAACTGGCACCGCCCCCAGTTCGGGGTGATTCTTAATTTGACGCAAGAAGCTCAGAGCGTCGGGAAGATCGCTATGGAGGACCACTGCGGCCGGCGGGTCGCGCTCCAGACGCTGCAGGAGACCGGCGGAGGAGGAGGTGGTGGAACAGGGCCAGCTGGCCCCGAGGACTTCGGTCATCCGCTCCAAACGATCCACGTTGGGGCAGAGGATTTCCACCCGACCGCGCTCGCCCATCGGCTGGGGGAGCGGCAGACTTACGGTAACGGTGGCGCCGCCCTCAGGCCGGGTGCCAACGCGCATGGTACCCCCCGCGGCCGCAACCAGACGCATACAGGCACGGTAGCCGAGGCCGGGCCCCCAAGGCTCGGGGGTGCCATCAAAACCCGGTCCCTCATCATGAACCCGCACCTCCACCCGGCCGGCGGCGGGACGGATCTCCACGCTGACCGTGGAGCCCTCCGGCCCGTGGCGCAACGAATTCTCGATAAGGTTGGCGAGAACTTCGCAGAGAGAGGGAAGATCGGCCTCGATCATGACCGGGCCAGGTGCCTCCATCACCAGCTTCTGCCGTCGCCGGGCCGCCACCGGCTCAAAAGTCTCCAGCATGTCTCGGGCAAAACGGGTGAGGTCCCCCGACTCCGGCTCACCTGCACCCGAAAACCCCAGGCGATAACGATCCAGAAGCTCCTCGACCATCCTGCCCATACGCTCAGTCTGCCGTCGCATCGTTTCAAATGCACGGCGCTGCTGGGCTGGACCCAGGAGCCCCTCCTCCAGCATCTGGCAGTTGCCCATCACTACCGAGATAGGACTACGCAAATCATGGCTTACCAAGGCCAGAAAACTGTCGCGCGCCTCACTCAAACGATCCAGGCGATGCGACAGGCGTGCGAGCTGACGTTGGCGCTCCAGGTAGCCCCGCTCCAGGCGGGCCTGGCGCTCGCGGAGCGACTCCAGGACCCGGGTAGCCAGCAGAGAGGAGCCAACCACCCCACGGAGGGACTGGAGCAGGTCCGGGTCCATTTCTCCATCGACCCAGAGCAGAAGCTGGGCTTCTCCCTGATGATCCAGCGGAAGCACCTGCGGCTCCCCCTGCCCACGCGCGCCGAAGCTACCGGCCCCGCGCAGCTCAAGACACACGGCCTGAACATCGGGCAGCGCCAGCACCAAGGCCACTGCACGCCCCATCCAAAGAGAAGGTTCCTGCAATGCCGACAGCTCGGCGGACAATTGCACCATACCTGCCAGCCATTGCTCCCGACGGCGACGGACCCTGAGGCGCCCAGCCTGGGTCAGGTGGATGTCCACCCGCCACAATAGCTCCTCGATACTGTTTGTCTTGACAAAAAAATCGTCAAAGAGCCACTCAGAGGGGTGCCCCAGATCCCGCGCCTCGGCACGGGCGGTCATGAGCAACAGCACCGTGTCGGAGCTGCGGGCACGCACCTGACGGCACCACTCCACCCCCAAGCCGTCCGGTAGGTACAGGTCCACCAGCGCCAGATCCACAGGCTCATGTTGCAGAATTTGGTGCGCCTCGGCGATACAAGATGCCCCCAAAACCCGGATTCCCTTGCTAAGAAGTGCATCCTGAAGCACCCGCCGGAAGAGGGCATCATCATCCAGCAGAAGTACTCGGAACACTGGCTCCAATCAGGCTCCCAACGGGCAAAAAATAACCCGGCCTACACCATAGGTACAGGCCGGGCAATAAAAGCTCCCGATCAGTCGAGAATACGGAACCGGAAGAAGGTCTCGCCGATGATAACCTCTTCGCCGCCGAAGAGGCGACGTTCGGTCACCAGCTCACCATTGACCAGGGTGCCATTGGAGGACTTCACATCTTCGATGTAGAAGTTGTTCCCCCGGCGGGCAATCCGGCAGTGATAGCGGGAAACCTTGGAGTCGTTTTTGATCTGGATGTCATTCTCCCGACCGCGACCCACGGTAAGCTGATCGCCCGTAAAGGGATAGATCTGCTCGTCGGGGTGGCCTTCCTGGTAGAGGAGCAGCGCGCGACGCTGCCCTTCGGCCCCGCGGGCTTCGGGTGCAGATTCCAGACCTGGAATCTCCACTTCCATCCCCGAGTCCATGTCGGTGGCATCCACCCGGACTTCGATGTCCGGGCTCTCGGTGGCCATGGCCAGGTTCTTGATCTCGCCGCCGGTGTCGTCGTCCACCTCGCGGGTCTCGATCTCCACTTCGTCGTCCCCCACCCGAACCTGTGCGGGAGGCGCGTCGCTAAAAACCGAGCCGACATCCTCCTGGTACTTGGAAGTGGACACATGACTGCCCACCTCTGCCGGAGCCGCGGGGGCCGGAGCCACCGCTGCCGGGGCCGGAGCCGCTGCCACGGGGGCCGGAGCCGCCGCTGCAGGGGCCTGATAGTGCCCAGACGGACCTGCCATCGACACCCACTGCTCCAGGATGCCGTTGAGGACCACATAGTCACCATCAATCGCCGAGATACGCTCGGCAGTATTCCCCTGGCGCTCGCGGAGAGACTGGGAAAGCTGCTCAAACTCCTCGGCTTCCAGCTCACCGATGAGCATCCGGAGCTCAAGCTCCTGAAGCTCCTCGTCCACCGTCCCCTTCGATGCCTGGATGGAGCCTCGCTCTTCCTCCAGTTTTGCAAGGTGGTCGCGAAGTTGAGGCAACAGGGGCGTTACCTCATCCGCGATATCCGACGCCTTAATTTCGTGGTCCAGGACCACCTTCTCGATAACCGCCGAACTGAACTTACCCAGCTGCGTTTTCGCCTTGTCGATATAGTGGCGATGCTGCTGGTACTTGCCGATCAGGCCATTCAGCGTTTCGAGGAGTTGCTGCTTCTCCATGGTCTGAAAGCTCCTGGGTGGTCCCTTAGGGATGGTCTTGCTTCAATAGAGGCGAAGCATGGTTAGTTGGAAAGGGGGGGCCTTGTCAAGCACCCCCGGGAAAATGGCCGATCATTGTCCGCCTGAACCCAGGCGTAAGAAGTCGGAAGTCGCGCGCTACGCATAACCCCCCGGAACGCCGCCCGGGTCTGCATAATTCTGGAAAAGGGTATATTGGCCAAGGAAGGCAAGTTTGACGGTCCCGATGGGTCCGCTACGCTGCTTGGCGATGATGATCTCCGCCACCCCCTTATCCGGGCTGTCCTCGTTGTAAACCTCATCGCGGTAGATGAAGAGGATTACGTCCGCGTCCTGCTCGATGGCGCCCGACTCGCGAAGATCGCTCATCATCGGACGTTTGTCCGTACGGGCTTCCAAGGAGCGGTTGAGCTGGGAGAGGGCAACCACCGGAACCTGGAGTTCTTTCGCCAGGATCTTGAGGCCGCGAGAGATATTCGAGATGATCTGCTCACGACTCTCCTTCGGATTGCCGGAGCCCTGCATCAATTGCAGGTAGTCGATGATGATCAGGCCCAGATGCGGACATTCCTGCTTCAGGCGCCGGGCTTTGCTGCGCAACTGAGCGATGGAGAGACCAGGCGAGTCGTCCACGTAGAAAGGCAGGGCGTGCAGCGCGTCGGAGGCCTCGTTCAGGCGTGGCCAGTCCATACTCATGTCCAGCTCACCCACCCGCACCTTGCTGGCATCCACCCGCGCATGGGCGGTCAGGAGCCGGTTCACCAGCTGGTGCCGACCCATTTCCAGAGAGAACACCCCTACCCCCACACCCGCCTTCTCTGCGGCTGCCAAGGCAATATTGAGGGCAAAAGCGGTCTTTCCCATCGCCGGACGAGCGGCCAGGATCACCAGATCCGTGCGCTGGAGCCCAGCCAGCATCCGGTCCAGGTCCACAAAACCGGTTGTAACCCCGGTTACAAAGGCACTCTGACCGCTGCGACGCAGCTCCCGCATCAGCTCCTGGCGGCGCTGAATCTCCAGCATCTGCTCGTCCACCAGGGTGGAGATGGCATGCCAATCTTTTGAGCCGGAAAGCTGGGAGATATCGAAAATCGCCTTCTCGGCGTCGTCCAGAAGGCGGGTGAGCTCTTTCTCCCCGTCCTGGACGTCTTCGATCATCTCGCGGGCGGCGAGGATCAGGCGCCGGCGCACGGAATGCTCGCGCACACGCTGGGCGTAGGCAGCGAGGTTTTCTACGGAGGGACAGGCATTGGGAAGAGCGGCGATGTAGGCTACACCGCCAAACTTCTCCGGGTCTGGTTGGCGGGCTACTTCATCGAGCACCGCCACCAGATCACAGCCACGACCCGCCTCGGACATCTGCAACATCCGCTCAAAAATGAGCTGATGTGCAGGTTTATGAAAATCTTCCGCACGTACACGCTCCAGGACTTCAGGAAGCTGCTGGTTGTCCAGCAGCAAACCTCCAAGCAAGGAGCGCTCGGTTTCCCAATTGTGCGGAAGCTTCATCAGCCGCGAATCACGTACACCTTGACGGTGGTGTCGATGTCCTTGAGCAGCTTCACCGGCACCTGGAAGACGCCGATCTTCCGGATGGGCTCAGCCAACACAATGGCCTTACGATCCACGGTCACACCGGCAGCGGCGAGCGCCTCCGCGATGTCCTGGTTGGTGACGGATCCGAAGATCTTGTCTTCGGCGCCGGTCTGGCGCTTGATGGACACCGCGGTGGCGCCCACCTGCGCAGCAAGGGCCTTCGCTGCGGCAAGGGCCTTGGCCTGCCGGGCGGAGGTGATGCGGCGCTGGTGCTCCAGACGTGCAGTGTTGCGTTCGTCGGCCAGGACGGCCAGACGGCGCGGAAGAAGGAAATTGCGACCGAAACCATCGGCCACGTCCACCACCTGGCCTGCCGGGCCAAGCTGCTGGACATCTTCCTGAAGAATTACTTTCACGGAAACTCCGTCATCCCCTGAGGGGAAATGTGAGGGTAGGTGGGGACCGGACTAGTCCTCAACCTCAATGGGAGCATCTTCGTCGGCTTCGGCCTCGGCACGGTAGCGCGCCTCGTTCTCCTCTTCCTCGCGAAGAGCAGCCATACGCTGCTGACGGTGAAGGTGCCGCTCGGTGGCCACCGTGCGGGCGGCCTCCATGTCCACATTCGAGGACATCACCACAGTGAGGTACCGGAGCAGGTCGTCCTCATTGTTGAGGTTACGCTCCAGCTCGGCAACGATGGAGGAAGGTCCAACGTAGTTGAGATACACGTAGTGACCACGGATGTGCTTCCGGATCGGGTAGGAGAGCTTGCGCTTGCCCCAATCTTCAGTCACCAGGATGGTCCCGGAGTTGTTGGTGATCAGCGCTTCAAACTTCTGCTTGATGCGTTCCGTCAGATCTTCGGTGAGATCCGGACGTGCGATATAGGTGGTCTCGTATTCGTTGATGAGCATCCAGCCTCCACTTGGCCGCAGGTGGGGGGCTCTCGCCCCCGCGGAGGCTCGGACCGGCAGAGCCGACCCGAACCGGATCAGTTTCTAACCGCCGCTCGGAGATTCCGGGCTGCGGGTTCAGGGTTGAAGAAGTTCATGGTTCTTTCAAGGCCATCTTTCAGCAGGCTCTCCACTGCGTCTGCCGCAGTATCAAGCGCCGTCTCAAGTCCGGCCTTTTCAGATTCCGTCCAGGATCCCAGTACGTAGTCAGCCGGATTCCAACCTGCAGGAGGACGGCCTACGCCGACCTTGACCCGCAGAAAGGGCTCCGTCACCACCCGGAGGATGTCACGGATGCCATTATGGCCCCCGTGACCGCCACCCGACCGAACGCGGACACGCTCGAAGGGGAGATCCATATCGTCGTGTACGACCACCAAGGCCGCGGGAGCAACCTTGTAGAAGCCGAGCATGGTGGCCACCGGCTGCCCCGAGCAGTTCATAAACTGCTGAGGCATGGCCAATAGCGCCCGCTGACCCGCGATGTTTCCATCGCCGACCACCGAGCCCGCCCATGCGCGTGTCATGGGGATGGTCCACCGGCGCGCCAACGCCTCTACCACACGGAACCCGACATTGTGCCGGGTGTCCGCGTAGCGCGGGCCAGGGTTGCCAAGGCCAACCACCACAAACATCTGCTACTTCTTGGCCGCGGGCTTGGCTGCCGCTGCTGCTGCGGGCTTGGCCGCCGCTGCTGCAGGCTTCGCGGCGGCCTTGGCCCCCGGCTTCGCCTTCGCGTCGGCTGCTGCGGTGGCGGCCGCCGCGGCCGCTGCCGCC
>CAITDR010000323.1 GCA_903891165.1 uncultured Pseudomonadota bacterium
CGCATCATGCAGCGCTGGCAACAAAAATGTCTGCTCCCCCCGCGCCAGCGGACGGAGCGCCGGCAGACCATAGTCGTAGACCCGCTCGATGGCCTTGAAGAAAAAAGGAGCCCGAAGCTTCATCGACTCTACCACCAGCGCCCGCGCCGGCCCATGGGATGCCCCACTCCCAACCAGCGCCGGGACCACACCGCCCAAAAGTGCCCGATGGTTCAGCCCCAGGCAGCCGAAGCCCGGCGCCCCCTCCCCCACCCGATCCAGCAGCTCTGGCGGCGCACCAAACACAAACTCCATTCCCGCCATGTCGGTGATCAGTGTACTCCGCACGCCCGGATGGGCCACAAATACCGGCTGATTGGCACGCGCCCGCCCATCCCGCACATACTCCTCCGTCCTCAACACAAAGGAGAAGGCCTCCCGTGCCGGTCCCAACGACATCCGTCCATACCAGCGCCCGCACAGCTTGTTGTCCGGCTCCGCCATCGTTGCTCCCCGCCACAGACCCCGGGTGGTGCCTGCCGACAAGCGGAGCATAGCCGATCGCCCCCTCTCTGGCAGCGCCGGTCGCAACGCAGCCTTGTCCGCTTCCGATCTGTGCTATAAGGGCAACGACCTTTGCCGGAGTCGAAGCGCATGCCGTCCTATCAAAATCGGGAGGAAGCCGCCCGCACCCAGATTTTGTATGGAGCCCCCTCCTCCCGGATTCGGCGGCTGGATCGACACACGCGCCTGTTCCTATGGATGGTAAAGTCGGCGATCAAGACCTGGAAAAGCTCCACACTGGGAATAGATCGGGTGCGTCCGCCACAGCGGAAAGGGGGCCTGATTTTTCGGAATCTACCCTTTGGATCCCCGGGAAAGCCGATCCGGGTCCCCATCAACGACGAAGACTGGCCGCTCTCCTCCCGGAAACGCGACACCATCCTGCGGATCCTTCGGATCGAGACTCTTTTTCCGATGAGAGACAACGAGGCTGCATGGAAATCCCGCGCTGAGGCCCGGGATGTTTTTCAGGAGCTGCTCCCCCAGGGGGTCTACCTGTCTCGACCCTACCACTACTGGGCCGAGATGACCTCCGATTCTGCCATGTCCCGCCTCGCTTTTGCCGGACTGGGCGGCTATCGCACCACCCTGCTAAAGGCCTCCCCTGGGGAAGACCCCCGCCTTACGACGGCCCGATGGGTCTGCGACTACAGCTATCTGGGCAACTACAAGGTCCGCGCCGGTTTCGAAGTCTATGGAGCAAAGGCCCTTTTTGATGCCCAGCAGCGCCCATGTGCCATCTGGTGGTGCCACGGAAAATGCTGGATCTTCGCCGGTGATCTGGACTGGGCCCACGCCAAGTGGGCATGGCGTTGCTCAATGATGGTGGGCAGCACCGTCACCGACCATCTTGTTTTTGTTCATTGGATCATGGGAAACAGTATCACCGTAGCGGCGCGGATGGCGCTCCAGCCCACCCACTACCTGAGCCTCCTGCTGAAAGCCTTCACCTGGCGCACCATCGCCATCAACTACGGTGCCAGCAATAGCCTGCTTCCCTATTGTGGTTTTGTCCATCGTGCGTCGGCATTCACCTACCAATCCCTGGTACAGGCGCTCAACGAGAGTGTGACCCTGGCGCGCTTCCAGACCGTACCGGCGCTGGTGGCCGAAAAGGGTGCCGGGGCGCCCGATGTCCACTTCCCCTGGGCCACCGAAGCCCTGGCACTCTACGAAGTGATCCGGAACTTTGTGGAGGACTACCTAAGCTGCTACACGACGCCCGAGGAGGTCATGGCGGACCCCGAGCTGGAACATTTCTGGAAGGAGCTGGAGAATGCGCCGCCCACGATGGCCTTTCCTCCGCGCTCCTACCAGGGGCTGGTGGACATTGTCAGCCAGTTTATCTGGACGGTGACCGGCCTGCACGAAGCCGTCGGCACCGTCCACGAGTACGTCCTGGACCCAACATTTATGGGCACAAAGCTGCGGAGCGGTACAGAAATTTCGGATGTACAGTCCTCCATCCAATACCTGCTGATCCTGGCGCTCACCGGGCTGGAGATGCCCGCCCTTCTGGATATCGGAGATAGCAAGGAGATTTTTGGCGCTGACCGACGCGGTCGGGAGGCCTTTGCGCGCTTCAACGTCGCGCTGCAGCTCCTGGTGCTGGAGATGGATCAGCGCAACGAACGCCGCCTTGCAGATCCCGAACGCCGCTGGCCATGTCAGAGCTTCAACCCCCGCTATCTGGAGACCGCCGTCAGCATCTGATGGCGAAAAATGGAGGACGATGAGCAGCGGAAAGGCCTTTCTCGCCAACCTGGGCGCCCATGCGACGGCACGCCTGCTCTCGGCGGGCGTTGTGCTGGAGCTGCCGCCCGGTGCCACCCTGATCCGACGCGGAGAAAAGGGAGGAGATATCTACGTCGTGGAGGCGGGTAGCCTGGAGATCGTGGACGATCGCTTCCACCCCGAGGTGGTTCTGGATCTGGTGCACCCCGGCGACCTGGTCGGCGACATGACTTTTCTGGATCAGGAGCCACGATCCGCCGATGTACGCGCCTCCAGCGCCGCCCGGTGTGTCCACATCCCGCGCGCCGCCCTGCAGGCGCTGTTGGAGCAGGACAGCGAGGTCAGCGCCGCCTTTTTCCGGGCCCTCGCCGAGCGGATGGCCGAGCGCCACCGCAACCTGACGGCCGCCGCCTCGCTCGGCGCATTGGGGAGACGACGCGGCCCCAGCGGAAGTTCCGCTCTCCCCTCCCTTCGCCAGCAGGCGGGTGAGATCGCAGCGCGGGCAAGAGCACGGTGGAGTCAGGCCGCCCCCGCACGGTGGACAGGCAGTCCCGAAGCCGCAAACACCGAAGTAGAAGCTGCCACAACGGCACTTGCCGAAGAAGCAAGTAGTTGGTTGGAGCGCTGTGGGGACGGCGCCGAAGAGGCGGGCGCACTGCTTGCTGACGAATTACACAGCGCCATCGCCACAACTTCCCTCGGAGCGATGCTCGGAAACGGGGCGGGGCGGGGGCTACAGCGCGACCTGCGTGCCTGGGCCATAGGGGAGCCGGGGGGGGAGGAGGAAGAGGTGATCCGGCACCGTGGAAGCCTGGAGCGGAGTTTTTTCGGTCTGGCCACTTTTGTACGGCTCCGGCGGCAGCAGCAGCAATTGCGGCACCAACTGGAGCAGCTTGCGTCGCAAGCTCCACCCACACGAAGTCTGTTGTTGTCCGTAAACCCTGAGTGGCTGCCCGCGGCCGCCCTGGGCCAGCGACTGATCCTTGGCGGCGCAGCCGCCCCCGCCGATGGTGCCCCCGCTACGCGGATCGAGGCCGGCCTGCTCGCCCTGATCCAGGGTCGGCAGCGGATCCTGCTCGAAGCCGTCGATCGGGTGGTGATCGACGGGATCCTGGAGTTTCTACCCGATCGTTGGGTGGTGCAGGCGCTGCAGTGGGCCGCCGCCCAGACGCGCCCCGGCGCCCGGCTGATCGTGGCCCAGCTTCCGCCCACCACCGAGGCCCCCTTTGTGGCCGAGGTGCTGGGCTGGCGCGGCATCCGACGTAGCCCCGACCAGCTCGGGTCGCTGCTGCGGGCGGCAGGTCTGCAGCCGCAGCAGGTCGATGGCCTCCTCACCGCCAAAATTCGGTAGTCCATGTTACTAAACTTTCCTGTGTCCCTTGCCTTTGCCGGAG
>CAITDR010000324.1 GCA_903891165.1 uncultured Pseudomonadota bacterium
CCATACCTCCTCCGTCAGCCAGCTTTCGCGCTATGCAGGCAAAAAACGTAGGTCTGCCGCACCGATCTATGTACACCGTCGCCTGCCGGGCGGCCCCGAGGAGCTACTGCCCCTGGAGCAGGCTACCCTGATTTTCGACCGCTACAAGCAGGAACATCATGTTGCCCGCCTCTATGTACCGGAGGAGCGTATGGCCGAGGCCCAGGCACTGTTGCGCGAGCCGCCTTCGGAATAACGAGATCTGGACAAGCAAAACCGCCCCCGATCCGATAGGAACCGCCGCGCCAGGGAGGTTCTATGTCCCGTCGCCTATGCCTGCTCTCCGTTTCCGATAAAACCGGCCTCGATGTTCTGGGTCACGCGCTGGTCGCCCAGGGCTACGAGATCCTCTCCACCGGCGGTACCGCCCGGGCCCTTGCCAAAGCCGGGGTCCGCTACATCTCGGTCTCCGACTTCACCGGCTTCCCCGAGGTTTTTGATGGCCGGGTGAAGACCCTTCACCCCCGTATCCACGGCGGCATCCTCGGGCGCCGCGGCCAGGACGACGTGGTGGCCGATGCGGCAGGAATCACCTGGATCGATCTGGTGGTGGTGAACCTCTACCCCTTCGCCAAGGCTCTGGCCGACGCGGTGGGCTACGAGGAGCAGGTGGAGCAGATCGACATCGGCGGTCCGGCCCTGATCCGCGCCGCGGCCAAGAACCATGCCCATGTGACCGTGGTGGTAGACCCTTCGGACTACCCCAGGTTGATCGAAGCACTCCCCTCCCCCTCTGCTGAGCTGCGTCGGGAGTTGGCTGCACGCGCCTTCCGTCACACCGCCACCTACGACGCGATGATCGCCTCCTGGTTTGAGCGGCAGGTGGGAGGCGAGGCCCTGCCCAAGCAGCTGGGCCTGAGCCTGGAAAAAGTCCAGGATCTACGCTACGGAGAGAACCCGCACCAGCGTGCCGCTTTCTACTCCACCCAGGAGGGCGGCCGTTCGCTTTCTCGCGCGCGTCAGCTGGCCGGAAAAGAGCTTTCTTTCAATAATCTTGCGGATCTGGATGCAGCTTTACGCTGCGCCTTTGAGTTCACCGAACCGGCAGCGGTGATCGTCAAACACGCCAATCCCTGCGGGGCCGCGATCCACCCTTCGCTGGCGGCGGCCTATGCCCTCGCACTTTCTGGCGATCCGGTGAGTGCCTACGGCGGAATCCTGGCGTTGAATCGGCCGATGGACGCAGCAACGGGGAAGGCAATCGTAGACTCCAAAGTCTTCTTTGAGGTGATCGCCGCCCCCGGATTTTCATCGGAAGTCCTGGAGATGTTGGCACCGAAGAAAAACCTGCGGATCATGCAGCTTCCCGAGGACTGGATGGCAAGTCAGCCCGCGGGTTTTGACTGCAAGCGTATCCAGGGCGGCTGGCTGATGCAGGACTGGGACATGGGCAAGGACACCGACTGGCGCCCGCTGGTGCGCAACCCTTCGGCAGAAGAGAGCCGCGCTCTTCGGTTTGCCTGGGCAGTCTGTCGCAACGTGAAGTCAAACGGCATCTGTCTGGCGCGTATCGAGGGGCCGGGGGTGGTGCTCAACGGGGTGGGTGCGGGCCAGATGAGCCGCGTGGACTCGGTGCGTCTCGCGGTGCAGAAGGCGACCCGGCCCACGGCGGGATCGGTATTGGCCTCGGATGCCTTCTTTCCATTTGCAGACGGGGTCAAATTGGCGGTGGAAGCAGGTGTTTCGGCGATCGTGCAGCCGGGCGGTAGCATCCGCGACGCCGAGGTGATCGACACCGCCTCTGCTTCCGGAGTGGCCATGGTGATGACCGATGTCCGCCACTTCCGGCATTAGACCATGAAGATCCTCCTTGTAGGTGGGGGCGGCCGCGAACACGCCCTGGCCTGGGCACTCCATCGCCACGGTCACACGCTGACCTTTACCGATAACAACCCTGCTTTTGCGGAATTGGGGACGGTACGAACCGGAGATCCGCTGGCCTTGGCCGCCGCGGTGAACCTCGTGGTGATCGGACCGGAGGCCCCGCTGGCGGCTGGTCTGGTGAACCGCCTGCATACGGCGGGAATCCCGGCTTTTGGGCCGACGGCCGCCGCCGCCCGCCTGGAGAGCTCCAAAATCTTCGGCAAGCGTTTTTGCGCACGGCAGGGCTTGCCCGCGCCAGGCTTTACCGTGGTGGAAGCAGGAGAAAACTATACCGCCACTGAGGCGGGTGTGGTGAAGTTGGATGGTCTGGCTGCGGGAAAGGGTGTCTGGGTCTGCAACAGCCCCGAAGAGACGACGGCCGCAGTGCGGACGGCTCAACAACTACGCCCGGATGCGGCGGTACTTATTGAAGAAAAACTGACCGGACGCGAGCTGTCGCTGCTGGCGATCTCGGATGGGGAGCGGATTGTGTGTCTCCCGGGGGCACGCGACCATAAGCGACGCTACGACGGAGACCGCGGTCCCAACACCGGCGGGATGGGTGCGGTGGCACCGGTGCCGGTACCGGAATTGGCCGCCTGCGAGCTGCTGATGCAGCGTGCCGTGGCGGGAATGGCCGCCGAGGGGAACCCCTTTCGCGGGGTGCTTTACGGCGGCTTTATGTTGAGCCCGCGCGGTCCCGAGTTGTTGGAGTTCAACGTCCGCTTTGGTGATCCTGAGTGCCAGCCGCTGATGATGCTCTGGGACGAGGACCCGGCACCCTGGTTTTTGGGGGCAGCGACCGGAAAACTTCCTCCTGGAAAGCCCAAAATCCACGATGGCGCTGCCTGCTGTGTGGTGGTCTGCGGGGAGGGCTACCCGGAGTCTCCGGCCCATGCCCCGATCCTGGCCCTGCCGCAGGATCGCGACGATGCGGTCTGCTTTCAGGCCGGGACCAAGCGGATCGATGGGCAGCTCTGGGCCACCGGTGGGCGGGTGCTGGGGCTTACGGCGCGAGGGGCCACCCCAGAGGAAGCACGACGGCGTGCCTACGCGATGACCGAAGAGCTGCGCTTTGAAGGCGCATCCTGGCGCCTTGACATCGGGACCTGAGGCGTCCTATCCGGCGCCGGGGCTGGTGGTCTACCAGCCCTTAAAAGCCTACCGCTTTGGGGTGGAGGTCTACCTGCTCTCCGCCTTCGCCTTGCGCGGGGGGCTACCGAAGACGGTCGTGGACCTGGGCGCAGGAAGTGGCGTTCTTGGCCTGCTCTTGGCGCGCTGGGGGGCGGACGTGACCCTGATTGAGCGGGAAGCGCGCTGGGGACCCCTCTTAGGCCGATCCATCGTGGAAAGTGGGCTTTCCGAGCGGGTGCGGCGGGTGGAGGCGGACCTCCGAGCGCTGGATCCCCTGCCCCAAGCGGAGCTGGTAATCTGTAATCCTCCCTGGTTTCCTGCGGATCAGCCGCGCTCCGAAGACCCCTGGCGTGCGAATGCCCGGATGATGCTGCATGGCGACGTGGTGGACTTTGCGCGGGTGGGCCTTCGCATCGCATCGCGGCTGTGTATGGTGACCCGACCGGAGCGGGAGGGGGAGCTGCGCCACTTCTGTCGGGAGAGCGGCGCACGCTGGACGCGGCGATGTGCTTGGGGGGAGCGCCTGCTTCTTCTGGAGCTACAACGAGGGGAGTTTCTGGGGGAGGAGGAGGTCAACCGTCAAAAACACCACAAGCGGGAGGCGGCCGCCAGCCCCGTGGAGGAAACGCTGAGCATCGAAGAAGCTTACGGTGCCGCCGGAATGTCGCCGCCACGGGCCGACCATGGCAGCAGTGCCGCCCGCCGCTCCAGCTGAAGCCCCAGCGCCCGACCCGAGGCCAGGATCTGCTCAAAATCGTGGGAGATGGTCGCACCCGCCTTCCGGGTCACCTCGTCCTCCGTCGGGAGGTCGAAGTCGTTGGCTCCGTAGCGGATGCCCACCAGAGCGTCCTGGTTTCGGGTGAGTACCGATGTGCGGATGTGGACAATGTTGTCCAGGTAGATCCGGCAGATGGCCAGCCAGCGTAGATACTCCGAGAGCGGGACCTCCGCACCCCCCAGCTCGGTGTGGTAGGGCTTATAGGTCCAGCAGAGAAAGCTGGAGAGACGCCCTTTGTTTTCGTCCTGGAAGCGGCGGAGGCGCTCGATGTGCGCAAAACGCTCCTCGGTACTTTCGTCGAAGCCGATGACCATGGTGCCGGTGGAGCCCATGCCCGCATCCAGGATGGCCTGTTGCGCAGCATAGTAATCTTCCACCTTATATTTTCCGGGACTGTGCCGCAGGCGGAAGCTGTCCACCAGGATCTCAGAGCCACCGCCAGTGATCCACCGGGTCCCGCAGTCGGCAAACATTTTGGCCGCCTCCGCGTAGGGCACCTTGTTTCTTTTGGCAACAAACATAAATTCCGCGACCGTCATCTCATAAAAGGTCATCTCCGGGTAGCGGGCGCGGACACGGGAGAAGAGGTCGGTGTAGTGCTCGATGCCCAGGTCGGGGTGAAAGCCCCCGTTGAAGCCTACCATCTCGCCGCCGAGGGCAACAACGGCGTCGATCAGGGCGCAGACCTGCTCAAAACTCAGCAGGTAAGTGCCCGATTGTCCCGGCATTTTATAGAACGCACAATAGTCACAGCGGGCCACACAGACGTTGGTGTAGTTGACGATGGCCATGATCAGGTAGCTGGCGTGATCGGGGCGATGATAGCGGGCACGCACGATGCCCGCCAGATCCATCAACTCGGTGTCGGAAGCTCCATTCCAGAGAGCCATCGCTTCGGCGGTGCTGACGCGGCCTCCACCCTGCAGGCGCTCCTTCAAAATTTCCCACATGACCACCTCCGTCGGCCTTCTATCCCTGTTGCCAGACCATCGCCTCCTCCTCCTCCCACCGGCGGCCCGCGTCAAAATACGGTGGATCCCGCACCTGCCAGGGGGCCATCACGTCGAAAACCAACCTTCGTCTTCATGTCTCACTTTGAGTACGCTCAATTCCCCGGCGCCTTGTCAACCGGTAAGGGCTGAGCTAAGCTGCTGAACAGCCGCGCATCCATCCTCCCCCGCCCGGCCCTGGGACACCATGATCAGCACCCTGATTCTTCTCCTTTCTTCCTGTGCCGTTGAGAAACCCGAAGGCTCCGAAGTGGAGCTGTACAATGTGCAGGACGACCTCCCCGCTGAGCCCTTCGAGCTGAACGGCACCGTCTACCCCAGCCAGGCGGCCTTTATCGAAAGTGGCGCCCGCTGCCCGCTGGAGCTGTCGGACGAAGAAGTGGAGGTGATGGAAGCCTACAACAACACCTTCCCCGCCTTCCAATATCGGGAAGATGGCGGCCAACAGGGTGAGCAGTACGCGGCCTGGGCCACGGTAACCATCAATGTATACTTTCATGTCATCACCTCCACCGCTGGCGTGGGCGGGGTGACTGCGCAGCAGATCTCCGACCAGATCGCAGTGTTGAACGCAGCTTATTCGGCCAGCGGCTTCCAGTTCACCCTGGTGTCCACCGATACCACGGCCAACAACAGCTACTACGGTGTGAGCTACGGAAGTGCCACCGAGCGCAGCATGAAGAACGCGCTGCGCCAGGGCACAGCGGACGATCTGAACCTGTATAGCGCCAACCTCGGCCAGGGTCTGCTGGGCTGGGCCACCTTCCCCTCCTCATACTCCGGAAATCCCAAGGATGACGGCGTGGTTCTGCTGAATACCAGCCTTCCCGGCGGCACCGCCGCTCCCTACAACCTGGGCGACACCGCAACCCACGAAGTAGGGCATTGGCTGGGGCTCTACCACACCTTCCAAGGGGCCTGCACCAAGACGGGCGACAGCGTCAGCGACACCGAGTCCGAGCGTTCGGCCGCCTACGGCTGCCCCACCGGCCAGGACTCCTGCCGTGGCGGCGGGGTGGATCCCATCACCAACTTCATGGACTACACCGACGATAGCTGTATGACCAACTTCACCGCCGGCCAGAACAGCCGTATGCAGTCCTCCTGGACCACCTACCGGAACGGAAAGTAGTTTCGGGTAGGAGATCCTGGCAAAAGGAGGAGCGTCATCCGTGGCGCTCCTCCTGTAGCCGCTCGGCCAGCAGTGTAAAACGTTCGTCGCCGCCGCTTCGACTCACCGCAGTTTTCAGCCCCCGGACCGAGCTGATCAGGCAGGTAAAACGCCGGGCACGGGTGACGGCTGTGTAGATCAGGTTCCGACGCAGCATGACGAAGTGGCTGTGGTGGACCACCGCTACGACCGCCGGGTATTCGCTGCCTTGAGACTTGTGGATAGAGATGGCATAGGCCAGGTCCAGGGCGTCCAGTGATTCACCCTGGAGCTGTACGGCGCGGCCATCAAAATCGACGGAGAGCACCCCATCGCTTACGCCGGTAACGCGACCGACATCGCCGTTAAAAACCTCGTTGTCGTAGTCGTTGCGGGTCTGGATCACCCGATCACCGAGGCGGAATTCGCGGCTCTTATGCTTCAAAGGTTGACCCTCTGGATTCAGAGCACTCTGCAAAAGCTGGTTCAAAAGTACGGTTCCCAGGGGTCCGTTGTGCATGGGGGTGAGCACCTGCACGTCGGCTTTGGGATCAAAACCCAGGCGGGG
>CAITDR010000325.1 GCA_903891165.1 uncultured Pseudomonadota bacterium
AGTCAGCGTTTTCTGGAGAAAGAAGGCGCCGAAGTGGACATCCAGCCCATTGCCAACTGGTTTCTGTTCATGGTCTGGGAAAACCGCTTTGATACCCTTCGGCGGATGGAGCTGAAAGAGGAAGATGGCGGCCGGAAAGGGTTGAAGGACAAGAACGTGACCCAGAAGATGATCGGCCTCGCGGTGGCGGACAAGGCCATCCGGGCCATCTTCCACAGCTATGCGGCTGCCCTCGGCCTCCACGGCTACCACCTCGGTGACCTCGACCAGATTGCACGGCTGGCTTCGCCCCACCACGACCTTCAGGTGCGCGGCGGGGAAGCCCACATGGAGATCGGCAAGCTGATCCATTTTGTCGAAGACAAAGTGAACCACCTCACCATTTCTGTAAAGCCATTCGGCTGTATGCCCTCTTCCGGCGTGAGTGATGGGGTGCAGGCTGCGGTAACCACAAAATACCCGGAAGCCCTCTTTCTCCCCATTGAAACTACCGGCGATGGCGCGGTAAACGTGCAGAGTCGCATCCAGATGATGCTCTTCAAGGCCCGTCAGAAGGCAAAAGCAGAGCTGGAGGCCGTTCTCCAGGAGCGGGGCATGGAAGCCGCTGATTTCAAGGAGCGGCTGAAGAAGGGACGCTTTCAGAGCCCCCTGGCCTGGCCCTCCCACCGGGTTGCCGGCACCGCTGCCAACCTCGCCGCGGCGGTCTGAGCCCAGCCGCGGCGGATCTTGACGGGTCAAGAGGGGTAGAGCGCTATACAGGAAACATGCACTGGGATAGGTGCGTGGCTGCTGTGGAGTTTCCGATGCCCCTTTCTTCCCTGTTGCTCCTGCTTCTGCCTGCCCCGCTTTGGGCCGCTGAACCAGCCGAGGCGGATTGGGTACCTGTTCCCCGAGGAGCATTGCCGTTTTCGGACGTCGTCGGGGATGCGGTGGTGACCGACAGCAGCACCGCCCCCCTCTACGACATCGTGGGCACCGAGCCCACCCCTGCGCTGCTCTGGTATGTGGACGACGATCTGGTCGGCTTTCGGGTACGTCTGGACGGCGACCCGGAGAACCACGACGGAATCTGGAAGCTGGGTCTGCTCTTTGATGGCGACGGTGTGTACACCGACTATGAGCTGGCCGCTATCCTCGATCTTTCCACCCTCGCTGTCTACAACTCGGCGCGGCAGGGCAATGGGCTGGTAGGGGACAATTACAGCAGCTCGCCCCTGATCAGCTGGACCTACCCGGATGCCGACCACCACGGCAGCTTCTCCACCACTTCGGATTCCACCTTCAACGGCAACAGTGATACATTCGCAGAGATCCGCTTTTCCCGTGATGAGTTTAATCAGTGGATTGGCTACCAACCATTTACCGTCGCCGCCGCCACGGGGACAACGCCCTTTCCTCTCCTCGATGCCGACAGTGCGGGGCGGGACCCTGACCTGGGCAGCCTCGCCGATGTGCTCTCCGATCCCCTCTCCCTGGACGAAGATGGCGACGGCCTCTCCTGGACGCAGGAGTATCTTTTAGGCTCCGATCCTGCGGATGCTGATAGCGACGACGATGGCCTGACCGACGATGCCGAACTCGTCGCGTTGACCAACCCCACCCTCTGCGACAGCGATCTCGACGGCCTCCCCGATGGCCTGGAGCTGGGCGTGAGCGTGGCCTCCGCCGATACCGACAGCACCGCAGGCTGCTTCTTCCCCGATACCGACGGCAACATCACCAATCCTGTAGTGGCCGATACTGATCAGGGCAGCTGGGCCGATGGTTTTGAAGATCTGGACCGGGACGGTGCGGTTGGCACCTGGGAGACGGATCCGCTGCTTGAAAGCGACGATGTGGACAGCGACAGCGACCGGGTGGTGGATATTCTGGAGCTACGCTGTGATACATCCATCACCGATGTATCAGCCGACGACGATGGAGACAATGACAGTATCCTGAATACAGAAGAGGGTTTTGGTGATACAGATTTGGATGGCTTTCCCGATGGCCCCCTGGTGGACGCCGACAACGATGGCCTGCCCGACTTCTGTGACGACGACGACGACAACGATGGCATCCCCACCAGCACCGAAGGCAGCGCGGACTCCGATGCGGACGGAACTCCCGATCGCCAGGATACAGATTCGGATGACGACGGTGTCCCCGACAGCGTGGAAGGCAGCGGCGACATCGACTGCGACGGCCTCCTGGACTACCAGGACGCCCTGACCGACGGCCCCTGCGCCGACAACGATGGCGACCGCCTCAGCAATGGCGAGGAGCAGGCCTGCGGCTCCAACCCCAACGCTGCCGACAGCGACGCCGACGGGATCGCCGATCCCGACGAGTCTTGCACCGAGGACGCCGACTGCGACCAGCTCCCCGACATCCTCGACGACACCGACGACCAGCTCTGTGGTGCCGTGGACTCCCAACCCTTGGATGACAGCGGCTGTGGCAGCGGCGACAAAGTCCTGGATTGTGGCTCCTTTACCGGCGGATCCTGCTCCACCGCGCCGGTGGAGGCCCTGCTCTTTCCCGGACTGGGCGCCCTCGCCATCCTGGGCCTCCGACGCCGCCGTTCCCGGGCCTTTCTGGTAGGTGGCGGCCTGCTTCTGGCCACTCCCGCCCATGCCTACGACCTGGGGCTGGACGTACAGCGTTTCCACGGCGCCTACGATCCCGATCTGACATTTTCGCGTAACGACCCGTCGATCCACAAAGGTCTGGGAGCGGGGCTCACCTTTTCCTACGCCAACAACCCGCTGGTCTACCGCTACGACAACCCCGATGCGGGGGAGGTGGCGGTGATTTCCGACCTTCTAGCCGCCGATCTCTACGGATCCTGGGGTTTCGGGCGGGTTCGGGCGGGCCTGGGACTGCCCCT
This sequence comes from uncultured Pseudomonadota bacterium, assembly GCA_903891165.1. Classification (GTDB taxonomy): domain Bacteria; phylum Myxococcota_A; class UBA796; order UBA796; family SXON01; genus CAITDR01. The sequence goes on from CAITDR010000325.1 coordinate 2,870, forward strand.
CTACCTCTACAGTGGGGGGCCGATTGTCCCTGGCGCCACCCGCCTGGGCGATCTGCATGCCGACGTACAGGGGGTGATTCTGGACCGTCGAAAGAGCGGTCTGGGCGTGGGCGTCAACCTGAACCTCAGCCTTCCCACCGGCATGGAATCCGCCGGTCTGGGCGAGCCGGTGCCCACCGTCGCGGTGGACATGAGCGTCGCCTATGGAAAACGTTGGCTGGTACAGGCAGACCTGGGCTTTGGGACCGGTGGCGGCACGTCGCTGCCCCCGGATCTGAAGTGGGGTCCCAGCTTCCGCTGGGGGATCGCCGGGAGTCTGCCGGTGGGCGAGCAGCTCCGTGCCGTCGGTGAGCTGGACGGCGAAGTGGTCATCCCTGCAAACGGGGGAGCATCTACCCCCATGGAGTGGCGTATCGGAGCCATCTATGCGCCGATCAAGCCCCTCGCCGTGCAGCTTGCGGTGGGGACGGGTCTGGGCCGTGGGGTGGGGGCACCGGACGTGCGCGCCATCATGGGGGTGGCTTGGGTGCCCACCCGCGGCAACCGCCCGGCCGGGGTGGATCGCGACGGCGATGGCATCTTTGTGCCGATGGATCTCTGCCCGGATCAGGCGGAGGACCTGAACAATGTGGAGGACAAGGACGGTTGTCCTGATGGCGGTCTGACCCTGACGAAGCTGTTGGTGGAGGACAGCAACGGCGCCCTGGTGGCCGGTGCCACCCTGAAGGTGCTGGAGGGACCGGAGACCGGCGCTTGGACCCTCGCCGAAGGGGGCCTCAGCCGCTCGCTGCCGCCCGGTGACTATCGGGTACGGGTAGAAGCGCGCGGTTTTGCCGCCTTGGAGCAGAACTTGACCATCCCCAGCTCCGATTCTTATGAGGTGCGTCTGAAGGTGCAGGCTCAGGAGGGTCTGGGCCCGGTGGACATCCAGGTCACCGATATGGAGGGCGCCCCGCTGGTGGCCTGGGTGCGGGTAATGGGCACCGATCGCTTCTTTTCCACCACCACGGAAGGCAAAGTAAGCGGAGAGCTGCCGCTGGGAGTCAACGACCTGTGGATCTCCGCCGACGGCTACCGGCCCGTGCCCTACCGGGTGGAAATCAACGATGGGACTGCTGCGGCGGTGCTGGTCAAACTACCTGTTTCTTCCGTCAAAATGGTGGGCAACGAGGTGCAGATCAGCCAGAAGATCTTCTTCGCCCTGGGCTCGGACCAGATCGAAGCGGTCAGCCGGGTCACCCTGGACGACGTGGCGGCCTTGCTGCTCTCCACTCCGAGTATTACCCGCATTGAAATCCAGGGACATACCGACGATCAGGGTCCGGCGGCGCAGAACCTGGAGCTGTCGCAGCGCCGGGCGGAGGCGGTGGCCAACTACCTGATCGAACAACATTCGGTAAATCCAAACCGCCTTGTTGCCCGAGGCTACGGGGAGAGCCAGCCGCTGGTTCCCGATACCACCGAGGACGCCCGCGACGCCAACCGCCGGGTGGTCTTCCGGGTGATCGAACGCGACGGTCAGCCCGTGCCCGACTGGGACTCCGGCCACCGCCCACCCCGGCGCCCCAAGGGCTGATCGGTCGGGTTATGTTTGGCCGATGAGCAGCACAAGACTGGCACTGTACGACCGGGCAGTAGGAGCGATGGTGGGTCTGGCCCTGGGAGATGCCTATGGCAGACCCTTGGAGTTTTTGAAAGGCCGGCGGGTCCAAGAGTTAAAGGTGGCGATCACACCCGGCTCCCTGATGTGGACCGACGACACCCATATGAGCCTCTATCTGGGCAAAGCGGTCCTGGATCTTCGGCCTGGACGCTGGGATGAGGAGGCTTTTGGCGCCGCCCTGGCCGCTCGCTGGGTGGAGTGGCTGCACGACCCCCTGATGCCCAGCACCGCGCCGGGGGGCACCTGCCTTGCGGGCGCGAGGGCCATCGAAAATGGGGTTCCCTGGCGGAAATCTGGGGTATCCACCTCCGATGGCTGCGGCGCGGTGATGCGCATCTGCCCGCTTCCCATCGCCCTGGATGGCCCGGCCCTGACCACGGCCGCAAGAATTTCGGCGCTGACCACCCATGGCCACCCCAACGCCGTGGAAGCCGCGATCGCGGCATGCTGGATCCTGCGTTGGACCCTGGAAGAAGGCGAACTTTCCGCTGAGCTGGTGCAGCGGGCGGTGGAGCGGCTCCAGGGAGACTGGGGGCAGGGGGGCGACGTGGCCCGCTCGCTTCAGGATGCCCTGAAGATAGCGGAGTCCAAGGCCGAATGGCTGGAAGACGACCAGGTCTATCCCGGCGATGGCGGCTGGCGATCGGGCTCTGCCTTGGGCCTGGCAATTGCGGCAGCGTTGCGATGGGGAGAGCATTTTTCGACGGCCGTGGACCGGGCGGCGCGTATCGACGGGGATTCAGATTCTGTAGCCTGCCTTACCGGGATGTTTTTAGGAGGGGCGGCTGGACGGAGGGTCCTTCCGGCGGACTGGCGGGATGCCCTGGTGCGACGGGACGAAATCGAGCGCCTTGCCGGTGATCTGGTGCTGTGGGGGGAGGGGAACCTTCCGGTGGAGAGTCCGGCGCCGGCGGCCCTATCTGGCAGCAGCAACACGCTCCGCGCCGGTACCCGTACCAGCGCCACCGACCCCATCGAGGTGGCCTGGCTACCCGGCCCACTGCCCGGCCGGATCGGCCTTACTTTTGCGCCGGGCAAACGCTCCGGATCGCTGTTCGGCTCGCCCTGGCACCGCGACCTGGGGGCAGATTTGGACCGCCTCCGCGCCAGCCACCGCGTGGACTTCCTGGTGCCGCTGGTCGAGGATTTTGAGCTGCGGGACTTGGGAATCAGCAGGTTGGTGGAGGAGGCGGAGGCGCGCGGCATCGTGGTGGAGCGCCTTTCGATTCCCGACGGCGGCATCCCTTCGCTGGAAGCTGCACGCCAGGTTGTCTCGCTGATCCTGGCCTTTGCCCGCGCCGGAAAGACCGCCGTGGTGCACTGCCGAGGGGGGCTGGGGCGGGCGGGCACCCTGGCCGCCTGCGCGCTCACCCGCCAGGGCTACCGCCCCGCAGAGGCCATCGCGGCGGTGCGGAAGGTGCGTCCCGGCGCGCTGGAGAACAGTGGCCAGGAGGATTTTGTGCACCTCTTCGCGAAGGATGGCTCACGAGAGTGACGGAAGCATCTATGTTACACGCGATACATCAGGAATGATACATGCAGCTCCTGCATCCCACCGACCTCTCCCCGGCCTCTGAGCGCGCCTTCGCCACCGCCCTGCGGCTGGCCATCGCGCTCCAGGCCTCGCTGCGTATCCTCCACGCCGAGCCAGGTAGGCATCACCACGGCTGGGACGGCCTGGCCTCGGTACGGAAGACGCTGGCACGCTGGGGAATGATCCCCGAAGGAAGTGCGCCGGAAGCGGTGGAAGCCCTGGGCGTCCACGTGCGAAAGGTGCAGATGGGCCACCGCGAGCCCGCCGAGGCCATTCGCGACGAAGTGGAGGGGGCAGGCGTGGATCTGCTGGTCCTGGCGGCCCACCGACGCAGCGGGCTGGAGCGGATGCTGCAGGGCAGCGTGGCCGAGGAGGTGGCCCGCCATTGGCCCACGCTGCTCCTGCCTGAGGATGCCCGCCCCTTTGTAGACCCGACCACCGGTGCTCTCCAGCTACGGCGGGTGTTGATACCGCTGGATCCCGAAGAAGATCCTCAACTTTCCCTGGAGTGGGTGATTCGGCTTCTGCGGGCCTTAGGCGGAAAGGGCGAGCTCTGCCTGCTTTCCGTGGGTGCCGCGACGGTGGAGCCGCTGAGCCTGCCCACCCTTCCCGACTGGACCTGGACCCACCAGCGTCGGCAGGGCCATGTGGTGGAGCAGATCCTGGAAGCCGCTGCGGAAGCGGATCTTCTGGTGATGTGTACCCGCGGCCATGACAGCCTGGGCGATCACCTCTGGGGCAGCCACACCGAGCAGGTGCTCCACGGCTCGCCCTGTGCACTGCTCTCCCTGCCCTTTTCGACGACACGTCGCCGGACTGAATAGTCATTCAGAAATGAAGAAGGAGCCGCTAAGGCTCCTTCTCGTGATACATCCCACCATGTATCATCCCGCGATGAGCAAGCTCAATTCGCGCAGACCGGGTCCAGCCACGACGCGATGTTGTTGTTGCTCTCACACTCCTGCGTCACGCTGGCCCCCGCGGCATCCTTGTTGGCTACCACCACCGGGGTCTCCGTGCCGAGCGCCGCCGCAGACACCACAAAGGTAAGGGCTTCCCCGGTTTTCCCGGGTGGGATCACCTGGGTAGTGTACTCGGTGGCCAGGATGGCGCCCCCGGCCCCGGCGCGGAGCGACACGGGAATGCCGGCTGGCGCCTCGATATTTCCGGCATTGGTGACCCAGGCCCCCACATAGACCTTGTCGTCGTCACACTCCTTCTCGCAGACATCAAAGATCTCCGCACCCAGATCCAGCCACTCTCCAGGAGGGCGGCCCGCATCCCCAGAGCGGAAGCTATTGTAGGTCGCAAAGTTGCTGGTGGAACCCGCCGGCACATCGCCCAGGTCCCCAACGTTGCTGATCTGGTAAGCGTGCTGGTTCCAGATCTTCCGGCCCGGTGGCCAGCTGTGGTTCTGGTCCCCGTACACACTCAAGGACTTGTTCCAGGAGCAGTGCCCCAAAACAATCTCCACCTCGTCGTCGTTGTCCACATCCGCGACCACCGGGGTCTCCAGGATGGTGTAGGAACCATGCTGGTTGGAGGTCATCTTGACGCTGCCGTCCAGACCGGAGAAGAAGCGGATCGACGTTTCGTCCGCGTAGAGCACTTCGGGGTAGCCGTCGCCTTCAAAGTCGAAGAGTACCGGCCCCGCCGCACCGGAGGAGTCGGAGATATTCGCAGCCCAGAAGCGCTGGCCGCCCCAGCGCATGGCGATGAGCTGGTTCTGTGCGGCGAACACAAACTCGGGGGTGCCATCCCCATCCAGATCGTCCACGGCGGGCGCACCGAGGTTGCCCGAAAAGGTGATCGGACCCCAGGCGATGGATCCGTCGGACTCCAGCCCGCTGACGTAGATACCGGAGGTCATCACCACTTCGCCCTGGCCATCCAGGTCAAAGTCGGCCACGGCGATCAGGCCGTCGGGACCGTTGTTGGACCACTTTACGCTGCCGTTGGGCTTGTAGGCGGTGTTTCCGGTGACCAGCTCCATCTTTCCGTCACCGTCCAGATCGGCCGGGACGGAAAGGGTGCCATAGTAGCCCCCGGTACCGGTTCCGCCATAAGGAGCCGCGCCCTTGCCTTTATTGCCCTGGCCCTGGATAGTGCCATCCTCGCCGTTGAGGATGGCGTTGCCGACGGTGACCTCGGGGATACCGTCGGCATCCATGTCGGCGATGGAGGGGAAATTGTAGCCGGTGGGATCCAGGCTACGCGCAATATCCGGCGAAGTCCAAAAGATATTGCCATTTCGGCCGTTCAGTGCCGTCGCCACCTGAGCGTTGACCGCCACCACCTCTGGCCAGCCGTCGCCGTCCAGATCGCCGATGGCAAAACCGCCATCCTGGCCCAGGTTGGAGCGCGCACTCCGCCAGTATTCACCGGAGTTATCCCCCTTCAAGGCCACGACCTGGGTACCCTGATAGAGCAGAATCGCAGGCATGTCATCGGAGTCGATGGCGCCCGATCCGTTGCTATCCACGATCTGGCCGACTGCCGGAGGGCCGCAGAAAGAGGTGGTTCCAAAGTGGTATTCCACCACCGGCGTGAAGCTACCGGTCTGGAGGGAAACATCACATTCGGTGTTCAGGTCCACATCATGGGCCGTACCGGAGAGTGCGTCGCAGGGGGTCTTGGGATCCGGTTCTTCGGAGTCGGGAACCGACTCCTCCAGAATATCGGAATCTCCTCCGGCATTGGGTTTGATGCCGTTGATGCCGTTCTCGCTGCCGCAGGCCAGGAGGAGAGAAAGTGGCAGGTAGCGCATAGAAAACTCCTGTCTGCAGCGTAGTCGCGAAACATGGTGCCGTCAACCCGGATCTTTGTGTCGCGGTCTTGAGGCCTCCGGTGCGTTCAACGTGAAAAAACGATCATCCGTCCGTGCCCGGACCATAGACCAGCTTGCCTTCGGGCATCGGCCAGATCGGCGGGGCATTTTCGTCCTCCGGCGCCCCATAAAAGCTCTCCGGGTCTTTCAAAATCTGCACCATCGCTTCGATACCGAAGCGGGCATTCAGGCCATCGTCAATACGTTCGTCATAGGTGAAGCGAACATGCAGGCGAGGCCGTACTTTTACCTCCCCATTGACCACCATCGGAGCATCTTCGAGGCGGCCGATCATCAGAAAGAGGGGACAGGATCCGTACTCAAAAAGATGGTGGTAGCCCGCACCCATGGCAAGACTACCGAGGTTCGCCATAAAGATGCTGGTATAGAGCGGATCATCCTTGATAAAGCCGCCTGGAAGCAGGTTATAGTAGTCCAGGAGCTTGAACAGCGGCACACCAACGCGCAAGAGCGGGCGGGGAAGGACGTTGAAGGTCTCCACCTCCTTGTCGCCCTTGGTCTTTTTGCCGGAACGTTCCTCGCCAATCTGGGCATTGACCCGGGCGCAGAAGGCGCGGAGCGACTCGTTGTCCTGGATCTCCATCTTCACCGTGGCCAGCTGCGCCTTGCGGTTCAACTTCTGCTTTTTCATGGAAAAGCTGATGGTGCGGGTATTGCGCTGATATAGGCGATTTCCCGCCACAAAACGGTTCATGGGAGGGTTGGCCGACAGGGCAGATGCGGCGGCCGCCACACAGATATGCGTCATGTTGGCGCCGTAGGCGGCTTTGGCCCGGGCCAGGTAGGGCAGCAGGTTGGTGGCGTCGATATACTCCTCGAAGTAGACCACCGACTCGGTGCGGGTGGGCATGATCGCCAGAAGGATACGACGAAAGGGATGAATCTTGATCAGGGTCCCATCGGGGCGGGAGGTCTTCAGCTCTAACAGGAGAAAGACCACCAGCGCCGCTACAACAAGTGCAATCCCGATTTCCATGCCAACTCCCAGGCTGCGAGCCTACGCCGGACCCGTCGCCGGGTCAAGCCTTCGTGGCGATTCGTTGACGCGGGCGATAGAGCGGGGGCAGGGGAGGGGAAACCGGATCACCTCCTCCTCCACCGGGAGCCCACAGATGCGTATGATGAATGCCCTGTTTTTGCTGCTGATGACCGGTGCGGTGCTGGGCTACAACAGCACCCATGCCAATGAGGCCATTCTTCTGCCGGGCCTGGATCTGCTTTTTCCGGCGACCAAGGGGGATCTTGCGGCGCAGAGTCGGCTGACGGTCTATGGGCTGGCGGCGCTGACGCTGCTGGCGGCGGGCTTGGATGTGCGGGCGTATATGCGGAGTCGGCGGGAGGAGGGGGGAGAGTCATGACCTTCCCCATCGTAAACGCCACCTGTTTTGTGGGCGTGCTGGAGCAGGGGAGCACGCGGCCACTGTACTTTGAGGCAGAAGACGGAAACAGGTACGTGGTCAAACGACCATGCGCAGGGCTTCCCCTGGCTGTATGAGCACCCGCATGATGATTTATCAGCGATCAACGGACATATATCTGCCCACTATGGCATTCCCCCCGGCCCTGTTCCGGCCTTGTCGGAGCGGCTGGTGAAAGCACTCCTGAGTGACCTTCCCCGGTCGTGGTTCGAGCAGGTCAGGCTTGACTACGCGGATGCGGTCGATAGGATGATGGCCCGGGTGGACGTCGTTTCGGGCCTACTGGCTCAAAGGAACATCGCATGACCCCCTACTTCTACGCGCCCCTGCAGATGCCCGTAACCGACGGAGGCGAACGACGGACGGTAGCGGTTCTGGTCGCCGATATGGAGGGTTTGCGCACATTTTTATCGTGCCTGCCCTTGGACAAGGCCACATTCTGGGATGCGGGAGGCAGAGAGAATGCTGCGGGAATTCTGCGGGACATCACCGATCAAGCACAATCGGCGATAGGGAAGGTTCAACCTCCCGCCAGCAGGTCCTTTCTGGACTGGTGGACCGCAAAAGCAGCCAATCGGGAGGACTTCGTCCGTCTGGAGCGCCCGATGCCGGGCCTGTCCAACGAGATTAAGGACGAAGCAGCCCGTATCCTGCGGCGGATCACCGGGATGGACGCTATGCCTCCGCCCGTGTGATTCTCCTCTTTGGGCGGACACGAAAGTGGGGGAGGAGCGTGGAGAGAGGGGGGACATGAATCACGGAAGTGCATGAATAATGCCATGTTTGGTGATACATGATACACTTGATACATGACCCGGATGGCTTGTTCGCGCTGGGCAGTGAGATGCTCTCCCGTTAGCCTGCTTTTATGACTGAAGATGAGCTCCGCGAAGCCCTTAGGCTCCTCCCCGCGCGCATCATCCCGCTCTCCCCTCCTTACTCAGCTCTCGGCGGATGGCCGCCGTCAGATCTTCCCGCGTGATGGGTCGCTGCCCTTCGGCAATGGCCTGCAGGCTTACGGTGCGGATCACGTTCAGGATGGCACCTCCGGAGAGTTCGTGCTCCTTCGCGATCACCGCCAGATCGGCTTGTACCTGCGCCCGGGGCGAAAAACCCTCCTGCCAAAGCCGCAGACGCTCCTCGGCGCGGGGCAGCGGAAAGTAGACCACGGCCTCAAAACGCCGCAGGAAGGCGGGGTCCACGTTGTCGCGCAGGTTTGATGCCAGGATCACCATTCCATCAAAAGTCTCCACCCTCTGTAACAGATAGGAGACCTCCTGGTTGGCGTAGCGGTCGTGGGCGTCCTTGGTCTCCGAACGTTTTCCAAACAGTGCGTCCGCTTCGTCAAAGAAGAGGATCCAGTTCCGATGTTCGGCCCGATCAAAGATACGCGAAAGGTTCTTTTCGGTCTCCCCGATGTATTTGGAGACCACCAGCGACAGGTCGATGCGGTAGACTTCCCGCCCGGTGAGCTTGCCCAGGAGTGCGGCGCTGAGCGTTTTTCCGGTGCCTGGGGGGCCGTAAAAGAGGGCGCGGAAGCCGGGTCGTAGCCGGGCGGCCATGCCCCAGTCATGCAGCAGCGTGCCGCTGTGGTCGATGAAGCTGCGCAATTCCTGGAGCTGCCGCTGAGTGCCGGGGTGCAGCACCAGATCCTCCCAGCCCAGGGGGGTGTGGAGGCGCTGGGCGGGGAAGTCCGGCCCGAGCACCGGGGTGGGACGGCGACCGGTCAGCGCGAGGCTGAGGGCTTCGGGGGAGAGCCGCAGGGGTGTCCGCAGCAGGCCCACAGCTCCCTCTTTCGGTGCGCCCGACCTCAAAATATCCAGCCGCTGAAGTGGATGTTCGGGCTCCAACAGCCGCTGCACCTCCAGCCGGCCGGCCACACTGCCCGCGTCCAGGAGAAAGGCCAGGGTCTCTCCGGTGGGCTCGAAGTGGTCGTCGTTGCGTAGCCCCCCGAACTCGGTGAAGCGCCGATCAAATATTGCATTTTTTGTAAAAAACACATCCAAAAGCTGTGGGCGGAGATGGGGTACCAGGGCCAGCACCAGGGCGAGCCGCTCCGCGATGCCACCCCCGGCCTCCGCCACCAGCTCGGCCCAGGCGCCCGGTTCCAGCGTGGGAGGCGTCAGGTCATCGAGCCCGCTGGGCACCGGCTCGGCACCCTCTACCGGAAAATAGGCGCGGAAGCCGCGATCCAGCACACGGGTGAACCAGGCGAGCTCTCTCTCCAACAGGTCGATCACCACTGCACCTCCAAGGGGGCCGCCATCCACGGCATCCGTAGCCAGCTCCAGGTCCATGGAAAGCGGGGAAGAAGCAGGTCTTGTGGGGCATCCTCCACCCGCAGCAGCCATCCGCCGCGTTGTCGGGTGATCATGCCCTCCCGCCGCAAAAAATCCTGTTGAAAGCTCTGGATCGACGATCCACGCAGTACGGTGGCGTGGGCGACGGCCGCCGCCTGCATTTTCTGGCCTTCTTCCAGATCCTCGACCTTCAAGGGGGGTTCGGGGAGCCAGAGTGCCTCGGGCTCCAGGCCGCAGAGCAGCTTGGGCAGCACCACCTGGAACTCGGGTGGTGCGAGCTTTCCGGCGCTCAAGGCGGCAAGTTGGGCGATGGCCTGGTGGCGGCAGGCGGCGTCGCGGAGCTGCTGCTGTTGGTCGAGCAGACCGAGGTTTCCGAAGAAGCGGGGGAGGAAGGGCCAGAGCAGGACGATGCCGGCGTCGGGGACCCAGAATTCTTCGAGG
>CAITDR010000326.1 GCA_903891165.1 uncultured Pseudomonadota bacterium
CGATCTTTTTCGGTGCTCATTTAATCCTCCAGTGCCCGGCGGCTCACAGCATCCAGCTCCACTCCGCGTCCCGGAGACCAGAGCCATGCGACCCACCCGACGAAGATACTCATAAAAAGGACAGTTGTAAGGCCAAGAAGCCAGCCCTGCTGGGCCAATCCCGCAGCCTGTTGAAGGACAACGTTCATTGGACCCCCTGGGCTTTGAGCGCCGCACGGCCGTCCACACCCATCCTCTGGAGGTAGGCGATGAGCGCGATGATTTCTTTATCTGGTTCAGCCTGGATTTTTGCGGTCGCCAAGCGCTGGACAATTCCGTCTGCCTGGGCCTTGATCGATGTCTCGGCGCCGGCGATCTCCGCGTCGCTGTAGGGTACCCCTACCGTGGCCAGAGCGCCCAGCGAAGCCTGGATATCGCTCACCGAGTAGCTCTGCTCATAGAGCCAGCCATAGGTGGGCATGATCGAGCCGGGCGAGGTGCTGCGCGGGTCGCGCATATGCTCGTAGTGCCAGGCGTCCGGGTACTTGGCGCCCACCCGCTGAAGATCGGGGCCGATACGACGGGACCCAAGCTGGAAAGGATGGTCGTAGGCGTACTCTCCGGCACGCGACCAGGGTCCATAGCGCATGGTCTCTGCCCGGAAGGGCCGGATCATCTGCGAGTGGCAGACGTAGCAGCCCTCCCGCACATAGATGTCGCGACCGGCCTGTTCCAGGGGCGTGTAGGGGGTCACCCCCGCGAGCTGCTCGGGGCCGGTTTCCAACGAGAACATAGGCGCGATCTCGGCGATTCCGCCGATCAGCATCGTGACCGTGGTGAGCACCGCGAGCAGGGCACTCTTGTTCTCAATGGTGCGGCGATGCCAGCTATCAGGTACTTGTGTGGACATGGTTCACTTCGCCAGCGACGGCGCCAAATCAGGAGCAGCCCGACCCGTCGCAGTCTTGAAGAGGTTGAAGGCCATCAACAGCAGGCCGGTGAGGTACATCAGGCCGGCGCCGAAGCGGATCCAGTAGAAGGGGATGAGCCGCAGCACGGTATCCAGGAAGTTGGGGTAGAGAAGCTGGCCATTTTCGTCCAGCGCCTTCCACATCGACCACTGGGTGATGCCCGCCGTCCACATCGCCACCAGATAGAGCACGATCCCGACCGTCGCCAGCCAGAAGTGTGTGGTCGCCAGAGACTCACTGTACAAGGGGCGCTTCCACAGGCGAGGCACCATGTAGTACAGCATGGCAAAGCTGACCATTCCCACCCAGCCCAGCGCGCCGCCGTGCACATGCCCGATGGTCCAGTCGGTGTAGTGCGAGACCGCATTCACCGAGCGGATCGACATCATCGGGCCTTCAAAGGTGCTCATTCCGTAGAAGGAAATGCCGACCACGAAGAACTTCAGGATGGCGTCGGTCTGAAGCCGGTCCCAGGCCCCGCGCAGGGTGAGGAGCCCATTGAGCATGCCGCCCCAGGAGGGTGCGATGAGCATGACCGAGAAGACCATGCCCAGGGTCTGCGCCCAATCTGGTAGTGCAGAATACAAAAGATGGTGGGGACCGGCCCAGATGTAGAGGAAGACCAGGGCCCAGAAGTGGATGATGGAGAGCCGGTAGGAAAAGACCGGTCGATTTGCCGCTTTGGGCAGGAAGTAGTACATCAGGCCCAGCATCGGGGTGGTGAGCAGGAAGCCCACCGCGTTGTGGGCGTACCACCACTGCACCAGTGCGTCGGTCATACCCGCATAGATCGGGTAGGAACGGAACAAAGTCGCGGGAACCGCGAGGTTGTTCACGATGTGCAGCACGGCGATGGTGATCACCATCGACATGTAGAACCAGATGGCCACATACAGGTGCTGCACCTTTCGAATGGCGATGGTGCCGAAGAAGTTGATGGCGAAGCCCACCCAGACCACGGCGATGGCCAGGTCGATGGGCCAGGACAGCTCGGCGTATTCCTTGCCCTGGGTGATGCCCATGGGCAGGCTGACCGCCGCCGCCACGATGATCGCCTGCCAACCCCAGAAGTGGAAGTTGGACAGCACGTCGTTGAACATCCGCACTTTCAAGAGCCGCTGCATCGAGTAGTAGATGCCCGCGAACAGGATATTTCCTGTAAATGCGAAGATGACCGCGTTGGTGTGGAGCGGGCGTAGCCGCCCGAAGGTGGTGTACTGGATGCCCAGGTTGGCAGGCCAATAGGCAAGCTGGAGGGCGATGATCACCCCCACCAACATGCCCACGGCCCCAAACAGCACTGCTGCAATGACGAATTTCTTTACGACTTCGTCATCGTAGTTCGCCGCAGGGACGGGAACGGTTTCTGATTGCACGGGACGACCTCCGGGGGGGGGTTGGAAGGTCGTGCATGCAAAAACTATGCCGATTTGGAGGGGCGCAGGCAGTTCCTCGGCGCGCTTAACGGGGGAGACTATTACTCCTTCTGCGCCTTGTACAAAGAAGAGCTTGGAGAAGGCGGAGGTTGCCTCCCCAATTGGGGGCTGCAACCCTACCTTGCCCCACACCGGCCGCTACGGCATCACGACGGTCAGTCGGTCAAAATAGCTGCGGAAAAAACCCCGATCCCGCGTAAGCAGCTGGTCCGCCTGGCATGCCGCATGAGCCCCCACCAGAAAGTCTGCAACCACCCGTACCCGCTTCCCACCACTATTCCGATACTGTCGCCACATCCTCCCGGCGAGGTCTGCCGCTTCGCGAGTCACCGGATCGAAACGGCAAGTCAGCCGCTCCAAGGCTTCGGCGCCCGCCTGATCCGGCAATGCGGCGGTCACCTCAGCCCAGACCGCAGCACACACTACCACGGAGCCGCCTCGTAGGGCCGCCTCGAGAGCATCGGCCGACTTCGGGCCATGCTCCGGATCACCAAGGAACACATCCAGCAATATACAACTATCAACTGCCGTGATCACTCCTCCGCCTCAGGCCGTAGCTCCCGCATCACATCATCTGTCCGCCTGCCATCTCGGAAAAGGCCGTACACCGCTGCCACCGGACTCTCTACCTGCGCACGCTCTGCGATAATTTTACCTTTTTCCTCACGAAAGTACAGAACTACACCATTAGTGATACCCATCCGTTCCCGAAGAACTTTGGGAATCGTGACTTGACCCTTCGAGCTGACCGTGGCTTTCATTGGCGCCTCGTACGGAATCTTAGCGCACTGCGAAGGCACCAGCCAACGAATCAGTCCCCCGGCAGTCCCTCCACCTTCGCCGCACAGATGAAGTCATTCTCCGAGATGCCCTTCACCGAGTGTGTGTTCCAACACACCTCCACCGTGCCGAAGCCCACATGCAGCTCCGGGTGGTGATCCTGTGCGTCGGCCAGCATCGCGACGGCATTCACAAAGGCCATGGTGGCCGAATAGGTGGGAAAGGAGAAGCGGCGGCGGAGGAAGCCATCCCGGATATGCCAGAGCGGCACATGGGAGAGGTAAAAGGCCAGCTCCTCCTCCCCCAACTGCTGGACCTCTTCACGACACTCTTGCTCGTCGAGCTTCATTTAGTGAACCCCCTTCTTGGGGCGGAGGGGTGCCCCCTCGGTCACATGAAGGTTCCAGGTGGCAGGTTCAAAGCCGTTGTCCACCTCGGTCATGGTGATGCAGCCGGGCACCGGGCAGACGATCTGGCAGAGGTTGCAGCCTACACATTCGGAGAGGTCGATGGTGGGGACACCTCCGTCCGGGTTGATATGGATGCACTGGTGTGCACCGTCGTGACAGGCCACCACACAGCGATTGCACTTGATACAGAGATCCGGGTCGATCTTCGCCACGGTTTCGTAGTTCAGATCCAGCTCGCCCCACTCCGAGAAGCTGGGGATGGCTTTGCCGACCATCTGATCCACCGTCTCAAAGCCATGGCTGCTCATGTAGTCGGTGAGTCCCTCGATCATGTCCTCCACAATGCGGTAGCCATGCAGCATGACCGCGGTGCAGACCTGGACATTGCTTGCGCCCATCAACAGAAACTCGACGGCATCCCGCCAGTTGCCGATGCCACCGATACCCGAGATCGGCAAGCCGAACTCGCGGGAACGTGCCAGTTCGCCCACCATAAACATGGCGATGGGCTTGACCGCCGCACCACAGTAGCCGCCGTTGGTGGAGAGGCCCGCTACTCGCGGCTCCATCACAAAACGATCAATATCCAAGCCGATCACACTCTTGATCGTGTTGATCAGGCTTACGCCGTCGGCACCACCGGCTTTCGCAGCGAGGCCATGGGGGATGATATTGCTGACGTTGGGCGTCAACTTTACCAGGACCGGTATGGTGGAATACTCTTTTGCCCAGGAGGTGATCCGCTCGTTGATGCGGGGTTCCTGGCCCACGGCCGAGCCCATACCCCGCTCACACATGCCGTGGGGACAGCCGAAATTCAGCTCCAGACCATCGGCCCCGGCGTCGATGGAGCGGGCGATGATCTCCTTCCACTCCTCCTTGGTCTCCACCATCAGCGACGCCACCACCGCGTGTTTGGGGAATCGCTTTTTTACCTCGTAGATCTCCCGGAAGTTGATGTCCAGGGAGCGATCGGTGATCAGCTCGATGTTGTTGAAACCCACCGGCTCACCGCCTGCACCGGGGCCCCGGAGAGCGCCAAAACGGGAGGAGACATTCTGGATGGGTGTGCCCAGGGTCTTCCAGACTGCGCCACCCCAGCCTGCCTCGAAGGCGCGCATGACCTGGAGGCCGGAATTGGCAGGTGGCGCGGAGGCCAGCCAGAAGGGATTGGGGGAGGTGATTCCGCCACAGTTCGAAAAAAGATTCGGCATTCTATACCCCCATCGCGCGATGAATGGAGAGGGCGGCCGCCTTCCCCTCTGCCACTGCATTGACTACTTCCTTCCCACCATTTGTACAATCACCACCCGCGTACCAACGCGGACGGCTCAAGGCGCCCTGAGCGTCGGCAATCAGCCGTCCGGAGGCATCGGCGTGGATGCCCAGCGGCCGAAGCTGCTCGCCCAAACGTGCCTGCCCGATGGCCAACAAGACCAATTGCGCAGGTACCTCCTGCTCTCCCTCAGCACCCTTGATTCGAACGGCGCTGACCTGGCCTTCGCCCACAAATCCCGCCGGCGTCGCGCCGAAAATGCCCCGCACCCCCAACTTTTTCGCCGCTTCCCACTCGTGTTTGTAGCCGCTCATGCCCTCCGGAGTCCCCCGATAGACCATGGTCACTTCCGGCACCCCCAGCCCCGCCAGCTCGCGCAGGCAGTCCATGGCGGTGTTGCCGCCGCCCAATACCACCGCCGAGCGCACCCCCTCCAAAGAGACGGTTCCCAACTTCATTTTTTCGATCCAGGCCACAGCACCGTCCACCCCGTCCAGGTCGGCCCCCGGCAGGCGCCGATCCGGCCCCAGGCCCATGCCCACAAACACTGCGTCATGCCGACGCTCCAGCTCCTCCCAGGCAATGTCTTTGCCTACTTCAACGCCGCTCTGTACGTCGATCCCACCGATCCGGCAGACCCAGTGAATCTCCTGCAGTGCCTCCTCCCCACGCAATTTGTAAGGTGCAATACCAGTCACGTCCAGACCGCCAGGAACCTGACTTTTTTCGTAGAGGGTACAGGCATGGCCCAGACGGCGCAGCTCGTGTGCGCAGGCCAACGAAGCCGGACCGGCGCCCACCAGTCCCACCGACTTTCCGGTGGGTGCTCCTGCCGTAAAATAGCTCCAGCCCTCCCGCACCGCGATCTCCGTAGAATAGCGTTGCAACCTTCCGATCTGGATGGGCGGGATTCCTGCATCGTTGTAGACGCAGTCGCCCACACACAGCTCTTCCACCGGGCAGGCGCGTGCGCAGGAATAGCCCAGGATGTTCGCATCAAAAATGGTGCGGGCTGAGCCTTTCACATTCCCCGTCGCGATCTTGCGGATGAAGCTGGGAATGTCGATGTGCGTGGGGCAGGCCTGCACACAGGGCGGGTTGTGGCAGTAGAGGCAGCGGCTGGCTTCCGCCACTGCTTGAGCCTGGTTATAGGCAGGCTTTCCATCGGGGAAGGCCAACTCGCTGCGCTGGGAAGCCAGCGTCCATTCGGGGGAGGATCTCATCGGCTATTTGTACCACAGCCCCCCACGGAGGGGGAAGCGAACATCGACGCATTCCGACAAGCGTGCCTCGATTTTCGTAGCCCCTCTGTTCAATCCTCGCCCGCTATCGTAAGCTCGCCGCAACGACCCGAGGAAGTATGAACGACCCCAAAGCGGCAGCTGAGGCCCTGGCCCAGCTCCCCCCTGATCTCGCCAATAGTCCCCTTCTGAACGCGGATCTGGCACCGGTGCCCGCTTCGCAGCGGAACTGGAGCACCTGGAATTTTGCGGCGCTGTGGATCTCCATGGCGCACTGCATCCCCACCTACATGCTGGCGGGCGGGTTGATCTCCTCGGGAATGAGCTGGAAGGAAGCGCTCTTTACCATTGCGCTCGGCAATATCATCGTGTTGGTGCCGATTCTTTTGAATGCACACCCCGGCACCCGCTACGGCATCCCTTTCCCGGTGCTGGCGCGGGCCTCTTTCGGGACCAGCGGCGCGAATATTCCGGCGGTACTCCGCGCCATTGTCGCCTGCGGCTGGTTTGGCATCCAGACCTTTATCGGGGGCGAGGCGGTCAAGACTTTTCTGGTTGCCCTGTGGCCCGGCTTTGCGACGCTCGGCGGCGATTTTTCGATGATGGGACTGTCGCTGCCCAGTGCCATCACCTTCCTGGGCTTCTGGGCGCTGAATATCTGGATCATCTACCGGGGCATGAACGCGGTGCGGGTCTTTGAGAACTGGGCCGCGCCGATCGTGCTGGTGATGGCGTTGATGCTTTTGGGCTGGGCGGTGAACGAGGCGGGCGGCCTGGGACCGATGCTCGAAAAACCCTCGAAATATGCAACTTTTTCGGACTTCTGGCCTGCCTTTGTCCCTGCTCTGATCGGCATGATCGGCTTCTGGGCCACCCTATCGCTGAACATCCCCGACTTCACCCGCTATGGAAAGGGGCAGCGCGAGCAGATGTTGGGGCAGACCCTGGGTTTGCCGACGACCATGTTGGCTTTTTCGGCGATGGGTGTGATGATCACCTCGGCCTCGCAGGCCATCTTCACCGCACCGGAAGTGCAGAGCAAGCTGTGGGATCCCGTCTTTCTTCTTGCCGAAATGACCTCCTCGGTCGCACCGGCGGGCATGGACGCGCCGCTGATCGCCTCGGGGCTGCTGCGAGCGATCATCGCGGTGGTGGCGCTCCTGGGAGTGGGAATTGCCACGATCTCGGTGAATATTGCGGCAAATGTGGTGAGCCCGGCAAACGACTTTGCTAACCTTGCACCCCGGCACATCTCCTTCCAGACGGGGGGCCTGATCACCGGTATTCTGGGCATCGTGATGATGCCCTGGAAATTGCTGGCCTCCGCGGGGGACTATATCTTCACCTGGCTGGTGGGCTACTCGGCGCTGTTGGGGCCCATCGCGGGCATCATGGTGGTGGACTACTGGCTGCTCCGCAAGCAGGAGCTGGATGTGCCCGAGCTGTACCGACCGGAAGGGAAGTACAAAGGAACCAACATGATTGCAGTAGTGTCGCTGGTTCTGGGTATCCTGCCCAACCTTCCTGGCTTTCTGAAGGTCGCGGGGGCCATTCCCTCGGTGCCTTCATTCTTCGAGACAATCTATACATATGCCTGGTTCATCGGTTTTTTCGTATCGGGTGGTCTGTACTACCTGGGTACCCTGCTGAGCGGCCGGAAGAGCTGAGATCCCCAAAAACAACGAGCCCATTGGACAGGTGCGCAGCAGCCGGATAGGCGCTGCACCCCGAAAGGAGTCCGCGTGCTGCTGAGCCTGCTGCTCTGCGCCCAGGCGCAAGAGATCCCCTTTGAACGTTACGAGTTGCCCAATGGCCTCCAGGTCATCCTGCACGAGGACCACTCCCTTCCCCAGGTGGTGGTGGACATCTGGTACCAGGTCGGCAGCAAGGACGAGGTAAAGGGCCGCTCCGGCTTCGCCCACCTCTTCGAGCACCTGATGTTCATGGGCACAAACCGGCTTCCGGGCAGTGGTTTTGACAGCACGATGGAGGCCTACGGCGGCTGGAACAACGCATGGACCATGGAAGACGCCACCAACTACTACGACGTGGGGCCGGCCAACCTTCTGCCGCTGTTCCTGTGGTTGGAAGCGGATCGGATGCAGGATCTGGCCGTCGCCATGACCCAGGAAAAGGTGGACCTGCAGCGCGAGGTGGTGCGCAACGAGCGGCGGCAAAGCTACGAAGATGAGCCCTACGGTGCGGCATGGCTGGAGGTACCCCGGCTGCTCTACCCCGAAGGTCACCCCTATGCGCACACCGTCATCGGCAGCCACGAAGATCTGCAGGCAGCATCTCTTCAGGATGTGAAGGATTTTTTTGGGGCCTGGTATGTGCCCAACAACGCATCGCTGGTGGTAGCGGGGGATTTCAACCCTGCCGAGGTGAAGCCCTTGATCGAGCGCAGCTTCGGGCACCTGCCCATGCGTCCGCTGCCGGAGCGTCTGCCCTACACGGTTCCCGTACAACCCCAGGTTGCAGCGGTCGAAGTCCGGGATGAGGTCGAATATCCCCAGCTCAATATGTTCTGGGTAAGTGCCGCCTCCTACAAGCCGGGAGATGCGGACCTTCGTCTGCTTGCGTCTCTGTTGGGTGACGGGGAAAGCAGCCGGCTCTACCGGAAATTGGTGCTGACGGGCCTGGCACAGGATGTGTCGGTGTACCAGATGCCCAACCTGCTCTCCAGTGCCTTTCTGATCTCGGTGACCCTGGCGGAGGGGGCAGACCTGCGGAAGGTGGAGGCTGCAGTCCAGGCCGAACTGGATGCCCTGCGCACAACACCGCCCAGCGAGGCGGAGATGCAGCGCCTGAAAAACCAGTTTGAATACAACTTCCTGACCGAGCTGGAGTCCCTCCAGGCGCGCGCCGTGCGCCTGAACGAATACGACGCCTACACCGGATCGCCCGACTATCTGGCCCAGGACCTCGCCCGCTTCCGGGCCGTGAGCGCGGCATCGCTTTCTGAAACAGCAAAAACTTGGCTGGCCCCTGAAAAAATGGCAAAAATCGTCGTATTGCCGAAGGCCAACGAGGAGGCTTCCCAATGAGCTGGCTTGTACTCTGCGCCCTGGTCCTGGCCAAGGGCCCCAAAGTCCCCGTTGCCCCTCCCCCTCCCCCGCCCGAAGTGGTGGTCGCACCTGCACCACCGCCAGATCCGCTGGGGCCGCAGCCCACGCCCACCGCCACGCCGGACTTCAAGCCCCCGGTGCCCGTGGCGGTGCAGCTCTCCAACGGGGCCAGCCTGTGGGTGGTCTCCGCCCCGGCGCTGCCGCTGGTGAGCATCGTCATCGAAGTTCCCGGCGGCGGTAGCCTGGATCCTATCGGAAAGGAGGGCCTCGCCGCCCTTTCGGATCGGCTGATGACCAAGGGGGCCGGCAAACGGTCTGCCAGTGTCTTCGCCGAAGAAGTGGAGCGCCTGGGCATTCAACTGGATGTGGGCACCGGCACCGCCTCCTCCTTCATCTCCGTCTCCGCGCAGAAGGACCAGATCGACGAAGCGCTGGACCTCGTGGCCTCCATGATCCTGGAGCCCACCTACAAGGGCAAAGATTGGAAGTTGGAGCGTCGTCTTGCGGCGATGGAAGTCGCCGCCGGCCAGGACGACCCCACCGTGGTGGCCCGTCGTCTTGCGACTGCGCTCTTCATGGGCCCCGGCAGCGCCTGGGGTCGCCCTCCGGAGGGCACAGTCCAGGGAATAGCCGCCGCCAAGCTGCCTGAACTGAAGACCTACCACCGCAGCACCTGGACGCCCGGCGGCGCCAAGATCACGGTGGCGGGCGCCCTGAGCGTGGAAGAGGCGAAGCGCCTGCTGGAGCACAGCCTGATCAGCCGCTGGCCGGCCGCTCCGGCCGCCGTGGTGCCCACCCCCAACGTCCCCGCACACACGACCGAGCCCATCTACGTTGTAGACCGCCCCGGCAGCGCACAGACCGTGTTCTACCTGGTCTTTCCCGGCACCACCTACGGTGCCCCGAACGAAGCGGCGCTGCGGTCGGGGACCATCATCCTGGGTGGCACCTTCACCTCGCGGTTGAACCAGCTCCTCCGTGAAAAGAAAGGCTACACCTACGGCGTCCGCGCCCGGATGGTGGAGTATGCACAGACCGGAAGCCTGGTCATCTCCACCCGCATCCGTACGGACGCGACGGAGGAGGCGATGGTGGATCTGATGAGCGAGCTTCAACGCCTGAAAGAAGGTGTGACCCCAGAGGAGGCCGAAAAGGCCCGGCTCGCCCATCAGCAGGATCAGGTGGAGGCTATGGAGTCGCGCAGCGGCATTGCTGCCGCCTTTTCCGAGTATCACCTCGCCGGGCTGCCCCCCGAAGCCCTTCAAAACGGCCTCGCCGCCTCCCGCGCAGTGACCGTGGAGCAGATCAACGCGGCCCTGGGTGCCTACGACCCGTCCAAGGCGGTGATCATCCTGGTGGGTGACAAAAAGGCTATTGAGGAGCCGCTGAAAGCGGCGGGCTTCACCGCTATCGAGGGTCGCCCCGCTATCTAGGCCTTTCGGCAGCCCGCGATAGGCTCCGGGCTGCCTTCCTTATAGAAGGCTCTCCCCTTCCAGCGTCTGCACCCCCAGCCAGGCCCCCAAAGAAGCTCCCACATCCGCCAAGGTCGGCCGCAGCCCCAGCGCCCGCCCCGGCCGCCCCTTCTGGAACAGCAACACCGGCACATATTCGCGGGTGTGGTCACTTCCCGGAAAGGTAGGGTCATTGCCGTGATCGGCCGTGAGGATCAGCAGGTCCTCCTCACCGAGCCGTTCTAACAGCTCGGGTACCCGGTCATCAAAATCCTCCAGCGCCCGCGCATAGCCGGGAGCATCGCGGCGGTGCCCGTACTTCATATCGAAGTCCACCAGGTTCGCGAAGATCAAGCCGGACTTTTGTGTGTCCAGACAGTCCAGCGTGGCCTGGGTGATGCTGCCGTTGTTTCCGGCTTTGATCCCCTCCGAAAAGCCACGATCTCCGTAGATACTCTTCACCTTCCCGATGGAGGTGGTGAGGATGCCCGCCGCGTGGAGCTGATCCATCAGGGTGGGGCGGGGTGGGGTCAGCGCAAAGTCCCGGCGCCCCTCGGTCCGTACAAAAGTGCCTGGCGCTCCCACAAAGGGGCGTGCGATGACCCGGGCCACCCCAAAGGGAGCCACAATCTCGAAGGATAGCTTGCAGATACGATAGAGTTCTTCGAGTGAAACCTTATCTTCGTGGGCTGCTACCTGGAAGACCGAGTCGGCGGATGTGTACACAATCGGCTTGCCCGTGGCCAGGTGCTCCGCACCCAGGCGCTCGATGATCTCGGTGCCAGAGGCGGCCACATTGCCCAGCCAGCCATGGCCGGTGCGCTGCACGAAGGCGTCCATGACCTCGGGCGGAAAACCCCTGGGGAAAGTCCTGGAATTTCTGGTCCACTTTGCAGCAGGCCAGCTCCCAGTGCCCGGCGATGGTGTCTTTTCCGGCACCCGCCGTCGCGAGCTTTCCGTAGCTTGCCGTCGCCTGCTCCACTGGGGAAAGGCCCGTCAACGGCCGAATATTGGCGAGTCCCATTGCGCGCAGATGCGGAATCTTCAGGCCGACCCGCTCGGCGATATGCCCCAGGGTGTCCGAACCGGCATCCCCCCAGGCCTCGGCATCCGGCATGGCGCCCACGCCCAGAGAGTCCAGGACGATGAGCGTCGCACGGCGCATGTCAGTAGCCCCCTTTTCCAGTTCCACCGGTCACAATCGCCACCGATGCCGACGCACCCAGGCGATTGGCCCCCGCGGCGATCATCTTCTGGGCGTCGGCGGTATTCCGCACTCCGCCCGAGGCTTTTACGCCCATGTCGGGTCCCACGACAGAGCGCATCAGCGCCACGTCCTCGGCGGTGGCGCCCCCACCCGTGAAGCCTGTGGAGGTCTTCACGAAGGCCGCGCCCGCCGCTTTCGAGAGGGCACAGGCGGCGATCTTCTCATCGCGGCTCAGCAGGTGGGTCTCCAGGATCACTTTGACGGGGCGGCCCGATGCCGCTTCCACCACCGCACGGATGTCGTCGTACACGGTGTTGTGGTCTCCGCTCTTCAGAAGCCCGATATTCACCACCATGTCGATCTCGGCGGCACCGTTGGCGATGGCTTCGCGGGTCTCCGCCGCCTTCGCACGCGAGGTGGCCGCCCCCAGCGGAAAACCCACCACACAGATGGTCATCACCCCGGAACCCTTCAAAAGCTCCACACAGAGTGGCACCCAGGTTGTGTTTACACATACGGATGCAAAGCCGTGTGTTCGCGCTTCTTCACAGAGCTTTACCAGCTCTTTCCGGGTTGCATCGGGCTTGAGCAGCGTATGATCAATCCGCTTGGCGATGGAGCGATTGCTGTGTTCCGCGCCCACGGTCCCGTCCGTACCCACCCGCTCCGGCTCGCCCCCGGTCGCGTACTTCAGGGCGGACTCGTCCTTCCAGGTCCCGCGCAGCTCCGGCAGGGGCGGTACCAGACGCTGCTGTTCCTGGGCCAGCAATTGTTGGCGTACCCGCGCGGCAATACGTTCAACCAGCTCGGCGTCGTTCGACATGGGGACTCCACAAGCAGGCTCTTTAACCCGGAATCGGCGAGCCTGCCGCGCCCCTAGTCGACGCTGTAGTCTGCAGTCGCATTGCTGCAGCCATTTCCATCGTCACAGGCCTTCCCGTTGGGGTAGTACGGCTCGGACCACTCCGGCACAAAACTGGAATCGTTCAGCAGCGCACCGTCGCGGGAGATCCGGATCTGGACATTGTCGCCTTGTTCGCCCATGATCGTCATCCAGGACAGCGTCATGCCCTCGGCCCCCACCTCCAGGGAA
Source organism: uncultured Pseudomonadota bacterium (assembly GCA_903891165.1). GTDB lineage: Bacteria > Myxococcota_A > UBA796 > UBA796 > SXON01 > CAITDR01. The sequence continues at coordinate 12,913 of CAITDR010000326.1, forward strand.
AGCGGGGTGGCGCAGACCGGCTCACCATCGGGAAGGGTGATGATGCAGGTGCGCGTCTCTCCATCTTTTGTGACTTCTAAGCTCCACTCTCCGTCTGCGACTGCACCGGCGAAGTAGATGGAGAGGGCACCGGAACAGCCGATCTCCTCGCAGTTGAGGGCACAACCTGCGAGCAGGAGGACGGGGGAAAGGAGGAGCAAACGCATATGCCTCCTCTAACCCGCACCGCTGCCTTTTGCCGCTTCGGCCACACTGAATGAAGCGTCATTCACCCATGTGGCGCTTGAAAAGCCCTCGTACTCCCTCCATTCCCAGCGATGCCACCTGCACATCCTCTACCACCCTGCCCCCCTTCAGCATCACAATTCGTGTGGCCACCTTTTCCACCGCATCCAGCAGGTGGGTGGAGAGGAGCACCGCGTCCCCCGCCACACAGCGCCGCTGAAGGAATTTTTCTACGCGCTCCGAGCTCACCGGATCCAGGCCATTGAGCGCTTCATCCAGCACCAGCAAAGGCGGCCGCGATACGACGGCCGCCGCCAGGGCCGCCCGACGGCGCATGCCCTGGCTGTACTCCCGGATCAACCGGTCCGCGTCCACCCCCAGACCCGAAAGCTCCAGCGCCTCCTCCACATCCCCCTTCCCTCGAACCCCAACGACAAACTCCAGAAATTCACGGGCCGTCAGGTAGTCATAGAGGGCGGGCTCTTCCGGCACCAGCCCCATGCGCGCGCGTGCGGCATCGGGCTGGGACACCACATCCACACCTTCCACCTCTACTTTTCCAGAGGTCGGCAACAGCTGACCGGCGAGGATGCGCATCATCGTCGTCTTCCCAGCACCGTTAGGCCCGATCAACCCCACAAACTCCCCTGCCGCAATCTCCAGGTTTAAATCCTCTAAAGCCACTTTTCGGCCATAGACCTTGCGGACAGCCGCCAATTTCAGGCGCATCAGACCCCCCATAAGATCACCAGTAAGGCCAGCGGCAGGTAGAGCCAGCGTGCCCAGCCGGTCACCGAGCAGGCCAGCCCCAGCAGCGCAAGGATCAAGGTGCGCAGCTCCAGCGCCACAAAAATAGGGATTCCTCCCTGCCGGATCCCCATCGTCAAAGCTGGCAACAAGACGATGGGCTGGCTCCAGACAAAGAGCACCCCGGCCCGCGAAAGAGCGCGATCCAGGCGCGGAAGTGGCAACCAGAGGCCCAGCCAGGGCGGGTCGGCCGCAGCCATCCGCAGCCCCAGCCCACCCACCATCGCCACGCCAACCACCGCAATCAGCGAGGTTCGTGCCACACTATCGGCACCATCACTCCAGCCCGAAAGCCCAGCCAGGGCGGCCATCGCCCAGCTTCCGGTCAGCGTCGCCCGGAAAGAGCGCCACCCCTGGCGGAGATCCTTGAGAATCGGCAATTGAAGGCGCTTGGGCAGACGTGGCACCAGCCAATCCATGTAGACCCGGCGTTGTTCTGCCGGATCTTCCACCTGAGCCCAGGCCGCCTCCACTTCTCCCAGCACCGCCCCGATGGCGGCCAGCTCTCCCCTCCCCCGCCACGCCATCCAGAAACCCAGAACGCCAATCAGATAGGGGGGCACCAGCCAGAGCAGGCCGATCGGCTCCCCGTCCAGCCATTGCTCCACCCCCGCCGCCGCGAAGCCCACCGGCAGGCCCGCCCCGATCAGCGCCACCCCGGGTGCATACAAAAGAGCTGCCTGCATCCTCGGATTTACGCCCCGGACGGCATCCAGAACCCCCGCCCAGGCCGGACTGCGCCCCACCCCCGGCGCCAGGAGGTTCACCCCCACCCCCAGCCCCAACCCCGCCACCCAGGCCCCGCCCAACAGAATCGCACTCACGCCGACCAGGGGCAGGTTCTCCCGCAAAGGTACCAACAGAATCATCGCAACGCCAAGCCAAAGGAGCCTGCCCCAGGCCAGGCCGCGCAGCTTGGCAAAGAGCCAGTCTCCAGCCCGAAGGGGATGCAGGTCCACAACCCCCCGATCCGGTCCCCGGACCAGGGCCGAAAAGGTGGACAGCGCCAGGGCCGCCGCCAATCCCAGTCCCAGCCGCAACAGCAGCTCGCGCACCCCTGCATGTACAATACGAGGATTATCCAGGAAAAAATACAGACTCTCTCGCAATAGCGGCAGCACCACCAACGCTGCCACCAGCGGCAAGAGCGGCAGCAGACGCTCCGTCATCGGCGCCTGCGCCCACCGCGCCTTGGCCTGGCGCTGGTCTGCGAGGAGGTAGGGGTTCATGCGCGGGGGCTATAACCTGTGGCCTCCTACCCGTTGAGGCCGTCCCCGCGCCGGCCCCCTTGACACCCCCACTTAGTTAGACTAACTAAGCATGATGCAGGGTCCCGTCGCCGAAGCCCCTCCCCCTGAGCTGCCCCCAGGGCTGCTCGTGCTGGGACTGTGGGAGCTGCTGGTCGGCTTTGAGGCCCGCCTCGCTCACGATGTCGCAGGCATCGGCCTCACCCTGTCCAGCTTCCGGATGGTGGGCGAGGTGATGGCCGCTCCCGATGGGGTACGGCAGAGCGAGCTGGCCCGCCGCCTGCGGGTGCGGGCGCCCACCGTGTCGGCGGCCGTGGACCGTCTGCAGCAGCAGGGAGTTCTGGTGCGTGCGCCCGACCCCGACGATCCGCGCGCCCACCGCATTCGCCTCGCGCCTGGCGCGCCCCTTGGGGGCGGCATCGCGCTGTTGGAACAGCTCGAAGCCTCCCTGTTCACCGACCTCAGCCCGGCGGAGCGGCAGCAGGCGGCGCTGCTCTTCGCACGTTTGTACGCCCGCCTTGCCTCCCACCCCGAGAGTGGTCCATGAGCAGCCTCTCCTCCCTCGACCCCCGCGCCCGCGCCTGGAACCTCGCCATGGCGGCCAGCCCCGGAAACCTGGATCTGACCATCGACCCGGCACAAATTGAAGGTCAGGTGCCTGTCGCCCTGCGCGGCGGCAGGATGTTGTCCAACGGCCCCGGGTGGACCCAGATCGGCGGGCGGATCGCACACCCCTTCGACGGCCACGGCTACGTGCGGTCTTTTCAGCTCTTGGAGGACGGATCCTGCAACCTGAAGGCCCGTTTTGTAGGAACCCGGGTGTACAAGGACGAGGCCGCAGCAGGCCGGATGCTGCACCGAGGCTTCGCCACGAATGTGTCTGACTCCTTCTGGAAAAACCTTGGTTTTGGTGTGCCGCGAAACGTGGCAAACACCACCATCCTACGATGGGGAACCCGCCTGCTGGCCGGGTGGGAGGGGGGGCTCCCCCACGCCCTGGACCCCGCCAGCCTGGAGACCTTGGGAGAGGACAGCTTTGATGGTGCCATCACCGGCCAACCCACCCTTGCCCACATGCATCACGATGCCGCGCGGCAGCGATTGCTCCTTTGTAGCCTGGGGATGGGCAGAAACACCACGCTGACCTTTCGGGAGGTCGATCGCGACCGCCGGGTGGTACAGACCCGACAGGCGACCCTGCCCGGGAGTGTCTTTGCCCACGACTTCGCCTTCACCCCTCGCTGGTACATCCTGGGAGGGAACCCGCTGCAGATGAAGTGGGGCGCGCTGGCCCGGATGGTGGCCGGGTCGGGCACGCTGCTGGGTTCGGTTCGGCCCGATGACGGCAAGCCCGGGATCTTCCACCTGATTCCGCGCGAGGAGGATGGCCCAGTTCGAACCATCACACTTCCCGACAAGTGCTTTGTGGTTCACTTCGGCAACGCCTTCGAGCGGGACGATGGCACCGTGGTGATCGACGTGTGCGCCTTTGCGCGCTTCGACTTCGGCGAGGAATTCGGCTACACGGGGCCCAATACCCCCTTTGATCCGTCTCTTCCGGATGCGCGCGGCCCCCAAAAGCTGTACCGCGCCACCATCGCTCCCGGCGCGACCACCGCCACCTGGGAGCGCCTCGCGCCCTACGGTGTGGACTTCCCCCGCGTCCACCCCCACCACGAAGGCCAGGATACCCCTCTCCTTTTTGGGGCAACCCGAGCGGATACCCGCTACAGTGACCCCTTCGACTCGGTGGTGCGGGTGGACCTGCACGACCGCGGCGCGCCGGTACAACTGTGGACGGCGCCCGCCGGTACCTTTGTGGGAGAGCCCATCTACGTTCCCAATTCCGACGGCGGCCATGTCCTGGTGATTGTGTCCGACCCGCTCCAGGCGCGCTCCACGTTGGCCATTTTGCGCGCCGGGGACTTCAGCGCGGGCCCGATGGCCCGGATCCATGTCCCGCTGCTGCCGGTGGCCTTTCACGGGGACTGGGACCCGGCCTGAGCCCGACTACTGCACCATCGCCCCCACCAGCTCATCCCAGCTTCCGGCGGACCAGGGACCGCTCAGGTAGCTGCGATCGAGGCGGCGGGAAGGTGCATAGATCGAAAAACCCGTCCCCTTGCGGCGAGCGTAGTTCGACAGAATCACTCCGTCATAGGCGGCTAATGCAGCCGTAGCGGCCTGCACCACCGCCGGATCGGAGGAGGCGGCAATGAGGTCCAGCAGCTGGCCGAGATCGGAATTTACGTCGTCATAGGAGGTTGAACGGTACACCGCATTGTCCCACACGTCGGTCCCGGTATCCGAGGCCATCAGCGCCACGGCAACGTTATCCAGCGCCTCATTCAGCGCAGGCATCGCCGACATATCACTGACCGACTGCGTGGAGTCTCCCGACGCATAGAAGGTGGAGGCGATGGAATCCCCGATCACCGGCGCACCTAATGTGGAATCCGCTGCCACCCCCGCAAAGGCCTGATCGTACTTCCACCCGTAGGCGCCTTCATAGTCCTGCGAGCCTACATAGGTTTTTGCGTAGGGCGCGACCACATAGGCCACCTCCCAGAGCCCCATCAGGCAGGCGTCGATCCCGAAGAGATCCAGAGGTTGCCCGGTCGCTTCTACGGCTCCAGACAACAGCTCGGCCAGGTCCCCATCGGCCACTGAAATCTCCCGGTTGCTGCCCTCGTCCCAGGATACACCCTTTCTGGGGGTGGTACCCGCAGAATCTGCCGCGATGTACCAGCCATCTCCATGATCCCATAGCACCAGTGCGTAGTGTTTGGCGGGGTAGGTCTCCGCACCCCATTTGACAAAATCGACCACCGTGCTGGCCTTGCCGGAGTCCACTTCGCCCAGATCCGAAATCACCGGCGATGTAATCGCATTTTCGTTGTTGTCTTTCTCCAGGCGTAGCCGCCGCGCGCTGGTCCAGTCTCCGTCGGCACGGCTGTAGCGTGCGGCACGGTCCAACTGCACCAGGAAGTTCACTTTTTCGGTAGAACCCACCTGCTCCAGCTCGTTCACATCCAACAGCGCGTACTCTTCCAGGTCGTTGTCGCCATTGATGAAGAAAAGGAAGGTCCAATCTGCCATCGGTGCCGGGGGAGCTTCTTCCACCTGCACAGATCCCGTCGCAGTAGCACTGTGACCGGAGCTTGCCGTTACCGTCAAGGTACAGCTCAGCGCACCGGCCGCCGTGGGCACCAGGCTCAAGGTGGGCTGGTCTCCCACGCTGCCGTCGGTGCACGACCAATCCCAGGAGATCAGCTGCTTTCCGGTAGGATCTATCGAAGCTGTGCCGTCAAAGAGCACCTCCTCCCCCAACTGGATCGTCGGCACCACAGAGACCTTTGCAACCGGGTCCTGTACCTCCACTTCCTGGCCGCTATGCACCTCTTCCACCGGCCCACCGGCCTCGGAACCTCCCCCAACTTTCAATTCTGTCGGCGCGCAGGCGAGAAGGACAAGGAGCATAGTCACCTCGGGTGCAAAGGTAGCCTGGGCTTATGGCGGTGGTGTGAAAGAGGCGTCAATGTCTGTCAGCGGGTCCGTCAGCGCCCAGACCGCGTAGCCATCGTCTTCTGCGGTGGGGGGGCCCAACAATGTTGTCAGACAGGTCTGCTCGCCGGTGTCCATCCACTGCAAATGCAGCAGCAGCCAGTGGTAATTCCAGCCAGCAAGCTCAAGATCGGCAAGATGAAGCGCTTCGGGCGTGAAGGGGGGAGGAGGCGGAGGTTGCCAGGCCGGCGGTCCTCCTTCCCGAGGCACGCCCCGTTTTCCGCCATCCTTCAGGCAGCCCATCCACTGAAGAAAGCGAAGATTTTTCCCCAACTTCTCAGGAACATAGACGTTCACTCCGTAGGGAATCCGTCGGTGGTGGATCGCCGCATACCAGGCGTAGCTGCGGTTGTTGAGGTGGTTCTCCGGCGGAAAGTCGATGATCCCTCCCGGAAGTCCGGCATAGATTCTCGGAATCTCCGCGGGCGCACGCACAATGGGCCAGCTCACCGGGCTCAAAAAGGCCAGCTCCAACGGCAGAGCCATCAGCAGCACCTTGGCCCAGGTCTGCCGCTCCTTTAACAAAAACCCAAGGGCCAGGCCCAGCACCAGCAGGTCCAGCACCACCATCCGGTAGGGGTGGTGTACCCACCGGAAGGGCGAGCCCGGCAGATACAACAGCGCCGCCGGAAGAGGCAGGGTAAAGCCGCCGATCCTCGGAATGTATCCTGCAATACAAAGCGTCGGTCCCAGGCAAAGAAGCCCGGTAATCCCCAAAAGGAGCCGGAGCGGGCGATCCAGCCGCTTCCAGCCCCAAAAAAGCAACGCCAGGTTCAGCAGCCCCAGACTGTTTGCATGGACGATCCCCGGATTTCCCATCCGCGCGTTGTCCGGGAACCAGTAGCGCGGGTGGAAAAAGCTGATCAGGTCGGTGGCGGGAAGGCTCTGGTAGGACCAGCCCGGGGCGGTCTCGGCCTGGATCACCGCCTGCGGATGTCCCAGCGTCCAACCTGCCACTCCGACCACCAGCCCTACCGGAAGCAGGGCCCATAGAAGGGTCCTTGCCAAGGTCCGCCACGGTACCATCCCCACCAAGGCCAAAAGTAAGCCCAAAAGGCCCAGAAATGCGCCATAGTAGAAGGCACCCAGCATGCCAGCGGTCCAGGCAAAAGTCGCCCAGCCCACACGCCCTTGCCGTAGCCCCCAACAAAAAATCGGAAAGGGCCACAGGTTCAGATATTCCCAGGTGCCCGAGTGCACCAACGAGAGGCTATAGGAAGAAAGTCCAAAAACCGTGGCCACCACCATGGCGGCCGAAACCTGACGGTACTCGCTCCAGCCCAGCAGGTAGGCGGCCACCATCGCAAGCCATAGCTGCACAATTGGCAGAATCCCCAGGGCTACCGGTAGCGGAAAAAGTAGCTGAAAGGGGAGACTTAGGAGTGCACCTACCGGATCCACAAACCACAGCACCCCGCCATCGGGGCCGTGGCTGGTGCGCGTCCACAGCGGCCAGTCCCCTGCCAGGATCTGTTCGACAAACCAGGAATAGCCCCACCCGTGGTCGTAGAGGTCGGACATGGGGTGGCCGGGCAGGCTCCCAGCCGAGGGCATCCCGACGGCGCCCAGGGCCAGCAGCGCAAAAAAGAACAGCGGGAGGAGGTGACGCACCGCTACTCTTATCTCGTGACGCACTCTTTGCGGCCACGGGGAATAGGCGTGCTTAGGAAAAGGTTAGCCGTTCCCGCTTATGCGCCCTTAGCCCGGCGCCGGAGACCGAATGCTCCTTCTCATGCTCGCCTGTACCGGTACCGATAAAGCGCCTTCTATCGAGGTTCCCAGCACCTGTGACTCGGAGAAGCTGCTTCAGAGCCTCAACGTGGAGAGCTACAAGACCGCGCCCACCGTACGGGTGGACCGCTACGGGATCCCGCATATCGAGGCGGAGAACGCCCGGGATGCCTTCTACGCCTCCGGCTACATGCAGGCGCGCGACCGCCTCTTCCAGCTGGAGATGAACCGCCGCCGGGTGACCGGCGACCGTTCGGAGATCCTGGGCGAAGCCTACCTGGAAGATGACATGCAGGCCCGGCTTTTCGGCTTTGGACGCTATGCCTGTCAGAGCCTGGAGGCCACCTACAACCAGGATCCGGAACATCTGGCCATGGCCGTGGCCTTCGTGGCAGGAATCAACAAGCGTATCGCCGAGGTGAACGAAGATCCCTCGTTGCTTCCTCCTGAATTTGTCAACTACAACTTCAACCCCACCCCGTATACGCCCGAGGATGTGATCAGCATCGGTAGCGGAATCCTGTTTGGATTTTCCAATACCCTGGAGTTTGACCTTCTCTATACGCTGATTGCTCGCACCGTTCCCACCTACGGGGACATCCCCGTTTTCCAGCCGGGTGTGGACCGCTTCATTATGGGCCAAGCCCTCCCCGGTGGCCCTCCGCGCGCCCCTCGGCAGCTCGCGCCCTTGGATCCCGAAGCAATTGCCGCTTCCACCTTCCTGGAGGACGTACGCCACCTGGGCAAGGGCTTCCACAACGGCCCGGGCAGCAACAACTGGGCGGTATCGGGACGGGTCACCGAAAATGGGCGTCCGATGATCGCAAACGACACCCACTCCGCCCTGGGTGACCCCAACACCATGTACATGCAGCATGTGCGGGCGGGCAGCTACGACGTGGTGGGCTTCACTTTTGTAGGTACCCCCGCCGTGCAGCTGGGTCACAACGCCAAAGTGGCATGGACGGCGACCACAAATTGGGCGGATGTCGTGGATCTTTGGGATGTGGAGCTGAATGGGGACCAGGTGATGTTGGGTGGCGAAGCCTACGATGTGGAGAGCGAAGAACACATCATCAAGATCCGACAGGAAGATGGCAGCATCCTCGAACATCCCTTTACGGCGAAGTGGATCCCCGACCGTGGTGTGATCCTGACCGACGAGGCACTCGGTCTACCCACCGGGCTGGTGGCCAACGGCGCCCTGATGTTCAACTGGGCGGGCTTTGGACCCAACGATGATCTCTCCATGTTCCTGGACTTTAACGAGGCCGAAAACCTGGATGATTTTGTAAATGCGGTAGATCTGCAGGATGCCGGAATTATGAACTGGCTCGGTGCGACGGCCGATGGCTTCCGCTACCGTACCCATGCGCGTCTACCTGTACGCGGGAAAACGGTGATTCCGAATATGGTTATGGACGGAAATGATCCCGATGCCATGTGGCAGGGCTGGCTGGGCGCAGAGGATCTGCCTACCCTGGACGGCAGCGAGGACTTCATCACCACCGCCAACAACGATCCCTGGGGCCACACGGCGGATAACGACCCTACCAACAACGATTTTTACTACGGCAGCTTCTTCGACCCCGGCTTCCGGGCCGAGCGGATCTCCAACGTGCTGCAAGGGTACATCCAAAGCGGCCCGGTCACCCTGGAGCAGATGGAGAGCCTGCAGCTGGACACCTACTCCCTCCTCGCCGAGCGTTTTCTGCCCCTGCTAAGCACAAGTGTGGCGAACATCGGCAGCAATTCCGAGCTGGCCGACTACGAAAACCGCCCGGAGTTGGCCGAAGCCGCTGCCCGCTTGGAAGGCTGGGATCGCCAGATGCGCCGGGAGTCTTCCGAAGCGGTGCTCTACCGGGTGTGGAGTGGCTACCTGACCCGGGCCACCCTGGGCGACGAGCTGGGCATCGTCTACGCCACGGTCGAGGCGGGCAAGCCGCAGTTTTTGGAGAAGGTGGCCCTCCTTACCCACGAGTACAACCGGGAAAAAATCCTGGACCGGGATGCCGATCTGCTCCGCGTCAAGGCACTTTCCGACGCACTGGTCTGGATCGCCGCGCGGGAAGCCGAGCTGGGAGTGTCACCCCTGACCTGGGGGGACGTCCACGCGTCCAGCTTTGTGGCCCCCGACGGCGGCACCACCCTCTACGCTTCCGATGGCGGGAACGACTCGATCAACGCCTCAGAAAACGCATTCTGGGGTGAGGGCGAGGCACTCACCTCCTTCCGCTCTCCCGAAGGTCCCATCCTTCGCGATGTGACCCAGTTCGGCGAAGACGGCGTACCGCAGATGCGCTTCTCCTCCCCCTTCTCCAACGAAGGGGACGGAGAGCGATGGTTGGAAGGGGGGATGGTCGATCTGCCCTACACCGAGGAGCAGATTGTCGAGGCGACGGTGGGTACGGTCGAGATCCCCTGAGCCGCCCACCCCGGAGGTCGGGCGCGGCCGATTCGCGCGCCCGATCGCGGTGTCGGAGCGACCGCTCCCTCAGTTGAAGAGGAAGCTGGCGGTGTGGATACCGAAGCGGTAGAAGCAGCCTTCTCCGCAGCTTGTCAGGGTATCCGGCACGGCACTCACCCGTAAAAAGTAGTCTCCACTACTGAATGGCCCGAGGTTCTCCGCATCCAAATCCAGGCCCGCCGAGGAGTCCACCGTCTCCAGGACGGTTCCGTTGGTGTCCAGGATCTCCAGCCGGGTAACAAGAAGACCGCCGTAGCCCTGCGCACCGAGCGCCACACTCACATATAGCTCCTCGTCCATGCTGAAGGCGTAGACATCCGTATCCAGCAGATCGTCCACCGTGCCCTGGCCGTAGTAGGAGATCCAGGTGCCCGAATCCGGCTCCTGATCGGAGGCTTCCAGGCTTTGCGCCTGGGTTGTGTCATTGTTGGGCTCCGCCTCGCGGGCATTGCCGTCGCCCTCCTCTCCCAGGAGAAGAAAGACCCAGCCCCAGTGAGAAGAGCCGCTCCGACCGGAGCTATCGCTCACCTCTAGCACATACTGGCGCCCCTGAGCGGCGATGAGCTGGGCCTCCACATCGCGTGCGGGGTCCTCCTTGGAAAAGACCAGCTCTCCCTCGGCATTGTACAGCTTCAACTCCAACGAAGCGTCGCTGCCGTCGTCATGCTGCATCGTAAAAAGGTAGACCGGGCAGTCATCGAAGGGAAGCGTAAAGGCGGCATAGTCGCTATCCGTCTCATCAGAAAATGCAACCGGAACCGGATAGACCAGCTTCGCACCCGATACTTCATAGTCGATGCCTGCCTCGTAGAGGGCATCGGGCTCGTCTCCCCCCTGGCCGTAGTCCGAGATCGTCAGCTCATAGACCGAGGTGTCCGAGCCATAGGGGATCAGGTCGGGGTCATCGTAGAAGGTCGCGACATCCTCTACTTTGACGTAGTAGGTCCCATCTTCTGGGAAGTAGGCGTAGAGCAGCGTGTCCAGGCTGCTGATGGTACCGCCTGCATAGCCATCTTCCCAGGCCAGCCGATGGCCGGCGGCGTCGTAGAGGCTGACCACCGTGTCTACCGTGCTGGTATCCGGCTTGGACGTGGTGATCTTCACAAAGGTGCCCGCCGTGCCGGTGATCGTCCACCAGTCCACATCCTCGGCCGGGTTCAGCACCCCCGCATTGCCCTCCTCGTAGAAGGCCCCCGTCGCCTCCTCGGGGCTGTTGTCCCGATCTCCGGCCACACAGGCCGAGAGCTCGCAGATACGCCCCGCATCGCACTGCTCATCAGTGCCACATGCCTCCGAATCGGGAAGGTTCGGATCTCCTTCAGGAACCGAATCTTCCTTCCGGGATCCACAGGCCAACAGCAGAAGAAGACTTGACAAAGAGGCCGCTGTACGCACGTTATGTCCTCCAGCCGACAGCGTAGCACCTCTGCCCCTCCCCCGCAGCCCCTTGGAGCCTTCCTTGCGCGCCCTGACCGGAATCAAGCCCACCGACGCCCCCCACATCGGGAACCTTCTGGGCATGATCGAGCCTGCACTCCGCCTCGCGGAGCAGCATGAAAGCTACTATTTCATCGCCGACTACCATGCACTTACGACGCTCCACGACGCAAAGCGTATGCGCCAACACACCCGAGAAGTGGCGGCCTCCTGGTTGGCTCTGGGCCTGGATCCCAAAAAATCCTGCCTCTTTGTGCAGTCGGACGTGCCCGAGGTGCAGGAGCTGACCTGGATGCTGGCCTGTGTGACCGGGGTGGGCCTCCTGGAGCGTGCCCACGCCTACAAAGCGGCGCAGGACCGGAATCAGGACATCAACGTGGGTGTCTTCACCTATCCCGTGTTGATGGCGGCCGACATCTTGATCTACGACTCCAACCTCGTGCCGGTGGGCAAGGACCAGAAGCAGCATGTGGAGATGGCCCGGGACATGGCGATCTCCTTCAACGCCCGTTTTGGCCCCACCCTGGTGGTACCCGAGCCGCTCATTCGCGAGGATGTCGCCACCATTCCCGGCCTCGATGGCCAGAAAATGTCCAAGTCCTACAACAACACCATCCCCGTCTTCTGCAGCAGCAAGGAGCTGCGGAAAAAGGTGATGCAGATCCAGACCGACTCCAAGGGCATGGACGAGGTAAAAGATCCGGACACCTGCAATGTTTTTGCCCTCTACCGCTTCTTCGCCAGCCCCGAGCAACAGGCCGAGCTGGCCGCGCGCTACCGCGCTCCGGGACTGGGCTACGGCCACGCCAAGCAGGCCCTTTTTGAAGCGATGGAAGCGCGCCTCGCCGCGCCACGGGAGCGCTACGAGGCCCTCCTCACCCGTCCTGAAGAGCTGGAAGAGATCCTGCAGGACGGTGCGGTGCGCGCCCAGCACCTCGCGCGGAACACGATGCAAAGAGTGCGGGAAGCATGTGGGTTTCTGCCAACCCTCCGCACTGCCCGTTGACATTGAATTCCTGGTGTGTATGAATACGCGATCTCGCCCGTACCTTGCGGGCAACCAGAAGCAGGCCGTCCTGACAGGTTCTTGACAAAATCCCGCTCCAGGCGATCTATAAGAGCGCGCACCCTCTTCCCCTTTTGATAGCCGGAGCTGGCTGGGGAAAAGGTACCTTGAGGCTCCGGCACCCACTCTCTTACGTTCGGAAACAAGCATGTCGCTGCGTCTACGGAGTATGGCTTCTAATGACGGTGCACGTCGTCGCTCAGAGCGGCTGACCGCAGAAGAAGAGAAGGCCATCGCCCGAGAGATCCGGAAGGCTGAGCAATCTGCCCGCGAGGCGGTTGCTGGCATTGATGCTGCCGAAAACATCCTGCGTCGTCGCCCGGATCGTGCGGAGCGCACCCGTGCTGGCGCAGTGGATCGCCTCGAAGAAGCGGTGCGCGCGGTCTTCCGCGCCGCCAAAAAAGATACCGCGCTGAACGGCTACGCGCGCAAGGCCAACGGCGCCTGGCAGCAGGCCGAGGAGCTGCGCTGGCGCCTTGCCATGTCCGGTCGGCGGATTGCCCATGGGGAAGCCCGGAAGTTGGCCGGCCCCTTCATGGACGAGGAGGATCTGGTACAGGAGGGCTACATCGGCCTTTTGCGGGCCGCCAAGCGCTTTGATCCCGATCGTGGTATCCGCTTCTCCACCTATGCACGGTGGTGGGTGCGGGCGCAGATGACCCGCGCCATCGACCACACCGGTCGCCCGGTGCGGCTGCCCGGCTGCGCGGTGGAGCAGACCCGCAACCTGCGCAAGGCGATGAAGCGCTTTGAAGCGGCGGGCGTCGAGTACAACGTGGCTGATCTGGCGGAAGAAGTGGGCATCGACAAAGAGCGCGCCGAGCTGCTCTTGTCGCAGGGCAACACCATCTCGCTGGAGCAGCCGGTAGATGACGGTCCCCGTCCGCGCCCCCTGGAGCGCTTCCTGTCCGACGAAGATGCTGCCGCTCCCGACGAGGAGAGCATCCAGTACCAGGAATTGACCCGGATGACCAAGGCCTTCAACGCGGTGCTCTCGGAGCGTCAGCGCTTCGTGCTCACCCGTCGCTACGGCCTGGAAGATGGCGAATTCCGCACGCTCTCGGAAGTGGGCAAGGAGATGGGTCTGTCCCGCGAGCGCGTGCGCCAGATCGAGCGCGAAGCGCTCCTGCGCCTGCGCGAACAGAGCGGCATCCGCGATCTGCGCGGGATGATCCTGCCGGAGCCCGGGGAGGCCTGAAAAGCGCCGACGGTCGGGGGGGCGGTACTTCGGTGCAGCCCTCTGCGTTTTTGCCCGGCGTGGTGCTCAGGCTCCGCCAATCACCCGCAAAAAATTCTCCCCATAGACCGCCTGGATCTCCTCCGGCTGCCAGCCCCGGCGCAGCAAGGCCTGGGTGAGCAGCGGGAGCTGATCGGCGGAGGAAAGCTCGGAGGGGTAGAGGGCAAAGCCCTCCCAGTCGCTGCCGATGGCGCAGTGGCGGATGCCGATGGTTTTTTTGAAATGATCGAGGTGAGCGGCGACCTGATCGGCGCCACCGGGCCCGATGAAGGGCGTCACAAAAATGACGCCCACCACCCCGTCGGTCGCAGCGACAGCGCGGAGCTGGGCATCGCCGATGCCCCGGGGACTGTTCCACACCGCTTTGGCGGCCGAGTGGGAGCAGATCACCGGCTTGGTCGAACGTTTTGCAGCATCCAAAAAGGCCTGCTCGCCTACATGCGCCAGATCCACCAGGATGCCCAGGCTGTTGAGCGCCTCCACCAGCGCATGGCCCGGCGTCGTAAGCGCCGCACTGTTGTCGGCACCCCAGCCCACCATCGGGCTGCAGAAGACATTCCGGCTGAAGTGGCAGAGCGTCACATAGCGCAGCCCCAGCTTGTAAAACTCTGGGAGATCGTCCAGTTTTCCGTTCAGCCCGTGCGCACCCTCCAGGCCCGCAAAACAGGCGATTTTGCCCTGGCCCCGGGCCTGGCGCACCGCGTCCACACTCCCCGCAATACACAGCTTTCCCTCTGAACGATCCGCCTCCCGCTGCATCTGCATCAGATCGTGGCGGATGGCATCCGGGCCCGAGGCACCGCGTAGCGGGTTGGTCACAATGCCGAGTGCCATACAGCCCACATTCCCCTCTTCCAACCTGGGGAGATCGCAGTGACCCATCAGCGGGGCACCCGGTAGGGGGTTGGGTGCGTGGCGACGATTCCAGTCCCAGCCCAAAAAGTAGGAAGACAGCAGCAGATCGCAGTGGAGATCCACGATCAGGCAGCTCCGATGGACGGCCATCACTTCGGCGGAGAGGGCGTTTTTCATGGCTTCCATTCCTCAAAAGGTCGGCCCCACAGACATGCCAACACGTCGATACCGTCGTGCCATCGGCTCGCGGCGGGCCGCTGCATCTGCCCGGGGCGGCAGTGGCGGGGTGCAGCGGGCAGCGGGCCCCTCCCCGCGAGGGTAGACATCCGACGTGGATCGAGCTGGCCGATGGTTTCGGAGGGGTAGATCTGCAGCACCCGTGGCAGCGCATCGGGGGAGAAAAAGCGGCTGGGGAGCTGCAGGATCGCCCACCCCTCCCCCGTCCTCAGCTTCCCCACCATCTTTGCCAGCACCAACCTTGCCCGGATGGCCACCTGCTCGGCCTCCGAGAGGGCGCCGCGCGGCCATTTTTGTTGGGCCTCCGCCATCGTCAGACTCAAGAGGTCCAGATCTGGATTATCGGTAAACCACCCGACCGGAGACATACAGCCCCGGCTATCGTAGCGGGCCAGATCCTCCACCGCCAACGGTTCTGTCAGCGTACTCACTCCCACCGAATAGCGAGGTCCAAAGCTCAACAGCGGCAAGCCCTCCGGCAACTGCCGTCGCAGCGCCGCCATGGTCTCCCCGCTCCCAAAGGCCATCACCGCGTCCACCCCGGCCACCGCCCGCTTCAGGGCCTCTCCATCGCCCCCCCGCCACTCCTGCACCTCCACCCCCTCAAAAGCCGCCGCCATCGCCCGTGTGGCCTCTCCAAGCCCGCGCGCCGCCGTCACCCGCAGCGCCACCCCCCGCAGGCTCAGCAGCGCCATCCAGGGCAACGGTACCGTAAATACATTGGCGGAGGCCAACAACAGCACCCGGCGTGGTGCCCGGCCTTCCACCGGCTCCCGATCCACCTGCTCCAGCGCCTCCACGGCCTCCGCCCAGCAGACACGTGCGTTCTCCACCGAGAGCCCCGTGCCCCAGCCCGCCGGGTCCATTTTTCGTAGCCGCTCGATATCCATGTGTTTCTCTACCCCCGAGCAGCCACCTCCGCCTCCTCCTCCACTGAATGAGGCTTCATTCAGTCTCAGAAAATCGGCCCAGAAGCTCCTCTACACTCAACGAACATCCGCGTACTTCCGCACCTTGAAGCCGCCCATGCAGCCACACCCGGTCCCCTTGCGGGTCGGGCTCCACCCTCCCGATGTCCATCGTCTCAATCGCCAGCACACTCCAGTAGTTGGCGAGATCGACAAAACGTAGTTGCCCGACTTCACCCTCGGAAAGTGCCGCTCCGGTGGTTGGATCGACGGTGTAGACCCGCATCCACGGCGGCGCCACAAAGGCACCCGGAAGCTCCCCCGCAGGCACCGGATCGGTCCAAAGCTGGCTGGAAAGTTCGGTCATTCCGTACTCGCCTACCACCCGGGGGTTGCCCAGGCGCCGCCCGATCTCCCGATACAGCTCGGGCGCATCCAGGCGTACGCGGCGCCCCTTGAAGCCGCCGGTGACCATCACCAGGGACTCAGGCCGAAGAATAGCATGACCGGCCTGGCCAAAAAGTGCGTCCAACGCAAAGGCCGTCGTGGCGAGAAAGCAGGGCTTTTGGAGGGCGGACCAGACCTCGGAACTCACACCTCCCGCGGCGTCAAAATAGCCTTCCACCGTCCCAAAAAGCGCGAGCATATGGCCTAGGGAGGAGTGCCCCCCAGCAGGAGGGCAGAGCGAAACAATCCGTCTGGGAAGACCGGAAATCCGCCGACGGAGCTGGATGGGGGCACCCAGATCGTAGAGCTCTGTATCCAGGCTGTGGTGCCGTCCGGGTCGGCCCACCGTGGTACCCGATGTGTGGAACACGGTGTGCGGCTTCTTCAGGTCAAAGCAGGCAAAATCGATGTCCTTGAACAGCTCCACCGGCACCGCCGGGATCTGCCACCAGTGCTCCGGCTCCCGCTCCACCAGGGCCTCTAACATCGGATTCTGCCGACGCTGCCAATCAAAAAGAGCAAGAGCAAGAGCCTCAAAGTCTCCATCACCGGTCGAAATGAACCTGGCGATAGCCTCCTTGGGGCTCATCCGTTGGCCAGACAGTCGGAAAGGGCGGCCACCGCCGCGCCAAGCAGCTCCCGCCCGATGGCCAGAGGGGGCGAAAAGCCAAGTGCTTCGCCACGTTCCCCGCAGGGCAGGATCAGATAGCCACGCTCCAGCATCCCGCGCATGGCCCGCAAGGCCGCCGTC
>CAITDR010000327.1 GCA_903891165.1 uncultured Pseudomonadota bacterium
GCCATCCAGGGCCACCCGGGTGAGCGCCCGAAGCTCTGCACCCACCATCTTCCCGCCTTCATAGCGTGCATTCCCCAGATCGTCGGCCACCCAGGTGGTCACTTCCAGGCTCGTGGCATCGTCCAGGGCGCGGTTCAGGGTATCACCCAGGCGGTTTACAAAACGCTGGAGTGCACTGGGTTCGGAAGGAGTATCGGCTTCAGGCTCCTTTTTCCCGAACCATTCCCCGATGCCATAGCTGCCGACCGTCCCCTCGTCCGCCGACGGTTCCGGTGCCGGGGAACGTGTTGACGGTGGATGCTGGGTGGGGGGAAGCTGAGCGGCCGGAAGCTCCGGCGGCGGGGGCAAAAGCTCGGGAGGAGGAGGGAAAGGATGCCCCCCCGAGTGGATCTCTCCTACCCCATGGCCCCTCCGTCCCCCCGGCACCCCACCTTTGGGTGCAACCCGCAGCGTCACCGCCGGATCACCGAGGAGAGCGTAGCCACGGGCATCATTGTTGGCCGTCCACATGCCCGCCAGCTCATACTCGTCCACATCCTCGCCAAAATCCGCCCTTTCAACCGAGTCAGCCAACATCGTGGACAGCTCGCCATAGCGCTCGTCGAAGTACTCCATGGCGGCCCCCACCGGCGAACCATTGGCAAGGCCGCGGAGGGTACTCTCAAACACTTCTGTCTGGCGACCCACCGCCCCCTTCTCCCCCGTCCCCGCCCACATAAACGAGTGCCCCCAGGCGCGCTCCACGTGGCCGATCACCGCCAGGGCCCCACCCTTGGGCCGCCCCAGCATGGCCTTGGGCAGCGCCGCCGAGAAAGAAAAAGGGGCGATAGCGGCGCGCTCTTTAAAGGCCTGCTTCGCAAATTCATCCATCTGAGGGGTACCCGCCCCGTAGCAGGCGAAAAGGAAGACGATCGAGCCAAGCAGGTTGCTGTCCGCCGACAGGTGATCACCGGCGAAATAAAATTCCTCGGGAATCGGCTTTCCCCGCCAGGCTTTTGGTCCAGGCCAGTCCTGGCAAAGCAGGGCACCCTGGTGACGGAGCTGCAGCGGATCCCCTTTGGGAAAGCCCATGCCGTGGCTGGCCGCAAATAGAAGTGCAGGTGTATCCTTAATCATCGTGGAAAAGGCCCCACGGGTCGCCTGATCGCGGGTGATCCGATCCACCGCCCAGCCCTGCTTGCCAAACATATCGGCAAGCGGTTCAATCAGGTGGCGAGAGCTGGCCTGGGTCGCACCATCATCGGAGTTGGCCACGCCAAAAAAGCCCGCGCGCCGCGCCAGGGTCAGGTCTTCGGCCGCCACCACACTGCGGGCATAGTTATTGTACTCTTCGATGGTATCGAAGTCCAGGCGGCCCACCGCATACTGTACGGAAAGCTGCGACTGCACCCGGAAGGGAATCTCCTCCGGTGTACCCACCAACAGAAGATAGTACGGTACTTTTTCGGGATTGGCAGGACCCGGCCCCACTCCCTGGCGTTTCAGAAAATCGCCCTTCGACTCCCCCGGCCGGTAGCCATTCGGACCGCTATACTCCTTATAAAAATGTTCGTGGACCGCAGCCGCCTGGCGACGGCGTAGCTCCAGAAGGGGCGCCAGCGCCTCGCGGATGGCCGCATAGCGGAGCGCTTCGGGACTGGCGGTTTGGCGGCCGGAAAAATCACCGCCCAGCCGGACTCTTCCAGCTTCTTGGGGTCCGCACCCTCCTTGACTCCATAGTGGGCTTCCGAGGCAGCTTGATACTTCGCATTCAGCTCCCGGTAGACGGGATCCTTTTTGTCCAGCGTCTGCCCTTTGGCCACCTGGATCAGGTCCGACTGGCCCAGCTCCAGAAGGTAGCCACCGGTGCGGGCATCAATGCCGTTGAAGCTCAGGAGGTCGTGGGGATCAGTCATGGGGGTGATTCTGGATCCAGCGGCGCCCAAAACGGGATCCCCATCGTAAACTCAGATCACACGATCCCGCCTTTTTACCGACAGCACCTAACACATTCCTCCCTTCGGAAATTTTCCAGCACTCCCAGCGCCCCACGCCCTGGAGAAAGGTACGTGCGCCGCGGAAAGCTCTGTGATGGCCCGACGGCTACGCCGGATCAATTCGGACAACGCCGACTTTCCGCCCCGCCCGACGACCTTCATGGCGGCGCTTGACCCCTCCCCGCTCAAAATAGGGCCGAGGCAGCTCCCCCTCCAACGACTTCTCCAGCGGAAAAGCCCGTACACGAAGAATCGTCAGCTTCTTGCGCATCGCAAGCCCCTCGCGCAAGGTGCGTCCCAAAGGCGCGTCCGGCCAAGGTCCATCCTGGATCTCCAGCCGAAAATGCCGAGGCAGTGCCTCCAGAAGATATTTTGCGTAAGGGCGGCTATCGGTTTGCACAAAAAAACAACCGGTCGGCTTCAGCACCAGGCGAAGACGCGCCAGAAAGGGCTCGGAGAGCATCCCCAGGTGCTGCTCCAGAGGATCCCGGTAGGGCTGGGGGTGATAGACGTGCACCTCGTCCAAAGAGGCAGGTAAAAAGCCCGTAGAGAGCATTTCTACCGCATCACCACACACAAAACGAAGGTTGGGCAAACCCAGGCCCGAAGCCGACGCCCGCTCCAGAAGGGGGCGGTTCAGGTCGATACCCAGGTGCAGCCACTCCGGGCGAAGACGGGCGGAATTCAGGAGAAAAGCCCCACTTCCGCAGCCCACATCCAGAACACGGGGCGCCGGAAGATCCCCAAAAAGCTCCCCATCCCAAAGCAGATCCATCCGGCCTGCTATCCCGGACAGCCCCGGATCGGCCAGAGAATGGAGCGCAAAAGAGGGAGGAGCAAGAGGAATAAGCCGAGGATCGTCCAGACCATGCAAGGCGCGTGCGGCCAAAGCGCCGCAGGCGCCCTCGGGACGACTGGGTGCTAGAGATTTTCAACTTTGTGGACGTCCACAAAGTTGAAAAAGTGGCACCCCGCCTCCGCCCCGCTGCTACACCGGGCGGGACCGGTTGCCAATTGGAAAGAATTACCATTAGAATTACAACGACCCATATTGGAGGTAAGGCACTCCAGCGGCTGGCGGAACAGCAGGCACGCGCCGAGGAACAGCGAGCCCGCGCCGATCGCGCGGAAGCTCAGCTCCGCGAGCTGTTGGCGAAGATGAAGCTGCCAGAATCTTGATGGCAGCGTAGTCCCACCGGTGATCCGGCCGCATCTCTTGCCCTATCAAGAGAATCGCGGCCAGCACCACGTGATAGAAGCCCATGCTCCCCCGCCCGGCCATCGGAGAGTCCGACTTCCTCAACATCCGCCGGCAGGGCGCCCTGTGGTCGGGTGCCCCGCCTGCCGCCGGCGATCCTGGCCGGTGATGCGATGCGGGTACAGGAAATCCTGGAGGGCCTGTTGCTTCTCCACAGCTCGCACCACGATCTTTCGCGACCGGAGCTCTTTTATCACGCCTTTGTCCTGGGGCTTCTGGTGGAGCTGGAGGAAACGCACCACGTACGCAGCAATCGGGAGGTCGCCTATGGCCGCAGCGACATCCAGATCTTCCCGAAGAAGCCGGGGGATCCGGGGGTGGTGATCGAGTTCACGGCCGGCCCGGAGGCTCAGGGAGAGGCCTTGGCCGAAGCGGCCCTGCTCCAGATTACCGAGCGGCGCTACACGGCAGAGCTGGAGGCAGCCGGCGTTTCTCCAATTCGCAAACTTGGAATTTCCTTTTCAGGGAAGAAGGTCGTGGTACGCGGAGCTTAGGTCCCCGCCCCTCCATGCAAAGGCTCCCCCCCTTTTCCAATGCCCTCGCACCGTACCCCCTCCTTCCCCAATCGCTGGCGTCCCACCTTCACATTTTGGAAGCGGATCCGCCGATCTTCGGTGGTGGTGCGCTCCAACGAGAGGCGCAGGCCCCCCACCTCGGTGGGCGCCGCCCAATTCCAGGTCCCGCTGCGGCCGGACTCCAAAAGGTACTCCCAACCCAGGATATCCCCCTGGTCGTTCGCATGCAGCAGGTAGCTGTCCCCCGGGGTCAGACCCACCCCCTGGAAAAACAGTCGCAAGTTGTTGCCGTCGGCGGTGCGGATCACCCCAAGATCCTGGACTTTGGTCGACGCCAATAGCCAATACTGGTCGTTCACAAACATCGACCAGGCATCCTTCAGCTTGGGATCCTCGCCGCCGTAGTTCATGGGCAGCACGGCGCTGCAGTGCTCCTCCGGAGTGTCCCACTGCACTTCCACCCGATTTCCCTGGATGTCCCAGCGATGTTTTCGGTTCACCAGCCCGCGCCGCTATTTTTGCGGCCAGCGCGTCCGCCACCGGGTCCGGAGACACGCTCAGCCCGGTCTGGTCCACCCGTCGCGACACCAGCTCCATCCGAAACAGCTCCACGCCCTCCCGCTGGACGGTGTACCTCACCGGCGGGCCCGGAAGCTGATCCACAAAATGGTAGCGGTGCAGCTCCATAACTCCATCCTCCCCTGGCTTGGTCACCGTGTACACGGTGGTTTCAAAGCGCCCGGCTGGCACATCAACCACCTCGCGACTCACGACGGTCTGGGCTTTGGGAAATTGGGCATGGCCCAGCAACTCGGTCCAGCGTGTGTAGCTATCTTCCACCAGATCCTGGGGGGTCTCCACCCCGGCCAGCTCCCGGATCTGCCGCGCCTCCATGCGCCCTCCTTCGGCATCCACCTCCACCCAACGCCAGACCTCTTCGGTCGGCGGCTGACCGGCGGCCGTCATCCGCATCCGGATGGTGGTTCCCGCCGGAAAAGCCGCTCCAAAGGCCCCCAAAGTGACCGGCGGCGAGATGGTTTCAACGGGCTCTTCAGCCAGGGCAAACGACAACAGCAAGCAGATCATCTGCCCCTATAGCCTGCGGCCGCCGCCTCCGGTATGGCGGGGCCTGACTATGGAAGATCCCAGGATCCAACCCCTGCATCGTAGACCCGCCCCGCGCTGGAGCTGGCGGGCAGCGTGCCGGAAAGGATCTCATAGAAGAGCTTGATGGTGCCGCCGTTGCTGGTGTTGCCTCCCCCGCCGCGCGCGGAAATATAGGGGTTTACCGCGTCGATCACCAGATCAGCCGCCTCCAAACGGATGCCCCCACCGGCGCCCACCCCTCCGGCTGCGCCGGTAGCGGCGCCGCCGTTGTCCCGCGCCCCACCCCCACCGCCGGCCCCATTGGCCACCAGGGTCGCCGTACTTTCAATGACGAGACTCTCAAAAGCATACAGGTGGATCGCACCGCCGCCTGCACCTCCTCCTCCTCCTCCTCC
>CAITDR010000328.1 GCA_903891165.1 uncultured Pseudomonadota bacterium
AGGCTCACGATGTCGATCCACAGCGGCGTCGCCAGCGAACCCACCTGGGTCACATATTTGACCGAGAAGTCGTGGGTGATCAGCGCGTACCACATCGCACCGGTGGCCAGGATCATACAGGCGCAGAAGCCATAGGCAAAACGCCGGGCCATCCGCCAGCCTTCCAGCGAACGCGAAAAACCGGCGGAGAAGCCGGTAACCATACCTGCAGCCGCACAGGCCAGCCCGGCGAGGACCAGGGCATTGCCCAGCTCGGCGGTCACTTGCCACCCTCCGCAAAGAGCTGCTCCATCTCGCGCTTCATCTTCTCCTGATCCACCGTTTCTCCCGGCTTGGGCGCCCGGTATTCGTTGTCGTGCTTTACCATCATCCGGTTCGAGGTGAACAGCCCATTGGCATCCACGGTACCTTCCACCACCACACCGATGCCCTCCCGGAACATCTGCGGCGGGATCTCTGTCGTTGAAACGTCAACAGACGCGACGCCGTCGCTCAGCTGAAAGCGCAGGGGACTCCCGGGCTTTACCGACCCGGCCACCACCTGCCCACCCAGGCGGATGGTCGCCCCGACCGCCTCGCTGCCGTGGGTCTTCATTTCCGCCGGGCTCCAGTAGTAGACCAGGTTGTTCCCCATGTTTCCCACGGCGATCCACGTCAAGGCGCCGCCGGCAAGCAACAGTGTCGTAAAAAGGGCGATCTTCCTGTTCATTTCAACTCCTGACGGATGCGGGCATTCCGCAGCCAGAGGGTGGTCAGCAGACCATAGCCGAGCATGACCCCAAAGGTCAGCCCGTAGGCGCTCCAGACGTATTCCCAGCCGCCAACAATCATCCCCTGCATGGCAGTAGCTCCCTTTGCAGAACAACAACCTGGATTGTCAAGATAATTCACCCAGCTCCGCATCCCGGCGGATCCGGATCAGTCGGTAGTGGCGGGCGATGAACCAGATCGCCAGAAAGAGGAAGGCGAAGGCGTTGATACGCAACACCATCACCATCTCAGGATCCACGGTGGAGGGCGAAGACTGCATCTGGTGCAGCGATCGCCACCACTTCACCGAAAAGTACACCACCGGCACATCCACGTAGGACACAATCGCCGCGATGGCGGACCAAGTGGCGCGCCGCTCAGGATCGTCCACAAAGGAGCGCAGGGCGGTCACCGCCCCGAAGCTGACCAGCATGATCGCCACCGTCGTCAGGCGTGGATCCCAGTCCCACCAGACCCCCCAGGTAGGACGGGCCCAGATACTGCCGAGGCAGGTCAGCAACACCCCGAAGACCAGCCCCACATGGGTGGCGGCCTCGCCCGCCACATCCCAGCGCCAGGTACCCCGCCACAACCAGCCGATGGCGCACACAAAAGCGACGGTGAAGCAGATCAAGGTGCTCCACGCCGCTGGCACATGCACATAGAGGATGCGCATCACATCGCCCATAAAACGATCGGGCGGAAGTACAAAAAGTCCCTGATAGGAGCCATAGATCAGGAGCCCGAGTCCCAGAGCCCCCACCGCATGTTCCCAGTCCATCCCGCGTGCGCTCGCCATCACTCCTCCATCAAACGTCCGAACAACAGTCCGCAGACGCTCCAGAAGATCACGTTAAAGGCAAATAGAAGGCCCAGCCAGCTTTGGAGCTGGCCCATGGGATCTCCGGTCAACACCAGCTCGGTGGCGCGGGTACTCGACAGGAGCGCCGGCACCTCCAGCGGGAAAAGAAGAAGAGGAAGCAGCACTTCCCCTGATCGAACCCGCGCCGCCAAGAGCCCATAGAGCGTACCCGGCGCCGAGATCCCCGCCGCTCCCAGGAAGATCACCCCGATCATCATCGGAAGACCCAGCTTGAAGCTCACATCATAGAGCACCACCATCGCCGGAACCAGGGCCACCCCCAACAGCAGCAACAGCAGCAGGTTGGCCAGCGACTTTCCGATGAAAATCGCAAAGGGCTCCGTCGGGATCAGGCGTAGACCCTCCAGAGCCCGGTTCTGCACCTCATAGCGGAAAGATTCCGTGAGTGCCAGGGTGGAGCAGAGGAGGATGGCCAGCCACAGATAGCCCGAAGCGTTCGCACGCAACTTCACCGTATCCGGGCCCGCGGCGAAGGAAAAGAGCAGGAGCGAGGTCACTCCAAAGGCCAGCACCGCGGCCACCCGCGCCCGGGTACGCCAGGCCAGAAGCAGATCCTTCCGAAGCACCTCAAAAATAGCGCGGGGAACCGGTAGCATCACTCCTCCCCACCCGGATCGGCCACAGAGGCGGCTTTTGCGGCCGGACCCTCCCAGCACAACTTCCCATCCGCAAGATAAATGGCCCGGTCACAGAGTGCCCCCACCCGACGTACCTGGTGCGTCGCCACAATCAGCGTCGTTCCCGCTGCACGGAAGCGCCGGAAGAGGGCATCCATCATCTGCCCTCCGGCAGGATCCAGCTGCCCATAGGGCTCATCCAACAATACCAGCTCCGGACGCTTCCACAAAAGCCGCGCCAACGCCAGCCGCTTCCGCATACCCGCGGAAAAAGTGCGCACCAAGTCATCGCGACGTTTATCCAGGCCCACCTCAGCCAGAATGGCAAGGGGATCAGTATCTTTTTGGGGATACAGCCGAACCAGAATATTGAGATTTTCCCAGGCACTCAGGTCATCGTAGAGGTAGTCGGCATGCGAGAGCAGGGCCGAGCGCGCCGCCGCCTCCGGGCCGGGAGCTGCTCCAAACAGGCGGATTTTACCCGACGACGGCAGCCATGCCTGTGAAATCAGCCGGAGTAAGGTCGTTTTTCCGGATCCATTACTTCCCACCACCATCAACTGCTGGCCCTTGGGCACTTCCAGATCTACACCCCGGAGCGTCCAGCGGCTGCCCTGCCGGCGCCCGAGGCGTGCGAGGGCCACCACGGGTACGGAGTCAGCGGGAGGTGGGTCTGCGGCCATTGGCGGCCCCCCCTAACCCGTTGCCGCCCTCCCCGGTGTTACCGGCGGCGCGGGACAGAAGAAGATACAAGGCGCGACGTATGGAAAGCCCGCTGTTCCACATCGCCTTGCTGGAGCCCGAAATCCCGCAGAATACGGGGAACATCGGGAGGCTTTGCCTGGCCACCAGCGCCCGTCTCCAC
The DNA here is from genome assembly GCA_903891165.1 of uncultured Pseudomonadota bacterium. Taxonomy (GTDB): domain Bacteria; phylum Myxococcota_A; class UBA796; order UBA796; family SXON01; genus CAITDR01. The sequence goes on from CAITDR010000328.1 coordinate 3,116, forward strand.
CTGATCCACCCCCTGGGCTTTCAGACCGATGAGAAGGCGGTACGCCGCGCTGGTCTGGACTATTGGAAGCAGGTAGATGTAGTGGAGCATACCGATCTGGCGGCTTTTTTGAGCTGGGCGGGGGCCCGGCCCATTCACGCACTTTCCTCCCACCCCGGCCCCGTGTACACGCAGATTCCGCACGTTCCCGACGGGATCTACCTGTTTGGACGTGAGTCCAAGGGACTGCCTCGCGATCTGGTGGCGCGCCTGGGCTCTTACCGCATCCCCATGGTGGGCCCGACCCGTTCTATCAACCTGTCCAATGCGGCAGCGGTGGTGGCCTATGCTGCCCTTGAGCAGCTGCGCCCTGACCTATATCGGTGACCATGTACGCAGTCATCCTTGCGGGCGGTCGCGGCACCCGCTTCTGGCCCCTGTCGCGCCGAAATCTGCCCAAGCAGTGTTTGGCGCTCGATGGGGGGCCCACCT
>CAITDR010000329.1 GCA_903891165.1 uncultured Pseudomonadota bacterium
CATACTGGAATATATCTCGCGCGTGCACGCGTGCGAGCGCGTTGGACGCCAAGAATATGCCTATTTTTGATGACAGAGGGGTCGTGCAAAATCCTGGTTCACCCTATCTTTGACTGCCTGGGGTCAGGAGGTCTGGAATCCTCCGCCACCAGGGCGCCATCAGCTGCCGTGCCTCCTCCAGCCCTCCCTGCATATGATCAAAAAGTCGCGAAAGGGCAACATCGGCCTCCTTCTTTATCGCCTCCTTCCGCGCGATCTCCTGCAGCGTCTCACGGATCCAGTACAGGTCATTGCCATCGGTGGTCTCCTGGCGGAATCGATCCAGCAGGCGCACGGCCACGGCTGGATCTCCCACCAGCATAGGAAGATCCTGGATCACCGTCTGTCTCGCCCGCCACCGATCCCAGCCCCGCTCCAGTCCCAGCACACCCTGCACCGTCTCCGGCTTCAAACCCTCGGCGTCGGCGATCACCCGATGCAGCAGGGGGCGGGAAGCTTCGCCGGTGCCGATGGCTTGCACAAGATCATCCGCTTCTTTTGCGGATAGCTGCCCAACGGTCAGGGCCAGCACCTCGGCCCACAGGGCGGGATTCTGAAGGCCGGCTTCTACGGCGGCGCGGCGAGTGGCGGTATCCAATACCAGCCCCCGGCTGGCCAGATACTCGGCCAGGGTCCGGTGGGACCAGACGTAGCCTTCGTTGGCGCCTACACCGCTCTGTACCAGGATGCCCACGGTGCGGGCGGTTTCCTCCAGGAACGTGTGCGCATGACCCCAGGTTTCCTTGAACAGCGTGTTGTTGGGGCGGTAGCCATCCAGAAGATCCTGTACCTCCCGCTTGGGGTAGGGGCCCGGCCCCTTCAGCAGCAGCCTTGGCGCCAGAAATTCCAGGATCCGCTCCACTTCTTCGGGGGCACGCACGAGGCTTGCGGGTGCGAGACCGGGGTTCAGCTCTTGTCGGCGCAACAGGCAGTGTAGGGCCTCTTTATACAGCTTTGCCCTGCCTTTAGGCAGTGTTCCCTGGCGCCGCAGCACCAGGGCCACCAGGGTCAGCAGCAGCGGGCGGCCTGCCAGCTCGGATAGGCGCCGGTCGGCGCGCAGCAGCGGCAGCTCCTTCTGGATCTGCTCCTCGGCGACTCCCAACTTCCGCAGCAGCTTTTCCTGCTCCTCCGGCTCCAGGGGGCGCACTTCCAACAGGTCGTAGCCCTCCCAGGCGCAGCTCATGGCGTCGGGATGCACCGGTACATGGGGGCCTTCCTGCCGCCCCAGTAACGCCTCTTCATAGGCGACGGGGCGCGTCGTCAGCAGCAGCATGTTGGAGGGGTGACCCGTCCGGCGGCTACGGAGCTGGTTGTAGTGCCGGTTCAGGGCGGCTTCCACCCCCTCCGGCCCCTGGAGGGGAGGTCTTGCTTCGTCAAGGCCATCAGCCAGAAGAACAAGTCTGCCCTGCTTTCGAGCCTGCTGGATCACTTCCTGTGCCTCTTCTCCCCACCCGGCTGCGGCGGCAGCCTCTAACAGATCCGCATGGCTCCGCAAATGCTCCACATGCAGCAGCAGCGGCAGCATCTTCTCCTCCTCCGCCAACTCGCGGGCCAGCTGCCGCAGCAGGGTGGTCTTCCCGCTGCCCGCCACCCCGATCAGCATCCACCGTCGCTCCGGTTGCTCCAGCACCTCGCGCAACTGCAGGTTCTGCTCCCCCTCGTAGTGGGTCTGCACCTTCACGGCGACAGTCACCGCCGAAAGTGCCCGGGAAAAGCCCAGTTGTTTGCTCAGCCAGGGCATCCTCTCCACCCGCCTCTGCACTTCTTCCCGGTAGTCCTGCTCTTCGGGAGAAGGTGCCGTGGTCGGGCCAGCCCCGCAGGCCTGCTCTGTGGCGTCAATATCCGCCTTCCGAAAGGAGAATTCGGCACGCAGGGCTTCAAAAAGAAAGGGCTTCACCATCCCCCGGCGTAGCAATCTGTTCGCGGCCTGGTGGACAAATTCTGCCTTTGATCCTCCTTTCTCGGGTAGGCTGTCCACCAGCTTCTGGCCTTCCGGCAGCCTGCTCAAAAAACGGCGAAGCTCCTCTGCGGTGAAGAGTTCAGAAAGCAGCCCTTCCAGGTTCAACGCGGGCACTGGTCGGGGCTCCCAGAAACAACGGCGCAAGTATAACATGGCCGGCCCCTCGTCATAGGCGACAGTTCGCGGCCCTACACGATCACCCGTCCCCGGAAGCCCCGCGCCGCATAGTAGGACTCGGCGCCGTTGTGATACACGAACACCACCCCATAGCGGCGATCGCAGAAGAGTGCGCCGCCAAGGTTCCGAATGGCCGCAGGGGTCTGCACCCAACTGGAGGTCTTCTGGTCAAAGGCTCCCAGTGTTTGAAGCGCCCGGTACTGCTCTTCGTTCAGCATCTCGATGCCGATGGCAGCAGCCATTTCCTCGGCGTTTCCCGTTGGTTTGTTCTCCTTTCGGGAATCCAGGGCACGGCGATCAAAGCAGATACTCCGGCGGCCGGTCGGGCTCTCTGCCGAGCAGTCGCAGAAGGTGACGGTTCCCGCGTCATAGCCGATTACGTCCGGTTCTCCGCCTGTCCGCTCCATTTCCGCCAGCACCCGCAGCGCCTCGGGTTTGGCCTCCAGCCGGGCCATCACCGTGGGCCATTCCAGCCCCTTGTGGCGGCCGATGTTCTTTTCAAAGCGTTGGCGGAGGCTTTTGAGCAGGGCTTCTGAGTCGGTCTGGTTCACGGTGAGGCTCCTGGTTCGCGATCTATCCCGCTCAGGCCAGCGGGGAGGAGGTGGGAGAGCGTCTCCTCCGCAATCCTAATGGTATCAGACATAAAAGCGCCGCTCCACCCCCACAGCCCCCACCCAGTCCCTTCAGGGGTACCGGCTCACCCTGCAGGCCGCTGGGTGTGCTGTCGTCGGCAGGGAGAGAGTCGTCGGCAGGGAGAGAGTCGTCCGCAATGGGCTCGGAGTCGCCAGGCAGCACCTCGTCCACCTCGCCATCACAGTCGTCATCCAGCCCGTTTGCCTCCACCTCCTCCCCCACCGGGCAGTCGGCACAGACACAGGCTTCTTCGGCCGCGCAGCTCCCGTTTCCGCACCACTCGCCCACCCGGGTCAGCCGGATGGCGTCGGCAACGACGTGTTGGTTGGAGGCGATACTGCCGCTCACGTCGTCAAACAGGGCCACCCACTGGTCCCCTCCAGCGGCAAAAGTGTAGCTTCCCAGAGACTTCCAGCCGCCTCCGGTGGGGTCGATGGTCAGGGTCTGGGTCTGCCCGGAGGCACGAACGTCCATCCGCAGGGCGTCCCAAACCGAGTAGGTGGCGTCGGCGAGGTATTCGACCTCGTACTCTCCGCCTTCTTCGAGGTAGATCTGCCACCAGGCCCAGTTGTCGGGGGCGTCACTTTTAAAGGCGTTGGTCCAGCGTAGGCCCCCTTCGTTGCCACTGGCTACGGGTCGCCAGTAGTCCTGGTCGCCAAAACCCCGAAAGCAGGCTCCAGAATCGTCGAGTGTACCGCCAGAAGGCCCCAGGATCTGGCAGGGGGCGGCTTCGGCGCAGTGGCCGGGCCTTGCCGGCAGCCCAGCCCCGGACAAAACGCCGATATGGTTTGCGACGCCGCGGGCGCCACTTCCATAGTTGTTCCCATCATAGTCGTTGACCCAATAGGTGGTGACCATCTGGCTGGAGCCTCCGCCATCCAGGTTGAAGGCCACCCAGGCGCCCACCTGCGACATCAAATCCGCCAGCTCGCTCCCATACATTCCGCTGTTGGAGCTGGTGCGCCCGTCCACCACCGCCATAAACAGGGTCTTCATATCCTGCGAGAGCCCAATCGCGGTGCGGGGGTGCCGATCCCGCATGTCGCTGCGGTCAGGAAAGCAGGAAGAATCTTCGGGATCAGAGCAGGTCATCGCCTGACCTTCGACGACTAGCTCGGGAAAGCCGCTGACCAGGGCCAGGGTGCCGGGGGGAGGAGTGGGCATGGTCGTTGTAGGCTCCCAACCGCCCAGATTCCCGGCCATGTGACCCTTCACCCAGCTCGTGTGGGTATAGGTGACCTCATCCTGCAAAAAGGCTATCCATCCGTAGTTCCCGTAGTACCACTCGCCGGAATAGGCTGGATCCCAGCCGGTCTGTTCCTCGGGCCAACGTACTCCCCCTCCGACGGCATCCCCGTAGACCCGCAGCGGGCCGGTCTTATAAAAATCGGCGTTGGTGGCCATCACCGTGTCCATGGTGGCGGCCCAGTCCTTGGTGCTCTGGGTGCTGTCGGAGGCCCGCGTCGCATCCACATAGATGCCTGAGTAGCAGAGATCGATACTTGCAACAAAGACATCTGTTGACGGACTGCTGGCCCGATAGCTGCGCAGCACCACACCCGGGGAGATGTTTTTGGTGGACTCCAGGCTGAGCGAGAGGGCGAAGGTGGAGGGGAGGAGCAGCAGCATCGGGGCTCGGGGGTCTATGCGGTTTGGGGGTGATACATTTTGGGGTGTATCATGGTTATTCAGATGATATGCGGGCTTTGGTGATGCATGGGTGGGTGATACATCCATAGAATGATACATCCCCCTCACCTCAACTCAAAACTACTCACCACCTCCTCTTCTCCTACCTCTCCCACCCCCACCAAGACCGGGGCGGCAAACATCTTTCCGTCCCGCCAGACCCAGCCTGCAGGCTCCGGTGCGGGGCGGCCCTCTTCTAACTCCCAGATCAGTCGGTCAGAAAGCTGAATCACCAGCGTCAGCTCTCCATTTTTTCCGGTCCAGCCCTTTTCGGTGCGCTCCAGCACCCAGCCCGGTCCCAGCGGCCAGCAGAGCCGGAGCTGGCCTCCTCCCTCTACCCGGTCGCTTATGATCAACCGGCTCTGGTTCAACAGAACCTCTCGTTGCAGTTTTTTGCCATCGGGCAGGCTCGCGGCTGCGTGTAGTTGGGCCTTCTTCCCATCTACACGCGCCCGCAGTAGCTCGGGCTTACACAAAGGCAACCCGACGCTGGGCGCTGCGTGGGCACGCGGATCCCGTGCCGCTTCGATCAGGTCGCTGGCCCCGGCTCCGGTACCCGGATCGGCAATCACCGCCACCTCTCCCACCTGCCAGCTCAGGGATAGCGGCGCGGGGTGGCTCAGCGGGCTCCCCCGTCCCTCTCCCGCGTCCAAAATCACCCGCGAAGGTAGATTTTTTACTTTCAACCACCCGATACCCAGGCCCCCCTCCCGGTAGGACCACACCGACCAGGTTTTTCCTGCCCAGCTTGCGGGAGGGCCAGAAAGGGAGGTGCGCAGCCAGCAAAGCCGAGGATCTTCCTCGGCTCCAGGTGCCGGATCTCCATGGTCCAGCCCCCACCCCAAGCAGAGGTTCCGCAGCGACCCGGCCAGGGGCTGCCGACTGGCCAGCAAGTCACCCGGAGGCTCCTCCCCCATGGCAGGCAGATCGCCTAACTCTCCTGAAAGATCCTGGAGGAACCGGGCGCCTCTTGCAAATGCAGCGTCGGCGGCTTTGGGGAAGGGAGCCCCGTTCTGCCAGCTCACCGCCCTGGCGATGGCCACCGCCCACCACACCTGCGCCTGCCAGGCAAATGCCCGATCTCTTCCGACACCATCGGAAAACATCTGGCCTTCAAGTTCCCATCCTAACATGGAGAGTCCCTGGTTCCGGCAGGTCCTCGCCTCCTTCAGCCCCACAAAGGTGAAGCCTCCCACCACCAATCCGCAGGCGTGCAGAATCCGCCGTAGCCCCTGTGTGGGAGGGGGAAGCCGGGCTTGCAGCGACTGAAGGTGCCACATCGCCGAGCCCGCCAGTCCCTCCCGTAGCTCCAACGGGGCGTCACTTCCCAGCCAACCCAACCCAAAATGCCAGTGGATCAGCCGCAGCGACAGGTCGGAGGCATGGGCCCATCCCACCCCCACCCCGGGCAGATCCTGTCTCAGCCACCCATCCATTCCTTCAATAGCTTGTGCTCCGGCAACAGAATCCCCCAGCGCCGCCTGGTGCGCCAGCCGGGCAAACCAACCATGTCGCCATGCGATGCGCGCCGCCCGGTAGCGGTGCGGCGCCAGGGTCGGTAGCGCCGTGTTGGGCAGCGACTCCCCGCTCTCCGGATCCACGTCCCACCGCTCCGGCAGCTCCAAAGGAGGCAACACCGCCGTTGCACAGGGGGTCCCCAGCAAAATCCCCAGGTTTCCCGGCCCCGCAAGCGCAGGTCGGGCACTGACCGGGGGCGGGCTCAACAGCTCAGAGAGACGACGATCCAGGCGCTCCCAGAGGGACATCAGCCCTCCGGCATGTCGAATTCGAAGTTGATCTCTTCGCCCAGCTCCTGCTGAAGATAGGCTTTTAACCGGCGTTTGATGCGTACTTCGATCTGCCGGATCCGCTCTTTGCTCACCTCATAGCGCTCGCCCAGGTCGGACAGGCTCGACGGCTCCCCAGCCATCAACCTCTCCTTCCAGATCGCCCTCTCCCGCTCATCTTCGAGGGTGGCTTCAAAAGCCCGCAGTTTGGTCTGGACGATCTCCCCAAGCTGGTGGTCGGCCACCTGCTGCTCCGGCCCCACCGCGTCGGCATCGGAGACCACCTCGGCCAGCGGTCGCCCCTCCTCTCCGCCCACCGGCGCGTACAGCGACATGGCCGGTGCCCGCATATGCTGGTCCACCGCCACCACTTCGCTCTCGGGTACGTCCAGTCGCTCGGCCAGGGCCGCCGGGTTGGGGGTGATGCCCTCCCGCAGCAGCCTCTCCCGCTCTTTCTGGAGCTGGAAGAACAGTTTCCGCCCATTCCGGGTGGAGCCCAGCCGCACGAGTCGGAAGTTATCCATCAAGAAGCGCAGGATCATCGCGCGGATCCAGTACTGCGCGTAGGAGGAAAAACGGATGCCGCGGTAGGGATCGTAGCGCGAAAGAGCTTCTACCAGCCCGACATTTCCTTCCTGGATCAGATCCAGAACGTTTGCCCACTGCCGATGGTACTGGAAGGCGATCTTGACGACGAGTCGCAGGTTTGCGGTGACCAGCCTCTCGGCGGCCTTGGGGTCCCCGTCGTCGTGATACTTCTGTGCAACCCGACGTTCTTCCTCGGGATCCATCAGGGTGTAGCGACGGATCTCGGAGAGATAGTGCGCCAGCAGATCACCGGATGCGTTGCTTCGGATGGCAGGCATCGGCAGGTTCGGCAGGGGGCGCCGGGCATTTCCGAGGGGATCGACGAGATCTCCGGCGGCGTCGATGAACTCTTCGGGGTTCACCTCGCCTTCGGGGCTTTCGTCCTGGGTGGGATCAAGTTCGGGCATGCAGACTCCCTTCGCTGCGGATGGTCACCCGCTGCTGCTGGATAAAATCGGCGACCAGCTCAGGGCTGCCCGCCAGAAAGGCAACACCTTCGTCGCGAACCGGGTCGAGAGGCTCGCCGTCGGGGTAGCGCACGGCCACCCCGCCGACGGCTTCTATCAGCCCCAGCCCGGCTGCGGTATCCCACAGCGACCAGCCGGGGGCCACAAAGGCTCCTGAGGCGGCGCCCCGTGCGACATTTGCCAGGTGCGGGGCCGTTCCTCCGAGGCAGCGCCCCTTTCCCTTGAAGCTGGTCTCGCAGTAGCGGTGAAAGCGCGAGGGCAGGTAGAGCACCTGGGGCAACTTCCGGCTGGCCAGCGGTACCAACAATTTTTGGTTCATCCACCCACCGCTCTCATCGACATAAAAAAACTCGTTGAGGCGGGGCAGGTAGAGCGCTCCGCAGGACAACTTCCCGTCCACGTAGCGCCCGACGGTGGGACCCCAGTGGGCCAGCCCTTCGGTGAAGGCGGAGGTGCCGTCGATGGGGTCTACCACCCACAGGGTGGAGCCTGAACCCAGGTTTCCACATTCCTCCGACCGGATAGCCTCGCCAGGGAAGTGCTCCTGGAGGCCACGCACCAGGATCCCTTCGGCTTCCAGATCTCCCGCCGTCAGAAGAGAATCGTCGGCTTTGATGTGCAGAGGGGTGGTATTTCCGCAGAGAGGAAGCACCTCATCGCC
>CAITDR010000330.1 GCA_903891165.1 uncultured Pseudomonadota bacterium
CCGGCGGAGATTTTGCAGGCTTTGGAGGAGCTGGAGGGGGAGATTCAGGCGGGGATGGTGGAATTGCGGGGGATGGTATGACGTGGCGAGTGGTGAGTCTCGGCGACCTGTGCTCGTTGATCACGAAGGGCACTACCCCAACCACATTAGGGTATGAATTTGTGGATGAAGGTGTCGCTTTTCTTCGGGTTCAGAATGTCGATAATGGAACAGTGAATTTCCAGAAAGACACGCTATTTATTGATAATCAAACACATCATGCATTACGCCGTTCCCAGATTGAACCCGGCGATGTACTAGTCTCGATTGCTGGCACAATCGGCAGATCGGCTGTGGTTCCAGCTAACGCTCCGCCCCTGAACTGCAATCAAGCGTTGGCCATTCTTCGACCCACGAATCAGATTTTGCGGCCGTTTCTTCAGCATTGGTTGAATAGTGAGAATGCCAAAGCCCAAATACGCGGTGCGTCAGTCACAGGAACAATCTCTAATCTGAGCCTCACTCAGATTGGAAACCTTAACATTGACCTGCCGCCCCTCCCTGAACAAAAACGCATCGCCCAGATCCTGGATGCCGCCGACACCCTGCGGGTCAAACGCCGCGCCGCGTTGGCGCAGGTGGAGGAGCTGACGCAGGCGATTTTTTTGGAGATGTTTGGGGATCCGGCGACAAATCCGATGGGGTGGCCCCTTAAGAGTCTCGGCGATATTCTGGAAATCCCTCTTCGGAATGGCCTTTCTCCATCGCATTCTGGAACGGTTGTCGCCAAAGTGCTGACGTTGTCCGCTGTTACCCGTGGGGAGTTTGATCCCGAGGCAGTCAAGACAAGCACATTTGCCGCCACCCCTCCGCCAGATCAGGCGGTATGTCGAAGTGATTTGTTGATCTGTCGTGGAAATGGAAACATCAATATGGTCGGTCTTGGGCGATTCGCGCCGACCGATATGCCAGATACAACCTTTCCAGACACCATTATCGCCGCCCGTGTGAAGACCTCCTTGGTTGTCCCAGCGTTTCTCGAACTTCTGTGGAACAGTGTCGCCGTTCGGACGCAGATTGAGTCGCTCGCCCGCACCACGAACGGAACGTTTAAGGTGAACCAGACAATGCTGGAGGGCATCCGCTTCGTCCTCCCACCTCTGTCCTCCCAACAGAAATTTGGGCGACGGGTGGCCGCCGCCAAAAAACTCAAAGCTGCCCACCGCCGCTCCCTCGCCGAACTGGACGCCCTGTTTGCCGCACTGCAACATCGCGCCTTCCGGGGAGAGTTGTAAGATGGACTACCGATCGCGCCGAATTCCCGCCAGCCGGAGCCCCCACCCATGAGCAACTTCCGCTTCCTGCAAAAAGAGTGGCCCGAAATTTGGGAGTCCGCACAAAAAGCAGAAGCGGCGATTGGGAGTGACCCCCGGAGTGCGTGTTTTTACGCACGGCGGGCGCTGGAATTGGCGGTGACCTGGGCATTTTCTGCCGATGTGGCCCTGAAAAAGCCCTATCAGGACAACCTGAGCGCGCTGATCCACGAGCCGAGCTTCAAAACTACCGCCGGGGAAGCCATCTTTGGGAAGGCACGGCTGATCCTGAAGTTGGGCAACGAAGCGGTCCACAGCCAACGGGCCATCCAGGGCAGCGAGGCCACCAGCGCCGTGCGGGAGCTGTTCCATGTGGGCTATTGGCTGGCCCGCAGCTACAGCCTGGGCAATAAGCCCCCGCCCGGCACCTCTTTTGATGACAAAAAAATCCCGGTCGGCCCAGCGGTGCCCCGGCAGACCCTGGAGCAGCTCCAGAAGCTGAAAAGTAGCCTGAACCAGCGGGATCAGGAGCTTGCAAAAAGCAATGCCGCGCGTGCAGACCTGGATGCGGAGTTAAAGAAGCTCCGCGAGGAAGTAGCACAGGCCAAAAAAGAGGCGGCCAAACAAACCGATACGCATGACTACGGGGAAGCCCAGGCCCGGCGCGACATCCTGGATGTGCTGCTGAAAGAGGCGGGCTGGCCACTGGATCAGGCGCGCGATCGGGAGTTTGAAGTCAGCGGAATGCCGAGTACGAGCGGCAAAGGTTTTGTGGACTATGTGCTGTGGGGAGACGACGGGCGCCCGCTGGCCCTGGTGGAAGCCAAGGCCACCACCAAGTCGGCGGAGCTGGGGAAGCAGCAGGCCAAACTGTACGCCGACTGCCTGGAAAAGCAGTACGGGCGCCGGCCGGTCCTGTTCTACAGCAACGGCTACGAGAGCTATCTGTGGGATGATCAGCGCTACCCGTCGCGAAAGGTGCGCGGCTTCTACAGCAAAGAAGAGCTGGAGCTGCTGCTGCAGCGGCGGAGCAGCCGGAAGAGCCTGATCGGGGCGCCCATCGAAATGAGCATCGTGGAGCGCCACTACCAGCGGCGCGCCATCCAGCGGATCGGGGAGGCTTTTGAGGCTTCCGAGCGCAAAGCCCTGGTGGTGATGGCCACCGGCGCCGGGAAGACACGGACGGTGATCGCGCTGGTACAGCAGTTGATGGCCTGTAATTGGGCCAAGCGTGTGCTTTTTCTGGCGGATAGGCTGGCGCTGGTCAAGCAGGCGGTGGGTGCTTTTAAGACCCACCTGCCGGAGGTGGCGCCGGTGAACCTGGTGACCGAGAAGGACAGCGAGGGGCGGGTCTATGTGAGTACCTACCCCACGATGATGGGTCTGATCGACGAATTCCGGGCGGGAAAGAAACGTTTTGGGCCGGGCTACTTCGATCTGATCATCATCGACGAGGCCCACCGGTCGGTCTACCAGAAATATGGGGAGATCTTCCAGTATTTTGACGCACTCCTGGTGGGTCTGACCGCCACACCCAAGGACGAGATCGATGTGAACACCTACAAGATCTTCGATCTGGAGCGGGGGGTGCCTACCGACGCCTACACGCTGGAAGAAGCGGTTGGCGATGGCTTTCTGGTGCCCGCCAAGGCGGTGTCGGTGCCACTGAAATTCCAGAGAGAGGGTATCCGCTACGATCAGTTGAGCGAGGAGGAGAAGGAGCAGTGGGACGAGCTGGAGTGGGAGGAAGAGGAGGGGACACCCGAGCATGTGGACGCGGAGGCGGTCAATACCTGGCTTTTTAACAGCGATACCGTGGATCGGGTGCTGGAGCACCTGATGACCCACGGCCAGAAGGTGGCCGGCGGGGATCGGCTGGGCAAGACCATCGTCTTTGCGAAAAACCAGAAACATGCAGAGTTCATCGCCGGGCGCTTCGACCACCACTATCCGCACTACAAGGGTGCTTTTGCGCGGGTGATCCACTGCAAGCTGCCCTATGCGCAGAGCCTGATCGACGATTTTTCGATGGTGGAGAAGGAGCCGCACATTGCCCTGTCGGTGGATATGTTGGACACGGGGGTGGATGTACCGGAGGTGGTGAACCTGGTCTTCTTCAAGTTGGTACGTTCCAAGACCAAGTTCTGGCAGATGGTGGGGCGGGGAACCCGGCTGTGCAAAAACCTGTTCGGGCCGGGCCAGGATAAGGCATTTTTCTACATCTTCGATTTTTGCCAAAACCTTGAATATTTTAAGGCCAACCCGGAGGCGACGGAAGGATCGCTGGGAGTGTCGCTGGGAACGCGGATTTTCCGGGGGCGGCTGGAGCTGATCGGGGCGCTGGATCGGGCAGTGATCGGGACCGGAGCGGGGGGAGAGGAGCCGGACTACGGCGGCGAGGTACACACCGACCGGCAGCTTCGGCAAGCGGCGGCCGGGCTATTGCAGCAAGAGGTCGCTGCGATGAACCTCGACAATTTTGTGGTGCGTCCTCGGCGGCGGCTGGTGGAGCGGTTCCGAGAGGTGGTCGCCTGGGGGCGCCCCACGGTGGAGGAGCTGGGGGCGCTGGCTCAGGAAGTGGCCGGTCTACCCACGGAGCTGGAGAGCGACGGGGAGGAGGCCAAACGCTTTGATCTGCTGCTGTTGAACCTGCAGCTGGCGCGGCTAAGGGCGGAGGTGGGCTACGCGCGGCTGCGGAAGCAGGTGGTGGAGATCGCGGGCCTGCTGGAGGAAAAAGTCTCGATCCCGATGGTAAAAGAGCAGATCCTGCTGATCCAGGATCTGCAGACCGAGAGCTGGTGGGAGGATGTGACGCTGCCGATGTTGGAGCGGGTACGCTGTCGGCTGCGCGGCTTGATCAAGCTCATCGACAAGGTAAAAAGAAAGCCGATCTATACGAGTTTTGAGGATGAGGTGGGCACACCGGTAGAGGTGGCGCTGACCCCGGTGGTGGCCGGTGCCACCTTCGAGCGCTTCCGGGCGAAGGCCCGTGCCTATCTACGGGCGCATGAGCGGCATTTGACCATCCACAAGCTGCGGATGAACCGGCCCCTGACAAAAACCGATCTGGAGGAATTGGAGCGGATGTTGATGGAGGAGGGCGGCGGCACCACCGAGACCCTGGCGCGGGCGAAGGCGGAAAACCAGGGACTCGGGCTGTTCGTGCGCTCGCTTGTGGGTCTGGATCGGGAGGCGGCCAAGCAGGCTTTTGGGCTGTTTCTGGCACGAAAAAGCTTCACGGCCAACCAGACGCACTTCGTCAACATGATCATCGACCACCTGACTGAGTGCGGGGTGATGGACGCCGCCGCGCTCTATGATTCCCCCTTTACGGACAGAATTCCCGAGGGGCCCAATGCGCTGTTCTCGGAGGGCGAGGTGGGCGAGCTGGTGGAGATTCTTGCGGGGGTGCGGCAAGCGGCGTTGGCGGCGTAATTTTGCGGGGGACATGCCAGAGCGCTGCTTCCTCCACCGTCCTGTTGGGCTCCCCTACCAAGTAGTAGAGAGAATTCTACCGCTTGGTAGACAAATCTCTACCGTCAAAAAATGGGAGGAGGAGGCACATTTTTAATAGGAGTAGCCGAAGAGGATGGAGATGCGGGCCGCAGCCCCGCCAAAGGGCTCGCTCACATACATGTCGCGGAGGCCATCGCCGTTCACGTCTCCGAGGAAGCCGAGGTTGTTTCCCGCGTTGGCACCCTCTGCCCAGCCTACGTGTGTGGCATCGGCGTCCGACGCATCGAGACTCCCGGCAAGAGGTCCATAGAAGAGGTAAGCCTTTCCCCCTAATGATCCGCCCTGATCCTGTCCAATGGCCGCTGCGAACAGGTCGTTGTGGCCGTCCTCGTCCTGGTCTCCCACTTGCAGCGGCAGCCCGAAGTAGTCCCCCGCCGCTTCGCCCACCAGGGTCGCCAGGGCCACACCACGCGCGGTACCAGATTGTGCAAAGCCAGGTACAAGGTATGCAGTCCCAGAGTCGGTACCACCCAGCGCACCGTAGTAGGCACCTACCCAGCTATCATCCAGACCATCCCCGTCCGCATCTCCTGCCGGGGTCAGTGTGTAGCCCAGCGCTTCCCCGCCGATCCCCAGCAATTTCACATCCGCATCTGCCAGGGAGACCAACCCTGTCGCGGGGCCATACACCACATAGAAGGCGTCGCCGCCCGGTGCCCCCACCAGAAAATCTTGCATACCGTCGCCATTGGAATCGGCAAATCCTGCACCATAACCAGCGTAGGTCTGGTCTTCTCCCGCAATGGTGAGCACCGCGTTGCTGTCTAGCGTCTCGCCGGTCATTCCACCCGCGAAGAGGAAAACCCGGCCTTGGTAGCTGTCTGCTGCGCCGTGAACCGGGGCAGTTACGAGAAAGTCGTCTCCCGCATCGCCCGCAATGTTCCCACAGGGAATCACTTGAGTGCCAAACCCGGCCTCATCATAGGTACCACTGATGTGAG
>CAITDR010000331.1 GCA_903891165.1 uncultured Pseudomonadota bacterium
GGCGACGGCGACGGCTACGGTGGCGCCACGACGCAGGCCTCCTGCTCTCAGCCTGCAGGCTACGTCAGCAATTCTTCGGATTGTAACGACAGCAATGCCTCGGACAAGCCGGGCGGGGTGGAGACCTGCGACAGCCGCGACAACGACTGTGATGGCAGTGTGGATGAGCAGAATGCGAGTGGGTGTACGACGTACTATTATGATGGGGACTCGGACGGATACGGATCTGGCAGTGTTTCCGGACGTTGTACCTGTAGTCCGAGCGGCTATTACACATCCGTGTCCAACACAGATTGCTACGACAGTAACTCAAGCGCCAAACCGGGTCAAACTGCCTACTTCTCCAATACGCGGGGAGATACGAGCTACGATTATAACTGTAATGGTTTCAATGATAAGAAGTATTCGAACATAGGCGGGTGCGACACCTCGGGCGGAGGTTGTACGGTAGTGAATGGGTTTACGGTCACAAGATCGTGTGGCCAGACGGGAACCTTGAATCTTCCGTCCTGCACTGACATTATTGTGACCTGCCTTCAAATCGATTCAACGTCGTCCGCAACGCAGACCTGTAGGTAGCGGCTATCGGCACTTGCCTTCCCCCCATACGGGAGTGCTCACCAGTCGTGCGTATACAACCCCAACCGGTCGGTACGCACGACATCATCTGAGACGTAGGAAGCCAGAAAGATGTCCAAGCCGTCCTGGTCATCGAAGTAGCCGGTGAGCATGGACCAGCCCAGGTTCTCCACCTCCAGGTAGCTGCTCCCGGTAACGGTGGCGTTGGCGTCGGCCAAGTCTATCGAGCCGGAGAGGGGGCCGTAGAGGAAGTACACCTTCCCGATGGTGGCCTGGTCGGTTTCGGAGTACCAGGTGGGGCGGGTCACTACGACATCGTCATAGCCGTCTTCGTCGATGTCCTGGACGGTGGGTGTCCCAAACCCCGTCTCGGTGCCGTCTTCTTGCAGGTTGGGCTCGGAGACCAACCGCAGGCGGAATTCGTCGGCCGCGTCGTAGCTTCCGCTGTGGATGGGAACAGAGTAGGCGGTGCGGGCATCTTTCACCAGCCATATGTCTGGGGAGCCGTCGGCATCGGCGTCTCCAGGCACCGAGGAGGCTAACACATCGGTCCCTTCAAACTGGATGTTGGTATCGGCGTCAGAGAGTTGCAGCGGAGCTGAAAGCGGCCCCAGAAAGGTCACCACACTGTCCACCACGCTCCCACTCTCTATCGGCATACTGTATCCTGCTATATCGTCAATCCCGTCTTGATTTATGTCTTCAAACCATGGGGTAATCAAAAAATTTGAGGGCGCATCAATCAGTGTTGTTCTGTTTGAAATGCCAGTTTGTGTATCAAGTGGAAGGGCTTTGGAAGAGAGGTAACTGTGAATAGTGTCTTCAATCACCTCCACGGAGTTGATGATCAAGGCATCAGTCCCATCACCGGTGACATCGCCGGTACCTGCAAAGATGCAGAACCCTTGGATATCTATGGGCAAGGGGGTAAGCCCATTGGACGTGGATAACTCACCCACCTGTGCCCGCTGAAGGAGGGAAGCGTATCCTGTTCCGGTCAACAAAAGGGTTCCTTCTCCCGAGTGTTGGGGGTCACCAAGGACGTGTAGAAACAGATTTGTTGTGTCTGCAGGTGGGATCCAGGCCATGCGAGCATCGGAAGCCACAATCTCATAGCGATCAAACGGACCGGTCAGAATGTCGATGCCGGGCTTGGAAACGTCATCATCCAAGATTATTGAATGTTGAACATAGATGTCGTCCAGCCCATCTCCATTCCAATCTCCGATATTGCCAAGGTCAACGCCGGTATTGCCGGAAGTTGCCCTATACCTCAACCCATCATCCGTCACCATACTCGCCGACTCCTGCAGCTCCCCCTCAAACCTGCACGCCCCCGGGCTCCCATCGCAGTCATTGTCCAACCCGTCGCCGCAGACTTCGGTCCCGCCCGGCAACACCTCCGCATCCCCATCGTCGCAGTCTCCCGCCTGCAACGTGTAGTTCGCCTGCGGCCGATCACAAGCCTCCACCCCCGCCCCCTCATCCCCATAGCCATCCCCATCCACATCCGGGTACCACATCGCCAGCGTCGCCCCCGCCTCGTCGATCTGCCCGTCGCAATTGTCGTCCTGCTCGTTGCAGCGTTCCACCACCGCCGGATTGATGGCTGGGTCAAAATCATTACAGTCTTCACACCAGGCACTCCCGTCCCGATCCTGGTCCAGGCTCTCCTTTACCCCGTCGCAGCTGCCCCTGGTTCGCGAAGGTCGGCACTTCTGCGTGGGGTTGACGTGTCAAAATATTGCAATTGTAGTCGGCACCGTTCCGATTTGGCGGCAGTTGGTTTTTTATTTCCGTATTTCATCAATCATATTTCGCATTTCTTCCCCAAGGAGGGTCCAGGGAGGGCTCTGGAACGACCATCCCAACGCCTCAACCACCCTCACCGTGGTTCCGTCGTTCCACAGCCCTGCCCTGGTCCAGGATTGGTAAGGGGCGGATAGCCCCTTACCTCGGGAGAGTGCAGAGAGGGCGGAAAGCCCTCTTTGCAACGCTGTCACGGAGGTACTCCGACAAAAATAACCGCAGCCTTGGCTGCAAGCAACGCCTCGCGCGAAGCAGACGGCAAGTCGAGCCAACGACCTGAACGCTCACGACGAAGGCTGTAAAGCCATAGAATGCCTCATTCTATAGCCTGTCTCTCCTTCCGATCAAGTGCCCCTTGCCGACCCTCTCAATGGGTGCCATCTTCCAAAAATGCCTTCTGCACGGATCCTCTCCTCCCTCCATGAAATTTCGCCCACCGCCTGGGACGCCCTGGCCGGGGAGCACAACCCCTTTGTGGAGCACGCCTTCCTCTCCACCCTCGAAGACTCCGGATCGGTGGGTCGGGGCAGCGCCTGGATCCCCCAGCACCTGACCATCTGGGAGGGAGATCGCCTTCTTTCCGCCGCTCCTGCCTACCTCCGGGGCGATTCTTATGGGGAGTATATCTTTGATTGGGGCTGGGCCGAGGCCGCACATCGCGCCGGGATCCGCTACTATCCCAAGATCTCCCTGGCGATTCCCTTCACCCCGGCGACGGGGCCGCGCCTGATGGGGGAGGGGAGCCTGCTTTTGCCGCTCCTGAACCAGCTTGCAACGGAGCAGAAGGTTTCAGGTTCCCACATCCTTTTCCTGTCGGAGGAGGAGGAGGCGCTGACGACTGCAGCCGGCTGGATGCCCCGCGCCTCGCTTCAGTTTCACTGGCGCAGTCGGGGTTGGGCCAACTTTGACGCTTTTCTGGCGGATCTTACGCGCAAACGTCGCCATGAGATCCAGCGGGAGCGTCGGAAGGTGCGCGAGGCCGGGGTGGAGGTGCGTGTGCTCACGGGGGCGGAGATGGAGCCCGAAGATTGGGCCTTACTCCGGGAATGTTACCGAAGCACCATCGCAAAAATGGGGGCAATTCCCTACCTCAAGGATCGCTTTTTTGCGCTCCTCCCCGATCGCTTGGGACATCGGGTGGTCGCCGCCATCGCCACCCACAACGGCCGTCGTATTGCGGCCACGCTCAACTACTGGAAAGGGGCCCATCTCTACGGTCGCTATTGGGGCTGTCTGGAAGAGGTGCCGGGCCTCCATTTTGAGTGCTGCTACTATTCTTTGCTGGAGTGGGGTATCCCGCGCGGCATCACCTTGTTTGAAGCCGGTGCCCAGGGAGAACACAAACTTTCGCGTGGTTTTCTCCCCACACTCACCCGCTCGGCCCATCGACTCCGGAACCCCGGTCTACACAATGCGGTGGGCCAATTTCTTATCGAAGAACGTGCTCGCGTCACGTCGGGCATCGCCACCTACATGGAGGACAGTCCCTTCAAAGAGCCGGGCTGACCTGCCTCTTTACTGAATGAAGATTCATTCAGTCCAAGAATTTCACCCCGGTCAGCCGCTCGCTCTCCTCCCACAGCCGCTTGGCCACCCCTTCGTCGCGGCTGGCAGCATTCCGGCCCACCTTTTTGGGGGCGCCCCACACATCCAGGAAGCTGGGACCGTAGTAGTCGCCGCCCTCCACCTCCGGCATGGTGGCCGCAAAAACCGTGGGGGTTGCACCCATCTCCGCCGA
>CAITDR010000332.1 GCA_903891165.1 uncultured Pseudomonadota bacterium
CTGTTTGGACACAAACGGGGCGCCTTCACCGGGGCAATGAGCGACAAGATCGGCAAGTTTGAAGCCGCCAATGGCGGCACCATCTTCCTGGACGAGATCGGCGAGATGCCCATGTCGCTGCAGGTCAAGCTGCTGCGCGTGCTGCAGGAACGCATCATCGAGCGGGTGGGCGAGGTCCAGGGGCGCCCGCTGGACATCCGCGTGCTCTCCGCCACCAACAAAAATCTCGACGAAGAGATCCGCTCCGGAAATTTCCGCGAGGATCTCTTCTATCGGCTGAACGAGGTCACGCTCAAGCTGCCCGCGCTGCGGGATCGTGGCGACGACATCTACCAGATCGCCCAGTTTCTTCTCAACAAGTACGCCGAGCAGTATGGCAGCAAAGCCAAGAGCTTCACCGCAGGCTGCCTGAACGGCATGAAGAGCTACTACTGGCCGGGAAATGTACGGGAGCTGGAGAACCGCATCAAAAAGGCGGTGATCATGACCGATCGTGGCCAGCTCACGCCGGAAGACCTGGGCATCGTCCACCAGGACAAAAAGGCGCTTCAAACCCTGGCCAATGCCGAAGAAGAGTTCAAAAAGAACTACATCCGGCAGGCGCTGGATCAGAACGCATGGAATAAAGCACAGACCGCGCGGGATCTGGATGTAGATCCGCGCACCATCTTCCGCTACATCGAGAAGTTTGATGATTAGCCTCCTCCTATCGATTTTTCCGATGGTACTGGCGATGGATGATCCGATGGGAACCGGCGGTGCCCCTACACCTTCGGCCTCCTCGGACAAAACCACCGCTGAGTACCTGAGCGATCTGGACGGCGACAAGCCCTCGGATCGGCTGCTTGCGGCACGGGTGTTGCAGGGCCAGCTGCGGCGCGCGCTGCGGACGGAAGCCCGCGGCAAAGTGGGCACGCTGGCCTACGACGACGCCCGTGCCGCCCTGGTGGAGCTGGAGCAGCGGCTGCCCGGTGCCTGCACCAACGCGCTGGCCTATACCAACGTGGTGGCCCCGTGTGCGGAAATGCTGGCGATGTTAGATGTCTTTGACGCAATCCCTGCCATCGAAGCTGTCCAGGCCACCGAGACGCGAAAAGGCCCCCAACGTCGGATCACGGAGGCGTTGGTGGCGCTGAAAGAGAAACAGACGGCTGGATGATCGGGGGAGGAGGCGGCGTATGGTAAAAACCATTGGCCTGACCGGGGGCATCGCCTGTGGAAAGAGCACGGTCGCGGCGATCCTCCGCGAGCGTGGTGTTCCCGTGCTGGATTTGGACCAGGTGGCACGCCAGATTGTGGAGCCGGGGGAGCCTGCCCTGGCTGAGATTGCCGCACACTGGCCGGAGGTGGTCGTCGATGGCCGCCTGGACCGACGGGCACTCGGCGCAAAGATTGTGCAGGATCCCACAGTAAAAAAGGAGCTGGAGTCGATCACCCACCCCCGCATCTGGGAGCGGATGGAACACTGGATAGAAGCCCAGACGGCCCCTGCCGTAGTGATCGAAGCCGCGCTGATGGTGGAGACCGGCTCCTACCTACGCTATGACCGCCTGATCGTCGTGAGTGCGAGCCCGGACGTGCAACGCCGCCGCCTCGCCACTCGCGAAGGCTACGACGACACCACCGTGGAGCGTTGGCTGGCCGCCCAATTGCCCCTTGCCGAGAAAGAGCGCGTGGCGACGGTAGTGATTCGCAACGATGGAGATCGGGCGTTGCTGGAGGCGGAAGTGGGGCGGATCTGGCCGAGGGTTGCTGAATGAGGCTTCATTCAGCCCAAGGATCCGTCGCGATGCGTGCATAGAGCGCAATGTCCCGGCGGCCCTCTTTGTCCGGCCACCAGCCGCGCATGATCGCCTCCAGCGGGATCCCCAGGCTCTCGGCGACGGACCGGCTGCGCAGATTGTCCACCCGGCACAAAACCTCTACCCGGTGGATCTTCAGCCGTGTATGTGCATCTTCGGCCACCACCCGCACGGCACGACGCATGATGCCGCGCCACCGAAAAGCCTCGCCCAGCCAATAGCCCAGCTCCGCCCTTCCGCTGCGCGCATAGACATAGCCCACCACCCCGGCTACCTCCCCATTCTCCAGGATCACCGCCTGAAAGCCCTCGTTCCGCGCCCACTGCTCCTGGGAAGCGCGGATCCACGCATGGGTGCCCTCCAGGCTGTTGTGCTCCGCCCAAGGCATCCACGGCATCAGCGTGCTGCGGCTCCGATCGGCCTCCGCGTAGATGGCTTCGGCCATGCCGGGTTCGGGCATCACCAGACTCAGAGAATCAGACAGGCGATAGGTGAACATCTGGTGTGATAACCCGGGAATTGTATCTGAGCCCTACAACCCATTCTCCTCCACCGTCAGCTCCCCGGTGACCTCGATCCCCTCGAACAAGGCCAGGATCTCGGAGGTGGAGAGGCAGGGATTGCCGGTGATCTGGACCGTCTCCACCCGCAGCAATTTCGGGAGCTTCAGGGTGCAGAGGCTGGTATTGCCATCGATCTCCAGCCGCTCTACCTCCACCAGCTCCGCAAAGTTCAGGCTTTCCAGCACAGAATTGTGGTGAACATGAATGGTAGAGGCGGAGCGGACTTCACCGAAGACCGCCGCCTGCTTCAGCAAGCCGTTGCCGTACAGCTCCAGACGTCCTCCGTCCAAAAGCCTGCCTTCCAAATCCGTTGTATCGATCAGGCCCAGATTCTCCAACCGAAAGCCGCCAAGCCAGGCGGCCCCGAGGCCACTCAGCCCATTCAGCGCTGGCATATCGGCCAGTTGCAAGGAGTAGTCGATCTGCTGCAACGATGGAAATGGAGGAAGATCTTCCCACTCTGCTGCTGCGATCCGCAGCGTACTCAAGGTCTCCAACCCCGGAAATGCCTCTTGACGAGTCAAGGGGCCTTCCAGATAGACTCCACCCTCCAGGCTTTTCAGCCTGCCCAGGCCCCGCAGCTCTTGCAGCCTCGGCGAGGCCACCTGCACACGGTTCGCCTCCCCAAGCTCCCCCAGATCCACCCACTGGAAGCTGTCCCCGCTCACCGAGACCGACTCCGCAACTTCCAGGCGGGGAAGCTCCAAAACCGACGGCATATCCGCGCGCAGGCTCAGCCTCCCCACCTGCCGAAGCCCCGGAAGGGCCACCGCCGGGGCATCGATGTACAGGTTCAGCTCCTCCACCTCCTCCACCCCCAGCTCCACAGCGCCAAAATTTCCCCCGACGTACATCTCCCCCACCCGACGCAACCGCCCCAGATCCGCCAGCTCCCCTCCCCCATCCCCTCCACAGGAAAAAGAAACTTCCTCCATCTCTTCCGGCAGATCCAGCCCCGTCAGCGTGCAGCTTCCCTCCAGCTCCAGGCGCAACCTCTCCACCGGCAGCCCCTCGGCCAGCCCGATCAGGCTGGGCAGCCGCTCCACGTCCTCAATGACCAGGGTGTGTGTTCCCGAAATCCCCGCCAGACCCGCCAGACTTTCCAGGCGGCCCAGATCCCGCAAGGCCAGGCTCTCCACCTCCCCCAAACGCTCCAGCCCCCAAAGCTCCTGTAGGGGCGCATCGGCGATATCCAGCGTCCCCCGGACCGCACACAGCCCGCGCAGCCCCTCCGACGTGAGCACATCACGAACAAAAAGCTCGCCTTCCACCTAGGAATAGCGGGAGAAGAAGTCTGCGACTTCCTCCTCCCCCTCCAGGTTGGCCTGCCCAAAAAAAGCGCCGTCCGCGTCGCAAGGTACGGACGTAGAGGGTCGAGGCGCGCAGGCCAGGAGGAGGGGCAGTAGCACCGCCCCACCCTAACCTGGAGAGAAAGATTAACGGGTGACCAACACCGGCACTTTGCTGTCGCGCAGCACCCGCTCAGCCACCGAGCCCAAGAGCACGCGGTAAAGACCGGTACGACCATGGGTTCCCATGACGATGAGATCATTTTTGCCTGCCTCCACCTCGGCCACCACCTCCTCGGGAGGGAAACCTTCGCGAAGCGAGCAAGCCCAAAGAACATCCTCGGGAATCTCTTCGTTGCCCAGCTTCCGCAGCATGTGCTCCTGCTCCTGGGCCATCTGCTCATGCAGCTTCACGAGGCTCTCGGGAACGGCTACGCCGTAGTGGGTCATGTCCGACCAGGTCATCGCCGGGCTGACCCCGATATGGAGCAGGGTAATCCTCGAATCTTTGGAAGCCCTGGCGATCTTCACCGCCAGTCGCAGGGCGGCTTTGGAGGCTTCGGAAAAGTCAATCGGAACGAGAATACTGTGGAAGAGCATCGGGACTCCATGAGAAAGTATTTGAATTTATTGTGCAAGAACCATGCCGGGATGCAGCGGGCAGGCCTGCGGCTCCGGAGTGGACTTCGGCCAGCGCATGGCCAACGAGGCCAGCCCCGCCACGAGTACCCCGAGGGCCACGCCGCGGCGTACCCAGGGCCTTGCCCCGGTCAGACGCCGCAGGGCGCCCGCAGCCAGCGCCAAGGCGGGCACGGTACCCAGGCCGAAGGCGGCCATCACCAAGGCGCCCGCGACCGGACTGCCCGCCCCCACGGCCAGCGAGAGGGCGGCATAGACCAGCCCACAGGGCAGTAGCCCGGACACCGCCCCAAAGGCCAGCCTCCCCAGCAGCCCGCCCGCACGATAGAGACGCGCCCCAAGTCGCTCCAGCCAGGGCAAGCGATACGAAAATGCAGGGGTAACCCCCGCAAGACGTGCG
The DNA here is from genome assembly GCA_903891165.1 of uncultured Pseudomonadota bacterium. Lineage (GTDB taxonomy): Bacteria > Myxococcota_A > UBA796 > UBA796 > SXON01 > CAITDR01. The sequence continues at coordinate 4,694 of CAITDR010000332.1, forward strand.
GCAAACCACACCAGCAGCAGCGCGGAGACGAGCCCCATCGGCCAGCCCAGGCCCAGGCCCGCACCCCCCAGGCTGCCCGCGAGCGCACCCAAGGTGGCGTAGGTAGCCAATTTCCCGAGGTGCCAAGCGGCTCCCTCCCAGGGACGGGTTGCAGCGGCCGTCGCAAAACCGCCACACATGCCCACACAGTGGGGGGCGCCCACCAACCCCGCCACCAGCCCTGCGCCGATCAGTCCGAAGTCCATGGCCCCCGTGCATGCAAGAAAGGTGCCAAAGTCATTCATTGCGGAAAAAGCTACTCTCCCCGATTTTTTTTTGCATTGACCCTGGAAATCGGTCCCCGACTGTGCTAAAGCACACAACCGGAGGGGGAAGTCCCACATGCCCGATACCATTCTCGTCTGTGACGACGAAGAGCTGATTCGCTGGTCACTCTGCGAGTACCTCCAGCAGGAAGGCTTTGAGACGGTCGAAGCCGCCAATGGCAAGGAGTGTGTGGACAAAGTGCGCACCCAGGCGCCGACCCTGGTGTTGATGGACCTGAAGATGCCGGTGATGGACGGCCTGACCGCGCTGCGCACCCTTCGTGAGTCGGATAACGACCTTCCCGTCGTGATGATCACCGCGCACGGCGGTGTGGAAAGTGCGATTGAGGCCACCCGCCTGGGTGCTGCGGACTATATCGCCAAACCCTTCGATCTCCGTGAAGTTCTGTTGATCGTACGGCGGGCGATCTCCTCCTATGCCTTACGCCGGGAGGTGCACTACCTTCGCGACCGGGACCGGGGTGGCTATGGCCAGATTGTCGGCTCTTCGCCGACCATGCAGCGGGTTTTTGAGACGCTCCGCCGCCTGGAGAGTATTGACGCGCCCACGGTATTAATCCAAGGGGAAAGTGGATCGGGCAAGGAAGTGGTGGCGCGCACCATCCATGGACGTGGCCCGCGAAAGGGTGGCCCCTTTATGGAGGTGGACTGCACCTCTTTGCCAGAACAGCTCATGGAAAGTGAGCTTTTTGGGCACGAACGCGGATCCTTTACCGATGCCCGCACCACCAAGCGGGGGCTCTTGGAGGTGGCCAAGGGTGGGGTGGTCTTCCTGGATGAAATCGGGGAATTGCCGCTGGGGATGCAGTCGAAGCTGCTGCGGGTACTGGAGAATCGCAAGTTCCGCCGTGTGGGCGGTGTGGCCGACATCCCGATGGATACCGCGGTGATCACCGCCACCAACCGGAACCTTCGCGAAGAGGTGCGGGCGGGGCGTTTCCGCGAGGATCTCTTTTTTCGTCTGCATGTGGTGCCCATCGAGGTGCCGCCCCTGCGCGAGCGCCGCGAAGATATTCCACTGCTTGCCCGCACCTTTATCGACCGCCTCAACAAGAGTTTTGGCCGTCAGATTCAGGGCACCTCGGGCAAGGCGATGGAGCTGCTCCAAAAGTACCGCTGGCCCGGCAATGTGCGGGAGCTGCGCAACGTGATCGAGCGCACCGTCATTCTGATGCAGGGCGACCTGATCCAGGCCGAAGATCTCCCGCCGGAGCTCCGCTTTTCCGATGCACCCCTGCCCACCGCGGCGGGTTGCCCCTTTGTCCTGCCTGAGGATGGCGTGGACCTGGAGGCGGTGGAGAAAGGTCTGTTGATCCAGGCTTTGCAGCGCACCTCTGGCAACCAGTCCGCCGCGGCCCGCCTGCTCGGAATCACCCGCTACGCCCTGCGCTATCGGATGGAGAAGTTTGTACTGGCCACGGGACCGGGATGAAGCCGGGGCAGCTCTATGGGCTGGCCCTCCTGGGAATCGTCGGCCTTTTTTCGATCTCCACGGTGGGGGCCTTCCGAGAGAATCGTGCGGAAGCTTTACGTAAGGCGGCTTTTTTTGAAGGCTGCCAGAGTGAGTCCTTTCAAAATTCGCCGGTGTGGCCCACAAGCTGTGTGGGGCTATGGCGAGAGGCTCCGCTGGTGCTGAGCTTCTATCCGGGCTCGGAAAGCAAGCCGACGATGCCGGGAATCCTGGTGTCGATGCTGGTGGGCACCCACCCTGAGCTGGGCTGGGGGGCCGAGCTGAACGAGGCGCAGCCGCGCCTGTGGGGTGCCGGTCCGGGAGAAGCGCAGCTTCGCAGCCTGTTGACGCCGGATCGCCTGCTCTACGCGCAAGGGATGCCCAGCCTGGCCCTGATGCCCTATGGCCTGCTCTTGCCCGAGGCCGAGCTGCGGGTGGTGGCCGAGCAGCGCTGGCCGGGCACCTGGAAGGGGCTGGTGCTGCGCAACATGATGCCGCAGAACCTGCCCTGGCGGAAGCTCCACGAGTCTTTTGAAAAGATGTATCAGTTCCGCGTGGCGCTGATACAGGCCGGATAGGTAGCTTCTTTGCCTACCTTTTCTGAATGAAGGCTCATTCAGCGTCGGCAGGCACTACCACTTATAAAAACCCTGGCCGCTCTTCTGGCCCAGGTGCCCCTCGGCCACCTTCTGCCGCATCAAAGCGGGGGGCTCAAAGGCGGGATTGTTCAGGGTCTTCGCCAGGTAGCTGCCGATGTTCATGCGGACATCCAGGCCCACCATGTCGGTGAGGCGCAGCGGGCCGACGGGGTGCCGGTAGCCCAGGACCATCGCCTTGTCGATGTCTTCGGCAGAGGCAACGCCCTGCTCCAGCATGCGGATGGCTTCCATGCCTAAACATACACCCAGTCGCGATGTAGCGAAGCCGGGAGCGTCGTGAACCACGATGCACTCCTTGCCGATCTCGGTACCCCAGGCCAGCACGGAATCCAGCACCTTGGGCGCCGTTTCTGCGTGGACCACCAGCTCCAAGAGTGCCATGATGTGGACGGGGTTGAAGAAGTGGGTGCCGATGACCCGGCTGGGATCCACGACGGCGGAGGCAATAGCCGCCACCGAGAGCGAGGAGGTGTTGGTGGCGAGCACGGCATGGGGGTTGATCCCGTCCAACTGCTCAAACAGCGCCTTCTTCATCTCCATTTTTTCAGGGATAGCCTCGATGATCAGGTCACAGCCGGCAAAGTCCGACAGCGCCGCAGTGGCGACGATTTTTTCGAGGGCGACATCACGCTCCCCGGCGGAGAGCTTGCCCTTCTCCACCCCCTTATCCAGGTTTCCCTTGATCTTTGCCAGCCCCTTCTGGGCCAGCTCCAGTCCGGTGTCGTACAAAAACACCTGACTGCCTGCCAGGGCCGAGACATGCGCGATACCGTGGCCCATCGTCCCTGCGCCCACAATGCCGATCTTCTGGAAAATCATCCCCGCTCCGGTAGGCGGGCGCCTTAACCGCTGCGGCCTAGGCCCGGTAGTTCCCGGCGATGGCCACCGCGATGTCCAGCTCATCGGCCACCAGCAGCTTGATCGGGCGGCCGGTCTCCTCCTCC
>CAITDR010000333.1 GCA_903891165.1 uncultured Pseudomonadota bacterium
ACTCAATCCAGAGTCACGTCGCAAGTCAGGGGCAGTGGGCGAGGATGTCCGACATCCGCGCATCCGTACCCTGGATCTGCAGCGCGCCCTGTGCGAGTGGACGTGCATCCACGCAGTTTCCGTTCTGGTAGAGCATCCACGCTGGCGCAGCCCAGGCGCGGCTGTCGGCGGGACGCCGATCCCGCCAGCGGCTGTAGGCGGCCAGGGCCTCGTTGAGCCGCCCGGCACGTTCGTGGATGCTGCCAATGTACATTTCAAGCTGATCTGCGTCTGATCCAGCTTTTTGGGCCGCGAGGAGGCTTTCGAGGGCTTCGGCATCCCGACGTTGCCGCAGGCGTGCCAGGCCCAGCCCGTAGAGCAGCCGGGGATCCCCGGGAGCCACGGCCAGCCCACGCAGGGCCGCCGCCTCCATCGCCGCGATCTCCTCCTGCTGCAACCGCAGCAGCACCTCCAGCTGGTAGCCCTCGGGAGATCGAGGTTGTTCCTTCTGAAGCTGCTGGGCGATCTGCAGGGCCTCCTCCGAATGTCCCAGCCCCAGCGCGAGGCGTCCCCGCTGGGCCAGCAGTCCGGATGTCACAGGAATCTCCGGGTTTTTCAGCAGCTCCAGCGCCTCGCTGTAGCGACCCTGCGCGGCGACCACCACCGCCAGTCCATCCCATGCCCGCCACAGTCGAGGTTGTTCCTGAAGTAAGGCCCGGTACAGCAGCTCGGCTTTCGCAGGATCCCCTTCGGCTTCTGCCGCGTAGAGCCGGGCCAGGGCCGAAAAATCACCCTCGGGTAGCTCGCCCGCTCCTTCCATGTAGCCCAACATTCGGAGTTTTTCGGTATTGCTATAGGAAAGAACTGGACTATCCTCACAGCCCCGCTGCATCGCTATGGTGGAGAGGGGGGGGGAGGCCGCCCCCTGCAAGCGCTCAGCGGGATCAGCAGAAAGATCCGTTCCAAAGGGATGAAGAGGGCCATACCAGCGCTGCTGCTGCTGCTGAACCATACAGCGCTGGCTCCAGCCGAAGGCCACGGCCGGATACCAGGTCTCGGCATAGGCGACCATCTGCGGGCTTTTTTCGAGAAGACCAGGTCCTTCCCCAGAAAAAGGGATGCCTGCCAAGGCCGCGAGGGTGACCGGCACCTGCACCAGGCTCACCGCTCCCTCGACCACCCGAAGGGCACGGGGAGCGTCGGGCACGGGATCCAGGTTCAGGCCATTGTCAACACCCGATGGTCGCTGAATATCAAGCTCTCCTGCCGGTTCAGGAGCCGCGGCTGGCCCGGCGTCAAGACCGGGTACACGCAGCAGTAGGGGCACCCGCGTGGCCGCACGGTGCAGCAGCAGCCCGTGATCCCGCTCGCCATGCTCCCACAGCGACTCGCCGTGGTCGGCGGTGATCACGACGGCAGCGTCGGCAGGCAACATTGCCAACAGCGGGCCGAGAGCGCGGTCGGCCGTCGTCACTTCGGCGCGGTAGGGGTCCCCGGTCACTGCCGGCCAGGGACGATGCGGATCGTAGAGGTGTACCCACAAAAAGCGGGGGGAGGGCGTCCGTGCCCACCACTCCATGGCCGCTGCTACCGTCTTCTCACCGGATCGTTCGGCATCCTCACCGATGGGTGCATCATAGACCTGAAAACCGGCAGAGATCCCTGTGGAGGGGGCCAACACCGCCGCCGACACAAAGCCCCCCGTCGCCCAGCCATTCAGAGCCAATTGCCCGGCCAAGGACTGCGCGGGCATCGTCAAAGACAGTGTGTTGTCACGCGCACCATGGCCACGTGGCCATTGACCAGTCAAGAGAGAAGCATGAGAGGGCAGGGTGGTCGGCGCCGCACTCACCGCATCCCGAAACAATAGCGCCGTCTGCGCGAAGGCGTCGATATTCGGCGTCTGCGCAAGGGAATCTCCATAGGCGCCCACGCGGTCGGCCCGCAGTGTGTCCACCGTGATCAGCACCAGATCGGGCTTCGGCGGCGGGGTGCAGGCCAACAGCCACAACATGGCTCAGGGCGCGGGCTTCTGGAGCTGGATCACCAGACCGGAAGCTCCAGGCTGGACGACCGCACTCTTTCCTTCCAGATCGTCGGGAGAGTGGGTGGTTGGGTTGCCATCCCGGTCGATACGCGCGGTGATCACCAGGTCTCCGCCCAGCCCGCCGCCCATCGGACTATCCCCAGGTCCCAACTTGAATTGTACCGGGAAACTCTCGATGGGAATACGCTTGACTGCCGATGGTGGCCCCCGATCCACCCCCGCTGGGCGCGCCAGAACAAAGAGGATGGTCCCCGCAGGTACCGTGGCGGCCAGCTCTGCCGAAATTTGTACTTCTCCCTCCAGTCCTGGCCCATCGGCCACCGCGCCACCGGCCGACGCCGCACCACCGGACATCGGTCCGCCCGCCCCCCCCGACGTAGCCCCGCCGCCACTGGACGGAGGGATCTGCGCCTTCTCGGCCATGGCAATCAGAGGTTCCAACAGGTCTTTCTGGCTGGGATCCGCTGCGATGGCCTGCCGCCACAGCGCGATGGCCAGGGCCTTGTCGCCACTCCGCAGGTGCAGCAGCCCCCGGTAGGTCAGGGCTTCGATAAATTGTGGGCTGCTCTCCAGTACTTTGTCCAACACACCCACGGCCATATCGGTCTCGCCGATGGCCAAGAGCACGATGCCCTGGTGGGTGCGGGCTTCGGGATTGGCGGCGTCCTGCGCCACCACGGCCTCGGAGATTTTCCACGCTTCCATCAGCTTGTTCGCCCGCAACAGCCCATGTGCCCAGGCATTCTGGGCGATCCAGTCGTTGGGGTTGGCCTTGGCCGCCGACTCCAGCACCGCCAGCTCGGCCTCCTGCTCCGCACTCAGGCCCCCCTCCGCCGGAGCCGCGGCCATCCCACCTCCACCACCGGTGACCGAGCCCCCCTCGGCGCGCGGCGCGGTGTTCTGCTGCAGCCCCAGCCAGATCGCGCCTGCAAAGAGCACCACCCCGGCACCCCAAGCCGCGCCGACAAGCTGCGGATGTTTGCTGCGGACCAGCTCCGGCCCCTTCGTGGGCGCCGCAAGCTGTGCCGTGAGGCGATCGAGCGCCCGTAGCACCTGCGCCGCCTCTACCTGAAGCCGCTGTTGCTCCGCCTCCCAGGCCAGGGGCTCCATCCGGGATTTTTCCAGCTCCAAGGCACGGAGTGCCTCGTAGAGCAGCTCTTTCTGACGCTCCAGCTCCACCTGCTCCGAGCGCTCCACCGAGGGAAGTGGGGTCCCATTTCGTGTAGTCCAGGCTACAACTGCCCCGCCAAGGGCTCCGAGGACCGCGGCAACAATTCCAGGAATCCAGTCAGTCATTGGCCGGCGGTCTCCTTCCGTACTCGCTCCAGATAGTCTCCCAGCTCAGGATCCGGAGGCGGCAGGCGCGGGGGAGGAGGCAGCCCCCGGCCGCGCAGGTGCAGGGCCACACCGATGCCCGCCACGGTCAGGAAGAGCGGTGGCAGCAGCCACACCCACACGGCAAAGCCCTCCTTTTTGGGCTCCAGGAGAATAAAATCTCCGTAGGAAGCCACAAAATAGGCGGTGACCTGGTCGCGGTCATAGCCCAGGGCCACCAGCGCCTTCACCTCGTCGCGCATCGCCCGGGCCGACTCCGAGGGGCTGGCCTCGACCGAAGATCCCTGGCAAACCGGGCAGCGGATCAAAACCGCGATCTCCTTGGTTTTCTGCTCCAGAGCGTCGCCAGAGAGTGTCTGGCCGACCGGTTCCCCAACCACGGTGCGGGGATCCGGTCCGCCGCCCAGTCCGGGCTCCCCAGCCAGCGCCAGACATAAAAAAAACAGGCTCATGAGGCCCCCAGGAGCTTCTCGATCATCCCAATCAGGTAGGCGCTGGGCAGGGGACCGGCATATTTGTCCAGCACCACCCCGTTCCGGTCAACAAAAAAGGTCTCCGGTACCCCATAGACTCCATAGGCGATGGCGGTACGTGAGCCCATGTCCACCAGGGTGGGGTAGACGGACCCCGCCGGACCCAGCCAGTCGCGGATTTTCTCCTCTGTATCCTGGTATACAATTCCGTAGAATTGTACCTTCTCCCCATATCGTTGGGCAGCCTGCTGCAGGAGAGGATGTTCCTGCCGGCAGGGCACACACCAGGTCGCCCAGAAATTGACCACCGCCGGCTTCCCGCCCTTGATGTCGGCCAGGCCGGCCTCTCCGCCGCCCACGGTCGTCAGGCGGAAGTCGGGGGCCGCCTTGCCGATCAGAGGGGAGGCGATCTCGTGGGGGTCGAAGTCAAAACCGCGCCCCATAAAGTAGAGCAGAGGCAGGGTGAAGGCCAGACCGACTGCTAGATACTTCAGGTTCATCCTAACTCCGCCTGCGCTGCCCCGCTGGAGACCATCACCACTTCCTCGGTACGGCGGCGCCCCGGCCAGCCCGCAATCAGACTGCCCAGCAGCACGATCCCGGCACCCGCCCACAGCCAACCCACACCAGGAGTATAGTAGGCGTGGATCCCTGCTTCTTCCCGGGAGAGGTTCATCAGGCTCAGGTAGAGATCGTGGGTGGCCCCCGTCCGCACGGCGGGGGTGCCGATGGGGCTGCCCATCCGCGGATAGGTGGTGAGCGCCGGTGAAAGAAGGAAGCTGCTTCCTCCCTTTGTGACCTGTACGTCGCTGATGGTCAGGCTGCGGTTGGGCTGCTCTTCAAAGCGTGGCCCCTGATAGGTCAGGGTATAGCCCTGGAATTCGGCACTTTCGCCTGGCTTCAGGGTGACCTGTTTGTCCACACGATAGGCCGAAGACATGGCGATCGCCAGGATCATCACGATGATCCCGCCGTGCACAATGTAGCCTCCAAACCGACGGCGGTTCCGGAAGAATGCCCGTGGGAGCGCCTGAGGGAAGGGTTCCCGGTAGTCCGCCATCCGCGCGGTGATCGGGTGGATCAGCTCGCGCAGGGTGACGTAGGCGGAAAATCCGGCGCAGGCGAGGGTGGCCAGCGGCCAGGGCTCCCGCAGGCCGAGGCTCAGGCCGATGGCCAGCGCCGCCATCGCGGTGAGTGCCGGCGGAATAAACAGCTTGCGGATCTGCTCGCCGGATGGGCGGCCCCAGGGGAGAGAAGGTCCAACGCCCATCAGAAAGAGGATCACCACCCCGGTGGGCACCGCCATCTGGTTGAAGTAGGGCTGCCCCACGGAGAGTTTGGTCCCCTTGATCGCCTCGGTGATCAGCGGGAAGGTGGTGCCGATCAGCACCGTGAAGGTGAGCACCACAAAAAGCAGGTTGTTCACCAGGAAAGCTGCTTCCCGGCTGACCACCGCCTTCACCGCACCCTCGCCCTCGATCCGGTCCACCCGCATCGCCAAAAGTACCACACAGGCGAGCAGATTGATCGCGATGAAGACCAGGAAGGTGGGACCGATGTCCGACTGCGAGAAGGAGTGCACCGAGTTGAAGACCCCGGAGCGGGTCATAAAGGTACCCAGGAGCGTCAACAAAAATGTGGCCACCACCAGGGACAGGGTCCAGCCCTTCATCGAGCCACGTCGCCCCGGCAACATCATCGCGTGGAGGGCCGCCGTCGCGGTAAGCCAGGGAAGCAGCGAAGCATTTTCAACCGGATCCCATGCCCAATAGCCACCCCAGCCCAGCACCTCGTAGGCCCACCAGCCCCCCAGCACGATCCCGGCGGTCAGAAAAGTCCAGGGAATCAGCAGCCAGTTGCGCAGCGGGGCCATCTGCGTGGCACCCAACTGCCCACGTAGCAAAGCCCCAACCGCCAGACCAAATGGAATGGTCATTCCGACGTAGCCCAGGTAGAGGGCGGGCGGGTGGATCACCATCAGGATGTGGTTCTGCAACAGCGGGTTGGGACCGGGCCCATCCAAGGGGACAGGAGAGGGGGAGGGGAGGAAGGGATTGGCAGGTCCAGCCAGCAATAAAGCAAAAAACGTGCCCACCGTACAGAAGACGCCGGTGGCGAAGGGCATGGTCTCGTGGTTCTTGTCACCGTTGCTGCTCAGGCAGCCGATGATGTAGAGAGAAAGTACAAAACCCCAGAAAAGGATCGAGCCCTCCAACGACGACCACAGGCTCACGATGTCGATCCACAG
>CAITDR010000334.1 GCA_903891165.1 uncultured Pseudomonadota bacterium
CCCGACACAGACTTGGGAGGGCCCGTCACCGAAAAAAGAGCGGTTCCTGCTGGGGAAAGGAGCGTCAGCACATAGTTGTCGCCATGCAGCTCTACCAGGCCTGTCCCGGCGATCACCCGCTCCCCAAAGCGGATCGCCAGCTGGGTCTGCGCCGAAACATCCAGTGGTGCACAGGGTAGAAATGTACCGAACAAGACAACCATTCTCATTGGGTCAGCCCCAAAAGTGTTTCCGCTTCCCGACGTTCTTTGGCCCGGGAGGGCGGTGTGGCCAGGGCCCGCTCCAGATCGGCGCGTGCCTCCTCCTTCCGACCCGCCTCGATACGTCGGGAGGCACGCGCGATAAGGGTGAGGGGATCTCCGGGGTTCAATGCCTCGGCATGGTCCAGGCGCTCCAGCGCCGCCTCGGTACCCAGAGTTGCGGCCTCGTCGCGAAGGCGATGTGCTTCATGGACCCGAAGTGCGCGCAGCGGTTCGTCGGCTGGCAAAGCCACCTCTGCCTCCAGATTTCCCGCTTTCATCGCATCCAAGGAAAAATGCAGCCAAGCACCAGAAACATTGGGCCAAGCGGCCACCCAAAGGCCGCGGGTGGTGGCATCAATGATCACCCCATGCGAGGTAATATCGGCATTCAGGCTGCTTTCATGGCCATTGGGCAGGGCGGTGCCCCCCGGCGCGGCCCGATCACGGAGGATCAGCGAGGCCCGCTCCAGGTTCATGGGGGCCTCTGCGAGCAGCTCCTCGACCCGTGCAAGGCGCGGCACCGTGGTGCCCTCGGCCATGCGATCCAGGTTGGCCTTGTCGTTTTTGTGCTCCTCCCCCCGGAAGTGGTTGGCCATACCAATCGCCTCGCCCGCGGGCAGGCGCACCACCCGCGCTGGGGTCACCTCCAGCACGGCAGCCTCCCCCCGGTTTCCGTCGGCAATCAGGATTCCCTCGGAGACAAAACCCTTGCCGGCATCCAGGATACGCACTGCATCGTCGATCGAGCGTGCCTCCTCCAGAATCTGGCGTACCAGGAAGATCATCGGGGTGGCCATTCGGATAGGAGCATCGGAAGCACCTGCAAGCACGGTCACCGCAATTCCCGCCTCGTTCACCCCGGAGACCACGCCCGACAGGCCCAGGATCGCCACATGGACAAAGGGGATGGCTCCCTCCCGTTGTACATAAATAACTGCCTTATCCTCATCAAAAATCCGGCCGCCGCCGAAGTCCCAGTTCCGGCCCATCCACCAGTGACCGTCGCTGCTACGGCTGCCGCCCGCCACGAAGCCGGTGCAGCCCATCAGCGGGCTGTCCACCAGGGCCTGACCCACGTCGTGAAGCGCATGCATACACACTTTACGTGTCAAGGGTGGAGCCACCCATCCAAAGCCATCATCTTCCCAGTCGGTGCCGCCTTGGATCTCCTCCAGGTAGGGCCGGGGAATGCTGTCGGCAAAGGAACGCGCCAACAGCGGAATTCCGCGCGCCAATAGGTATTGCGCGAAAAAGCTGGGAACATGCTTGTCAAACTCCGCGCGCATCGACACTTCGTTGGCAAGGCGCTGCTCCCCCGCCAGCGCCGCCACCGCCTGGCCAATCTGGTAGGGAGATCCGGTCAGAGCCATAGACCAGACCCCCTGCGTGCGCAAAAGACGGTTCGGTCCAAAGCGACGATCCCGGCTGTCTCCCTCCACCTTGTAGGCTGGCAAAGGAACCGGCGACACGACGGGTTCCACCCGCCCCAGCAGCGAAGCCAGCGCATCCACCTGCACCAGACCCACCGTCGCAAAGCTGATCCGTCGGCCCCAGCGCCCCAGCCAGGCGATTCCTTCGGGCGCCAAGAGGCTGGGCACCACCCCAAAAGCGGCGATGGCCGTCCAGAAGATGCCCAGGCTCACCACCAAGCCCACCCCAAAAACACCGGGATGGCTGGCGACGGTAAGTCCCGCAAAACCCGCAAAGGCCGTGGCCAGGGCGATCAGAATGGCCGCGCGGGAGGCCAAGAAGGCCTCGCGGCTCACCCGATCGGCCTCCACCATAAAGATCCCCTGGTCAAAGGCCAGTCCCAGCACCAGGACCAGCGCCGGACCAGAGGCGGGGGTCAGCGGGATCTTCAGCAGGGCCAGGCTGCCCAGGGTACCCGCGGCGGCGGCCAGCGACGGCAGGGCGGCGGCCAATACCGGCGCCGGACGCCGGTAGCGGAATAACATAAATAGGAGCACCGCGAGGAGAGCCCCACCCGAGCGGGTCAAGAGCTCGCTGCGGATCTGCTCCGCGCCCGCCTGGGTCACCGCAGGGGGGTACACAAAATGACCCGGCACGCCCATCAACTGCAGCTCATGTGCCGCATGTTCCACAGCTTCCTGGCTGACTCCGCGGAGGATCAGCGCCAGCGCCACCCCATCCGGGCCCACCGACACCGTGCGGGCCAGGGCCTCTGCCCCCACGCTGTCGCTCCAGGTCTGGAGGTCGGGCGCCGCCAGACCGGTCAGGCTCTTCCGAAAGCCGGGAAGAAGCGCCACTCCGTCAAAACCCACCCGCTCCGCGGCCGCCAGAAAGTCCGCCTCTAGCTGGGGTTGGGCCAACAATTTCTGGCGCTCGGCCACCTGGGAGGGGGCTGGCAACCAGCGCAGGGGATCCTGGATACTCAGGCCCGGAAAACCCTGGACCAACGCCGCTGCTGGTCGTAGGAGCTCTTGGGCCTCAGCCAGGGTGGGCGCCTCCACCACATGGAGGGCCAGCGTGCTCTCCCCCCCGTAGCGGGCATTGAACGATCGTTCAATCTTCGCCGTCTCCGGGAGGCGGGCGTCCAAGGCACGGGGATCGCCGTTAAACGCCACATTGGTGGCCGCTCCCCCCAGCCCCAGGAGGAGCGCCAGCAGCCCCAGCGCCAGCCACAACGGCAGCTTGTCGGGCAAAGGGATATTGGGAAGCCGATCCTGGGGCCTCGCCACCCAGGCAAAGGCCACCGGCCCCACCACCACCACCGAGAGCAGTGCCCCCACACAGCTGCCCATGCCGATGGCCGCCAGATCGGCCACCACCGGGTAGGACGACGTGGCCAGCATCGCAAAAGACAGGGCAGTAGCGCTTACAGAAATACCATACGCAGGGAGTAGCTCCTTCAGGGTGTGAAGCGCTACCGTGTAGCGCTCGCGCACCGTGGTCGGAACCGGCCCGCCGGCTACGGTGTGCAGGTACAGGTGGATCCAGTAGTCCACGGCCATGCCGCCCATCGCTCCGCCAAAAGCCAGCGCAATCCCATGGATCGGCGAGGCCAGACCCGCTGCGGCCGCCGCCGTCGCCGCACCCAACAGGGTGGCGGGCAGAGCGCCGAGCACCGGTCGAAGGGAACGGAAGGAGAGCAAAAACACCGTTAAAAGAAGGACGATCCCCGCCGTCACCGCGAGGCCAACCTCGGACTGGATGGTGGCGGCGGCCTCGGCGGCAAAACGGTGGGAGCCCAACCATTGCGTGGGCAGGGGGCTCTGTGCCAGGGTGGCCCCTAACTGCGTCAGGAGCGGGGAGTCCGGCATGGTTCCCAGCGCCGACCCTCGTGGGCGGACCAGGATCAACGCATGTTTCCCGTCGGCGGACAGCAGGTGTCCCTGGCGCAGTTGGACCCCGGCGGGGGTGCCCCCGGCCATGGCCGCTTGGTTAAAAGCGCCAGAAAGATCCAGGGGATCATTGGAGAGCTGGCGACTGACCAGGGCGGCGGCGGGCGAGAAGAGCTTGTCACGCGCCAGACTCAGCGCCTGTTCCATTCCCTGGGGAGAAAGCCGCTCTTTCAGGAGACTTTCGGGTAGGAGCACGCCAAGGTGTGGAGCAGCCAGCTGCTGCAGGTGAATGCCGTCCTGCAGGCCGAACTTGTAGCGGACGCTGACAATTTCGGAAAGGGCTGCCAGCTTTGGACCGAGCTGGTCCACCGCATCGTGTAATTCTGCTTCCGAACGATCGCTGCCGTCCAGCTCCACCACCAGGGTATCCAGGAGGCTGAAGCGGCGCGCCTCGCGCAGCCCCGAGCCCAGGCTACCCCCCTGCGGCAGGGCGGCCTCCAGGTCGCTGGTCACCTTGGTCTGGAGTCCAAGGACCGTAAAGAAGACCAGGAGAAAGGCTAAAAATCCAAGCCGACGCTTCATGGGTCAGGTACCTTCTGCCCGTCCAGCACCACCTCTCGGAAGGCGATGTGTACCTGGTCTCCCGACGGTTCCTTCAGGTCCACCGAGGATACCCGCCAGGGACTGGGAAGGAAGTTCAACTGGATCTCGGAGAGGATCCCTGCCAATTTGGCATCTTTGGGGCGCAGGGTGGCCCCGGGCGGATCCTGCCGCCAGGTGACGGTGAACTCCCGCTCCACCTGGGCAGGATCGGCTTTTAACCAGACCATCATCGAAGTGGCAATGCGGTTGGCCTCGGGCACGGCTCCCAGATCCACCCGCTCGGAGACCCCCAGGGCGGGGTACTCCATGGTCGCCACCGAACCCTCTAACAAAAATCGGGAGGGCGCCGGCGTGAGCACATTCCAATCCAGGCGGTCGGGGCGGCTGAAGGCCACCGTCCCCGTGCTGACCAGCGGATTTTTCAGGATCGCCCTGTGTTGTGTCTGGGTGAAGGAGGCCTGGAGCTTCTGCACCCGGCCCAGCTCCACCCAGATCTGGCCGTCCACCGTACCCGCCGTTCCCGGAGAGAGGAGGATCGTGCTACACAGCAGCGCCATGCTGCTGCGAATTATCGGACTCTTGAACCTGTTCCTCTTTGGCTTGTCCACGCTGTTCACCTTCTTGGTGGTGGGGCCCGCCCAGCTTCTTGCCCTACCCTGGGATCCCGATCGTCGTGTTGCTGCCGCATTTGGACGGCTGACCTGGGGCGTTGGCATGTTTGCCATCGAACCCTTCTGGCGGGTGACTATCACGGGGAGGGAGCGTCTGCAGGGTGGGCCCTGGATTCTCGTTGCAAACCACCAGTCCAGCCTGGATATTCCCTTCCTCCTGCATCTCCCCATTCCGCTGCGGCTGGTGGGCCGACCCGGAGTACGGAAGATGCCGGTTTTTGGGCAGATGTTGCGCTTTGGACGCCATGTTGTGCTGGGGGAGGATGACACGGTCGAAGGGCTGGCGCGCTGCGAGGAGCTTTTGGGGAAGGGTATTACCATTGCCATTTTTCCCGAGGGTACACGCGGAGAAGGGAACGAACTCCTACCTTTTTCACGTGGTGCCTTCGAGCTCGCTCTGCGGACAAATCGACCCCTGCTGCCGGTGGTGATCCGGGGGACTGCGGATGCCCTGCCAAAAGGCAGCTCGTTTTGCAGGAAAAAAGTGAGCTATTTTCATATGGCGGTGCAGGATCCAGTGCCCGTCCCCACGTCGCCCTCTCCGGCCGCGCGCCGACGCCTTGCGACGGAGGTGCGCCAGAAGATGGAGGTGGCCTTCTACCGGCCGCGGCCGCACGAGCTGGCCGCACAGCTTTTTGAACGCTACCGCAGCTCCGGGCCGATGGCTGCAGGCTTTGCACGCGGAAAAGTGAGCTGGGATCCGGTGTTCTGGGCGCTGTTGGAGCGCCTGCCGGAGGAGGGGGAGCTGCTGGATGTGGGCTGTGGGGAGGGTCTGTTGGGCCTGTACCTGCGGTTGGGTAGGAAAAAGCTGAAGATTCTCGGCGTGGACCACGACGCTACCCGCATCGAGCGAGCACAACGTGCGGCCGTGGGTCTGGACGAGCTGGACTTCCGGGTCGGGGATGCCCGGAACGTGGAAGGCAGCTTTGACGTGATTACGCTCATCGACGTGCTGCACTACCTGCCGACGGAGGTACAGGCGACGCTCCTGGCCCGGCTGGTGGGCCTGCTGCGACCCGGCGGCCGGCTGTACCTGCGCGATCCGGAGCCCGGTCGGGGCCTCGCTGGCTGGTGGACGCGGAACAGCGAGCGGCTGTTTGTTGCGATGGGAAGGCATAAGGGAGAGGGGGTGATCGTACAGGGAAGTGTTGCGATTACAGCGCAGCTGCGGGCGCTCGGTCTGGAGGAGCTGCGGGTGGAGGATTGCTCTGGGGGCGGCTTCGCAAATATGTTGGTGAGCGGCCGAAAGAGCATGAGGGAGGGCTGAGGGAGGCTTGGCTTTTTGAGGGCGCGATAGCCTGCTCCCGTCGCCGCCGGGCGCCACCGGTTAGATTCTCCGGCTCATGTCTGCCATCTACGTTTCCCGCTATGGCCTTCTCACCGCACTGGGGCGCGATTTTGTCGCCTTTGACCGCATCTGTGCCGGGGAGGGTGGGGATGGACGGGCGCCGGACTGGTGGGAGAGTGGTCCGGTGGCGCCGGTGGTTGCAGCCGGGCGCTACCGCAGCTACGTGCTGGCGGAATCAGTATTGACGGGTCAAGACTTTGATCCCGAGGGTCTTGCGGTGGTTTTTGCGACCACCACCTCGGGAATGGACGAGGGGGAGCCCGCCATCTTCCAGCAGCTCTCCGGTCAAGCGCCCACCCACCCGCTGGATCTGTTGTGGACAAACCTTCCCCATCAACCGGGGGCCTGTCTGGCCAGCACGCTGGGGGCTACCGGTCCGGTGCTGACCGTGTCCACCGCCTGCACCTCGGGGACGGTGGCCATCGGGGTGGCCGCGGAGCTGATCCGGGGCGGGCGCTGCCGCCGGGCGCTGGTGGTCGGTGCGGATGCCTTCTGTCGTACCACCCTCCAGGGCTTCCGTTCTCTGGGGGCATACACAAAAACGAAATGTAAACCGATGGATCAGGGTCGCGATGGAATGTGGCTGGGCGAGGGGGCGGCGTGGCTGCTTTTGGAGCGTCGCCCGGGTCCCTTTCGGCTGGTGGGTGTGGGCGTGCGTACCGACGGCATCCACCTGACCGCTCCCGACGAACAGGGCGGGGGCGTAAGGCGGGCAATTCTGGCAGCCTTGGGGGATATTCCTGCGGAAAAGGTGGATCATGTGAATGCACATGCCACCGGTACCGACGCCAACGATGGGGCCGAAGCACGGGGCATTTTTGCGGCCTGCCCACGGGCGCTGGTGTCGGCGACCAAGGGCGCGACCGGCCATACCTTGGGGGCGGCCGGGGTTGTGGAGGCGGTGCTCCTGCTCCAGAGTATGCAGCGGGGGCTGGTGCCGGGCCTGCGGGCACTGGAGCAGCCGGTGCCCGATCTGGACCTCTCCGCCCAGACACGTAGCCACAGCCAGGACCTAGGAGTGTCTGTCAATCTTGCCTTCGGTGGACACAATGCTGCCGTGGCTTTTATGCGGAGCCATGGGGGGGAGGAGGAGGTGGCGGCGGCAGCCTCCCTGCCGGAGGTGGTGGTCCGGGCCTGGGCAGGCTGGGGACCCCGAGGAGCCTCCTTTTCCACAGATTGCAGGGCCGAAGGGGAGATCTGCGCCGTGCCCGATCCGGTGCGGCCCGAGGGTGTGCCCGCGGGAAGCTGGCGGCGCCTCAGCCGCCTCGCCCGGCTGGCCGCGGTGGTGACCGCAGCCCTGGGACCGAGCCTGGATCCGGAGATCGCGCTGTTCTGGGGTACCAGCTGCGGAGAATACAGCTCCACCCTCCAATTCCTGCGCAGTCTGCATGCCAAAGGCCCCGCCGGCGCCAGCCCGCTGGCCTTTCAGAACTCGGTTCACAACGCCCCCGCGGGCCACCTCTCCATTCTTTTTGGCCTTCGCGGCCACTCAGAGACCCTTTGTGCGGGACCGGAGACCGGGCTGCTACTGGTGGAACGGGCGATGGTCTGGGTGGCACTCCATCGGAAGGCGGCCATGGTGGTGATGGGGGATGAAGCAGGTCCAGAGGTGCAGAATGGCCTTCGCCTCGCCGGAGTGACCTCGACCCTTGGAGAGGGCGCGGTGGCGCTGTTGCTTGAGCCGGAGGGGGAGGGGAGGCGGCTGCGGTTGGGGGCGGGAACGGCACCCGGAGCCTGGCACCGGCGCCGTTGTTGGCCGGGAGAGCCCGCGTTTTTGGCGCCGCCGGGAACAAAGGCCCCGGAAGAGGTGTTCGGGCTGGCCCCGGTGTCCGACCTCTTTGCCTTGCTCTCCTGCCTTGACGCCGGGGAGGGACAGGTGGCCTGGACGGGGGGCCGCTACTCAACCACCCTGGAGGTCCGTTGATTCCTCATGCTCCGCCCATGCTTTTTGAGGTGGAGGAGGGCCAGGTCCACCTTCCCCTGCACCACCCCCTTGCGACGGAGGGACGCTACCTCAGCACAGTACTTCTGGAGCTGGCCGCACAATTGGCGGGCCGGGCCGCGGTGGCCGAGCCCGGACATCGGGGGATGCTGGTCGAGGTGCAGGACGCCCACTTTCTGGTACCCGAGGTGGAAGGCGGAAAATTTTACCCCCTTCAGGTGGACGCGCTCGTCCAGCGGGGCCCGCTGCAGCGCTTCCGGGTGCAGCTTCCCGGCATCCTCGACGCCAGCCTTACTCTGCGGATCACCGCATGATCCTCCTTCTCCTTCCTTCTCTTTTCGCCCAGGCTGTTCCTGTGGAACCCCGGGAAGCCGAGCCCGGCCCCCCGGAGGAGCAAAGCTCCCCCCCCACTGCACCGCTGCCTCCCGACACGCCACCCGTACTTTCCCAGGGAGCAACGCCAACCTATCCACCCCAGGCCCTTTCCGACCGGGTGACTGGCACCGTGGTGCTGCGGCTGAACCTGGACCAGGCCGGGCAGGTGGTGGAGGCCACCGTCCTGCGTGGTCTGCGGGAAGATGTGGATCTTGCTGCGTTGGAAGCCGCCAAAAAGCTCCGTTTTCAGCCTGCGACCCACGCCGGAGTTCCGGCTCCCTCCTCGGTGGACTACGCTTTCTCCTTTACGCTGAAAGTAGAAGATCAAACCGGGAATCCCGTGCCCGGCACCGTGCGGATCAACTTTGTGGACGCCGAGGAGCTGGAGGTACCCGGAGCCGTCCTGACGCTGGTCCACACGGATGGCAGCAAAAAAGTGTACCAAGCCAACGATTTGGGCATTGTGGATGCCTCTTTCCTCCAGGCAGGAGAATGGAAGGCAAAGGTCGAAAAAGACGGCTTTGCCCTGGCGACTTTTGAGTTCACCATCGAGGAAGGACAGACCCGAAGCACCACCGTGGAGCTGGTGCCCTTGGGGCCTTCGGAGGAGGTGGTGGTGGTGGGGGTACGGCAGCGCTGGCGGGAGGTGGAACGCAGCCGTCCCGAGCCTTCACCCGAGCCAATCACCGGGTCCTACACGCTGACCCGTCGCGACGTGGAGAGTACCCCCGGCGCCCTGGAGGATGTGAGCCGGGCGGTCCACAAGCTGCCCGGCGTCGTCAGTGATGGCGACATGCTGGGCACTTTTTCTGTGCGCGGTGCCACTCCTTCGGAGGTGGTGTTTGTGTTGGACCGGGTGCCACTGGACAACCCTTTCCATCTGGCTGGCTTCAACAGTATCTTCAACCCCGACATGCTGGCCGAAGTTCGTTTTTTTGCGGGTACCCCGCCTGCGGATGTGCCCGCGGGCACATCGGCGGTGATGGAAGTCACATCCTGGGACGGCGCTCCCAAGGATGATCGCCACGATCTGGATGGTGCCATTGACCTGTCCATGTCGGGGGCACGGGCGCTGTTGATGGGCCCCATCGGCAAAGGGGACGATCTAACCTTCGCCTTTGCGGCCCGTCGATCCTATATCGAAGCCTATTTTTCGGTGATGAAGGCGGCAAACCTGCTGGATCAGGCCATCGCCGCGCCCGAGTTCGACGAGCTCTCTGCCCGGTTGGCCTGGCGCCCCGGCCAGCATCGGCTCTTGCTCTCGCTGTTGCGTGCGGGTGATCACCTTAAACTGGTGGACTCCGCGGATGAGTCCACCATCAACATCAACGGCAACTTTGAGCTGGAGAATGTCCTCTACCTCACCTCGTTGGATCACCTGTGGACGGCGCCCTCCGGGCTCACCGGGCAGAGTACGGTGTCCTGGAGTATGGACGACTCCCACATGGCGCGGGACTTCGCCGGAGCCACCAGCCGCGATGTGACGCGGCAGCAATTTTTTGCGCGGAGTGACTGGAAGATCCCATTGGGCAAAGCTGGACGCCTGGAGACGGGGGCAGCAGGCACACTGCGCTTCTACGACTACGGCGGCCCGGTAGAAGACAACGGCCTCTTCCCTTCTTTTGTAAGCAGCCCCATCGGGGACTATGGGTTGGATTTTGTACAGCTCCAGGATCCGGAGCCCCAGGGTACGGTCGCGGGCTATCTGCAGCATGCCTGGGATGGGCCGGTGCGCACCCGCGCCGGGGTACGCAGCACCTGGGTCCAGAAAGATGGCCGCTTCCTCCTCTCTCCTTCGCTGGGTCTCTCTGTTCCACTCCCGACGGCTACGGTTCCCAAAATCTCAGCGGGGCTGTACCAAAGGGTGATCGAGGAGCCCCTGCTGATTGACCCGGTCTTCGGAAATCCCGATCTCTTGCCGGAGCGTTCGGCACAGGTGGTGGTGGGACTGGACCAGGGACTTCCCATTGGACAAGGTGGACTTCTACGCATCGAGGGCTACTATGCAAAGCTGGACCAGCTCGCGGTAACCCCCGACGACCCCGGGGTGCGGGTGGCCGGAGAGAGCTACCTGTCCGTCGGCAGTGGCCACAATATGGGGGTGGACCTGCTTTTTGCGCTGCGGAGCGAGCGGATCTCCGGCGCACTGAACGCCTCCTACGTGGACTCCTGGCGAATCAACCCGTTGAATGCCACTTTTCCGCAGCGGGTCCGTCCAAAAGAGTGGCAACCGCTGACCCTGGGGCTGTCGCTGGAGTGGCAGGCCGCACCTGCGTGGCGCCTGACCGCACGCTATGACTACCACACGGGGCGGCCGATGTCTTCGGTAGAAGCTGGTCCCGATGACACACTCCTCCTCACCGGCCTGAACGACACACGCCTGGGCGACTTTCACCAGCTCGACCTGCGGGCCGAGTGGCGGAAGGCGCTGCCCCGGGTGCGCTGGTCGGTGTACCTGGAGGTGCTGAATGTCACCTACGCGCGGAGCGATTTTATGCCGATTGCCAGCGTAGAAGATGGAGAGCTGACCATGAGCATGTTTTCCCACCTGCCGACGCGCCCCTTTTTGGGCGTACGCGCCGATTTTTGATGGAAGAGCGTATTTTTCCAGAATATCCGGGTCATTTTCCGGGGGAGCCCCTGGTGCCTGGCGCTGCACTTGTGGGCTGGCTCCAAGAAGTCTTGACTAGTCAAGGGAAACGATTGGTTTTACTGGAGCGTGTCCGCTTTCTTCAGCCGGTACGACCTGGAGAAAATCTGAGACTGACCTGGAAACTCGACGGAGATCGGCTGAGTTTTCATGTGGAGGGCTCCGGAGTGGTGGCGCGCGGGCTAGGAAGGGTGGGATGATCCTCCGGCCGCTGCCTGTACTCCACCGCCCTCCCTGGGGAGGGCTTTGTCTGGCCAACCTCTATGGGAAAGATCAGAAAGATACTCCTATCGGTGAGTCCTGGGAGGTTTGGGGAGCGAGTCTGCTTCCCGATGGTCGCAGCGTTCGGGAGGCCTGTGGTTTTACACTTCTGGTCAAGTTGATCGATGTAGAAGATCAGCTTTCGGTGCAGGTGCATCCCGACGATGTTCAGGCAATGCAACTGGAAGGACGCCCGGAAGGGAAGGCCGAGGCCTGGTACATCATCGGTACCCGACCCGCTGCAAAGGTGGCTCTGGGCCTGAAGCGCGACCCGGGCGCGGCAGAGCTGCGCGAGCTGGCCGCCACCGGCGCGA
Source organism: uncultured Pseudomonadota bacterium (assembly GCA_903891165.1). Taxonomy (GTDB): domain Bacteria; phylum Myxococcota_A; class UBA796; order UBA796; family SXON01; genus CAITDR01. The sequence continues at coordinate 11,709 of CAITDR010000334.1, forward strand.
TTGAGGCGGAGCTGCGGTGGACCGGCGTACAGGCCGGGGAGGTCATCGATATTCCGCCGGGAACCATCCATAGTCTGGGTGGTGGGGTGCTGCTCTACGAAGTGCAGCAGCCTTCCGAGCTGACCTACCGCTTCTACGACTGGGGTCGGGCGCGGCCGCTGCACCTGGACAAGGCGGTGGCCGTGGTGCGGACGGACTCCCGCCCCGTGCCTCGGCGGGCACCCGAGGGTTGGCAGGAGATTTTGATAGAGAACCAGCACTTTACACTGACCCGGCTGCGGATTGATCAGGCTCGGGTGGCGACGTTGGTTGCCTGGGAGGCCTGGACGGTGGTGGCAGGGCTCCTGAGGCTGGGGGAGGAGGAGGTGGCGGCGGGCACCACGGTGCTGGTGGGGCCGGGGCGCTACACGTTGGGCGGCAGCGCAGAGGTGCTGGTGGCCGCAAGTCAGCGCGGTTGACTCCGGTACCAGGTGGCCAGAAGATTCGGGTCGATGCCCAGGTAGTAGCCACTCCGGATCGTCCACATTTTCAGGATCGTGCGCGTCATCCCCTCCCGACGCCAGCGTCGGGAGGAGCTGAGCAATGGTCCGTCCACGACGGTCCAGGCGGCACGACGGCGGGCGCGGAAAGAGAAGTCCAGGTCCTCCAGGGCGGATAGGGGCGCAAAGCGACCAAGTTCTTCAAAAAAACGGCGATGAACCCAGATTCCCATGTCGCCGGTGCAGCTGCCACTCCGACGCGCCCGGTGGTTCATCACCGCCGAGGTCAGGCGCAGGCGCGGATCGGGATCGCCGAAGTCCACCGCACAGCAGCCCCAGGAAAAATGCCGGGCGGCGGCGACGATCTGCTCAGGAAGTTGAGGAGGGACCCCGGAGTCCGCGTGCAGAAACCAGAGCAATTCCTGAGTGGCGATTGCGGCCCCGGCATTAAGCTGGGGGCCACGTCCGGGGGCCGAACGGAGCAGACGTGCTCCTTCCTCCACCACCACTTCCGCACTTCGATCCTCACTTCCCCCGTCCACCACAATCAGCTCCGCCACCTGTCCACGCAGGCCTGCCAGGAGGCCGGGCAGGGCGCGCGCCTCGTTGAGCACCGGAATCACCACCGAGAGGGGGAGCACGGCCTTTTGTATCTGAGCGTTCCCGGTGGGGCCAGGGCTTCCCGTTCCGAAAGCTGTGCTTAGCTCTGCGGCTGGAGTTTTTCGAATGACCCGACCCCTGCATAGCTCGCCCAGTGCCGCCGCCCTCACCGCCATGAACAGCTTTCACAGCAATATTGTGGAAGAGGTCAAAAAGGCCGTCGCCAACAACAACGTGGTGATCGTGGGGATGGCCTGGAACCCGGTGGTGAAGAAGGCCCGGCGTGTCCTCGACGAAAAGAAGATTGCCTATACCTACCTGGAATATGGCAACTACCTCTCCATGTGGCGGCAGCGGCTGTCCATCAAGCTGTGGAGTGGCTGGCCCACCTTCCCGCAGGTTTTTGTAAAGGGGACCCTGGTGGGTGGCTGTTCCGAAACGGAAGCGGCCCTGGCCGATGGCAGCTTCCAGAAGCTGTCGGGCTGATGTTTTTGCTATGGGCCGGATCGCTGGTCGCGCTGGCTCTTCCAATGCTTTTTCTGTGGCTTTATAGCCTGCGTCACGACGATGTGACCGTGGTGGACAGTTTTTGGGGGCCGGGATTTTCGGTGGTGGCGCTGGCCGGGCTGGTCATGGAGGGGGGCAGCCCCCGTGGTTTGCTCCTCAGCCTGCTGGTGGCCGCCTGGGGATTGCGGCTGGGTATTTATTTACATCGTCGCAACCACGGGAAGGGAGAGGATGCACGCTATCAGAAGATCCGGGCGGGCTACGGGCCTTCCTTCCGATGGAAGAGCCTGTACGTGGTCTTCGGACTTCAAGGTCTGTTGATCTCGATTGTAGGGCTGCCGCTGCTGGCCTCCATCGCCAGTGATGCGCCGTTGGGGTGGGTGGATGGGCTGGGCATCTCTCTATGGGGGGTGGGCTTCCTCTTTGAGTCCATCGCGGACGCGCAGCTCTCCGCCTTCAAAGCCGATCCTGGTAGCAAAGGCCGAGTGATGGATCGGGGACTGTGGCGCTACAGCCGCCACCCCAACTACTTTGGCAATTTCTGTATGTGGTGGGGCATCGGGGGGGTGGCACTGGGAGTGGGGGCCTGGCCCACGCTGGTGGGACCACTGATCATGTCGGTGCTGTTGCTACGGGTTTCAGGAGTTTCACTCTTGGAAAGTACGATCACTGAACGAAGGCCTGAATATCGGGCCTATCAGGAGCGTACCTCTTCCTTTTTCCCTTGGTTTCCCCGTCTTTAGACCAGCTTGATCGCCTCAGTCTCCTCCCCATCGGGCTCCTCCGCCAGCACCTTCAGCTCCTCTACCACCTGCTCCTCGGGCTCCAGTTCGCCTTCAAAGTAGGATTCTTCGATCACCCCGGCCTTGGCGGCCTGCAGGTTCGCGTACTCCACCAGCGACAGCACCGCAAAGTGGTAGATGGCCACCTCGTAGTATTCGAGGATATTGTCCGTCATGTTGAGCATGATGTAGGTAACTGTCATGGTTATGTAGACGTGGGACACAAATGTGACCCGTGGTCCCAGGTTGGAGCGCACCAGACGGTAGCCCTGGTACAACATCACCCCCAACACCGATAGAAAAGCGGCCGAGCCCACCGCACCGGTCTCGTAGATCACGCGCAGGTAGCCATTGTGCGGACTTGCCTCGGTGCCGAACAGCTCAATTCCCAGGATGGTCGAGGATCCTGAGCCATGTCCCAGCCAGGGCGCCTCCCAGAAACGTCGAAGGATCTCGTCCCAAAAATAGAGGCGCCAGCCGACGGAGGTGTTCAAATCATAGGGGTTGTCGCTGCCCAGCGCATCCTGCACCGAGGTCACCCGGCTGATGATGCCGGCACCAAAGCCCAACAGGACGATCAGCCCGGACATCACACCCGCCAGGATGTAGCTGTATTTTCGGTACACCCAGGAGAGGTAGACGAAGCAGAAGAGCATCGCCATCCACGAGATACGCGTATAGGTGGCCACCTCCAACGCCACCAAACACGCGATGTAGCCGGTCAGAAAAATACGGTTTGCCCTACGTTCTGCCAGAAGCTCGGAGTAGGCCAGACAGAAGAGGTATACCAGATACATGGAAAAGTGGGCCGGGTGGTGGAAGGAGGACTGCACCCGGTTGTAGCCTTCGGTGATGTCGTTTCCGGTCCCGGTAATCCACTGGAAAAACCCATAAAGAATGGGCACAATCGAGCTGCCATACATCGCGTAGATCACCTGCTGCACCATCTTCCGGTCCAGCATGTCGGAGATGATCAGGTAGGTGAAAAAA
>CAITDR010000335.1 GCA_903891165.1 uncultured Pseudomonadota bacterium
CATACTGGAATATATCTCGCGCGTGCACGCGTGCGAGCGCGTTGGACGCCAAGAATATGCCTATTTTTGATGACAGAGGGGTCGTGCAAAATCCTGGTTCACCCTATCTTTGACTGCCTGGGGTCAGGAGGTCTGGAATCCGAAGCCCCCGGCTGCACACCTTGGCCCAGTACCTGTGACGGATCAGCGCCCCCCAGCCAACCCTGCAGAAGTACCCATTTTTACTGTGATTCAAATAAATGCGTTTGGGTTTGTCGCGAGTATGAACAAGACCACTGGGAGTGGAACACTCTTCGCCACACCGACTGCACCTGCGTCCAAGAAGACGGGAGTTTCGACACGCAGAGCCCGCGCTGTGGCTTCTCCGATAACGACACCGGCACCTGCACCCCCTGAATCTCCCAGGCCACATCAAAATTCCACTCATTCTACCTACCTTTACGCATTTGAGCCTCGTGGCGGCCCCTCTTCCATCGTCCGGTCCCCCACCACAGAAAACCAGGGCCAGAATCTCGCGCATCTCTGCACCGCCATCATGTTTTAAATAAATATAGCTACATCCTATATTTATTCGAATTCTGCACCAAAAACCGTCGCCGAAAATCCGCAGAAAACCACCCTTCCCCCTGGTGCGGAACATCCGATCCCCCTCGCCGGGAAGGGGAGGGCTACCTCCGTGGCCGGCTGTGCCGTCCGTCACTGGCACAAGGCCGATCCGTAGCCCAATTTCATAGAAAACCAACACAGACCGGTGCCGCCCCCACTTCCAAGCCCAGCGCTGGACCACCCACCCGCTGTGGGCAGCCCGTTTTCCCAACCCTTCCCAACTCAACCCCCACCCTCGCGCCCCCCCTCCTCCCACCCCTTCACTTCCCTCCCCAAAGCGCAAAAAGAGCAAACACCCACCCGCTCCCGACGCCACCCTTCCCCCACCCCATCCCACCTCCCCCCGCCCCACTCTCACCCAACACATCCCACTCCCGACCCCCTATTCCCATCCCCAATTCCCCCCGAAACCCACCTCGCCCCCTCTTCCTGACAAACACCCTCCCGCTCCCGACATCCTCCCAAAAACCCAGAAAACCAGGCACCCTGCCGCCCCGACCAGCCCCGGCGCTCGCCCTCCCCCCGGTTTTCCCTCCGAACACCATCTCGCTAACGACGTGCCCCTGCCTCCCTCTCCAAATGCGTGCGGGGGCGCTCATTTCGGCGCCCTCCCTATACCCACCCCACCCCCTCAGCACGTTTTCCCAGCCAACACTCCCGGCTGACGACGCCCCTGAGAGGCCCTCCGAAATGGCTTCCCCCGGCCCCATTTCCGCCCCACCCCGATCCCCCTCTTCCGACCCTCTCAGGGCTTTTTCGGCAAACGCAAAATACTTACGACTGCCCCGATCCGGCCCTCCAAATGGGCTCCCCCGAGCCCATTTCCAGCCCCCGGCCAGGTCACGGGGCGGCCCCCCTCTCTCCCGGCCCCGCCCCCCGGAGGCCTCCCAAGCCCCCAAGTCCCCCTGTCGTAAGTACTTTGCGTTTGGCAGGAAAACCACCCCCTGGTCAGAATGACCGGAGCGGTTAGGAGGAGGGGGTTGGGCATCCGCTACGCCCCCCTCCCCAGCCCCGTGGGGTGCCCCCCTCCCGAAATCCGCCCCACCCGCACGGATTTCCAAAAAGCCATCGTGATGGAACATTCGTTTGAAGGGAAAACCAACCCCCGGTCAGAATTGTGACCGGCTTGGGGGCTCCCTACAGGCCGCGGACACCCCTCCACAAAGCCCCTTCTCCCGCGCCCATTTCCAATCTGCAGCCTGCTTTTCGTCGTTAGCCATGCCTGTTTGCTCGGAAAACCGACCCCTGCCGCCCACCCCCGCCCTCAGGCACCGCGTCGTCAGGCAATTTCAATCCGTTTTCCCGCCCTCAGGCAGGCAAATTTCCTGCGTCGTCAAGCGAAAAAGTTTTCTCTGCTCGCGCCCCTTTTGGCCCCAGCCCCCCCGCCCCATAAGTGCGTCGCAAAGCACATCTGTCACGTTTTCCGGTCCCCGGGTAGGCAGAGATTGAGCACCCGAAAAAGGCCTCCCCGGTCAGAAGCGGCGGGATAGAAGCCCGCCACGCCAGCCGAGGACGTATGAAGGAAGGTCAACCCAGCACCACCGCCGAAGCCGTCGCCTTCTGGCGCGCCCTGGAGCAGCACTATCCGGCGGATGCCCGCGTTTTGGACGATCCCTGGGCGCATCATTTTTTGACCCGCTACTCGCGAACTCTTCTGAAATTAAACCGTAGTCCCTGGCTCATCTCACGATCCGATCGGACATTGGGTCTGGGCACCATGGCCTACACCCTCCTTCGACACCGCTGGATGGACCTCACTTTTGAGCGCGCCTCCGGTCCCTTCGAACAGGTACTGATCCTGGGTGCGGGCTACGATATGCGGGCCTTTCGCCTGAATTTTGGCGATGCTCAGATTTTTGAGATCGATCACCCGGCGACCGGCGGCCGGAAGGCCCGCAAAGTGGCGGCGCTGGGACGCCCCGATCCGGTGCACCGTATCTCGGTGGATTTTTCTACGGAGAACCTATCCCATGCCCTGGAGCGGGCCGGCTTTCAATCTGGGCGTAGATCCTGGTTTTTCTGGGAAGGTGTGTCGATGTATCTGCCCGAGGCAGCGGTACGTTCCACCCTCTCGGTTTTGTCCTCCTGGGGCTGCGAGGGGGTTTTGGACCTCTTTGCGCCGCCGGAGCATCCGGGCCTTGCCGGTTTCTACCGTCGGACCTTGCCTAAGGTGGTAGAAATTATCGGTGAACCTGTAGATTTTATGATTCGCCCCGAGCACGGCGACGCCTTTGCCCGCGAGCTGGGCTTTCGGGTGCAGGCCCTGGCCACCCATCGGGATCTCAGCCTCCTCTCCCCTCGTCCAGCGGCGCCCAACGAGAACGGCTGGTTGATGCACCTGGTTCCGACCTGATCTCAGCAGCCGCTCCTCCCTTTTCGCCGCCCCGAGGCCCTCAGCAACGCCGCACATCCCCGGTGCGCGCTGCGCGCTCGCGCATTCCAAGAATGCGCGAGCATCGTTTTGGAGGCACCCCTTCCACCAAAATCGGCGTTCGTCCGTTCGGGAGTGCTGGCACGGGCCTTGCATAGAGGGAGAACAGCCGGATGAGCCCGCTCCGGCACCCCAACCAAGGAAAAAGACCATGTCCAAGCCCCTCTCCCTGACCGACTGCAAGCGTATCGTGACCCCCTCCGTTCGCACCGGTGTGCGGGCAGGGACCGGCAACGGTCGCTTCCGCTTCTAACAAAAAACCGCCGCGGGAGGGAGAGCCCCTCTCCCGCAGCCCCCTTCACCGGTGCGAGAGCCCCGCCCCGGTGAGCCCACCCCGCAGGGGCCGAGAGCCCCGGCCCCCTGCTTCTCCGCAGAGGACCCCATGAACAAACCCATCTTGCTGACCGATTGTAAGCGAGTCCCGATGCCCACCGTCCGCACCGGTGTGCGCGCGGGGACCGGCAACGGCCGCTTCCGCTTCTGAAAGCCTGACCGGAGGAGTACCGCTCTTCCGGTTTTCTTTTGATGTGCTCTGGCCGGTCCCGGCTCGGTGGCGCAGGTTCCGGCCAGAGCCATCTTTTTCAGGTTAGGGGGTGCCGCGATGGAAGCCCTGGCCTCTTCCCTCAAGCAGCTGATGTCCGCCCGGCAGCCCATGGTGCTGCACCGGAAAGCCGGCATCTTCCCCTCCTCCTGGGCCTTTGACCTGTCTTTGGCGGCCACCCAGCGTAGTCTGGCCGCTGTGCCGGGCGCCCGAATGCGCCTCTATGGCAATGGCCAGGAGCTGCCCCTGACCGAGGATCTTCTTCCTCAACCCGCCGATCAGCACCTCGCCGGCTGGCTGGATCGGGTGCAGCTCCGCCAGCCAGGCCTGATCCTCAACAACGTCCAGTGCCTCCGCCCGGAAGTCTGGCGGTGGGTACGGCAGCTTCTGGGCGGTGTTTTTGCGGGAGGAATGCCCGCGGGCGGCTGCAGCCTCGAAGTTTTCACCGGTCGCTACCGCGAGAGCTTTTTCGGCCTCCACAAGGACGACCAGGATGTCGTCACATTTGTGTTGGAAGGCACAAAAATTTTCTATGTCTGGCCCTTCGAGGTCTTCAGTGCCCTCGCCCCCGGCCTCCAGCCGCTGGGCAACCATGGCCTTCCCGACGTAGACTGGCGTCAACACCTGGATCTGGCGCTGCGCCTGGAGGCACGGCCCGGTGACATCGTCTATTGGCCCGCTGAAGCCTGGCATATTGCCGCCGCCGATGATCCCGACCTTCTGACGACCACCCTGGGCCTGGGCTTTTTCCGGGGCGGCAACCCCGCCCAGCTCTGCGCCGACGCCGTGGCCGCCGCCCTCGCCGACGGGGACATCCCCGAGCTGCCGCCTTTTTTTCGGGATGCCATTCCGCAAGGTGTGGCCGAGATTCTCAATTTCCTCGGCCAACCTTCGGTGCGGGAGCGCACCGAGGATCAGCTACTCTCCTGGCTGACCGGCTACGGCTTCACCACCCTTCCCGAGCCGGTGGAGCCATCGGAAGTGCCCGCCCGTTTTCACGCGGTCGCACGGGGAGGGATCAGCTCTCTCCCTCGGGAATCCCAGCGTGTGGTCGGCGCCTGTGGCCGCCTCTTCCGTATCCCCGAACATCCCTTCCTCCTCGATCTTCTGAATTCCTTGGCGTCGGGAGCGACACTGCATCGGAATGCCTGGCAACACGACGAGGTGGGGCCGGAGGTGGTGGACTGGATTCTGACCGAGCTTCTCTCGGTGGATGCCATCGAAGCGGCGTGAATACAGCCTGTTGAAGCTACTCTTTTCGCACCTCTATCCCGACCGTTGCACTGCCACCGCCCCCATCCATCACCATGATCTGGTGGGACCCGACCACCGGCGTCCACCACAGCCGCTCGCCGTTGCTTTGCCCCCACATCTTCCCGTCCACAAACCAGGTGAAGGGCGCATCCCCCCCCACACTCTCCAGCGGCAGCTCCTGATCCTCGGCGGGCATCCCCGGGATCAGGCTCAGCACCATCCCCGGAGAAGGCGAGCGGATGTTCGGTCTACCTGCAGGTGCCTCACAGCCAATGGCCCACGGCGGCACTTCCGCCTCCGAAGAAAATCTACTTCCCAGCCAGGCTTTTACGGTGGCGGGCCAGGCCACCCGCGACTCGATGCGGCTGGGCCCCTGCCGACAGGCGGGGTGGACACGGAAGCCGCGGTCGTCGATCTCCACGTTCTTGTGGAAAGGACAGCTTTCTGTCGGTACTTTTTCGAGGCGGGCCAGCACGGTTCTGCGCTCTCCACAGGCGGCACCCGGCGGGTGCCCGGAGAGGGCACAGACCTCTACCGCTACCAGCTCGGCCGGGGCCGGATCTTCGCTGCGGACCCGGTCGTCCAGCCCATCCAGCAGGTCAAAAAGCAGGGGGGCGGCCACCTCCGAGCCAATCAGATGAGAGGAGCTGCGGTTGTCCAGGTTCCCCAGCCACACCACCACGGTGTAGCGTTCGCCAGAGCCCACCGCCCAGGCATCCCGATTTCCAAAGGAAGTTCCTGTCTTCCAGTGGATTCCCGCGGGCATCGCCACGGTGGCGCGGGTGGGGAAGTCCGGCCGGTCGCGCAGCCTCAGGGCCCGTCGAGTCAGCCACGCGGCACCCGGGGAAAAAACAGGCATTCCCTCCACTTCTTCGCTATTGGCCAGCCAACGGAGCGGCCGATAGTGCCCGTCCTCGGCCAGGGCGGCGTACATGCCCGCCAGCTCCAAGGGGGTCAGCTCCACCCCGCCCGCCACCAGCGACAGTCCATAGTAGCCGGGGTTGCTGTTCAGGTGCTTTGCTCCTCCCTTTCTCAGCATCCCCAAAAAAGGCTCCACCCCTACCTGCTGCAAGAGGTGGATAAAGGGCACGTTCAACGAGCGGGAAAGAGACTCCTCCAGGCTCACCATTCCCGACCATGTTCCATCATAATTTTCAGGACTGTAGCTGCCAAAGTGCACCGGCGCATCCGACACCAGAAAGCCCGGCAGGGCGATACCCCGGTCGATGGCTGCCGCGTACACAAAAGGTTTGAGGGTGGAGCCGGGGGAGCGGGGCTCGTCAAAGGAGAGGATCTGTCCGCCGTGCTCTCGGTCCCAGAAGTCGAAATTCCCCGCCAAAGCCCGTAGTTCGGCGGTCTTGTGGTCCACCACCACCACCGCTACGTTGTGGATCCCCTCGGCAGCCCGCTCGGCGCGTACCCGCTCCAAGGCCTTCTCCACACGCCGCTGCAGCCCCCCGTCCAGGGTGCTGCGCAGCCGGGCGAGGCCGGGAAGTTGCCGGTGCATCCACAGCGCCGCATGGGGCGCGAGGCGGGGAATGGGCTGGATCCGCGCGGGAACCGGAGGCAGGGGGTCGGAGGAGGGGGCGTAGACCCCGGCGGCCTCCAGGCTTTCGAGAATCGTCTGGCGAGCGGCCGTTAATCGCACTTCATTCGCGGGACTCGGAAAGCGTCGGTTGGGATCCTGCGGCACCGCCAACAAGGTCGCCACCTCGGCGCGGCTCAGATCTTTGGCACTATGGCCAAAATACCAGAAAGAAGCTGCCTCAATCCCCTCGACATTGCGCCCAAAGGGCAGGTAGCTCAAATACTGTTCCAGAATCGCTTCTTTTCCTAGACGGATCTCCAGCTGGAGTGCGCGGGTGGCTTCAATGGCTTTGGAGGAAAGGACCCGTGGGCGGGGCTCCAACATCCGCGCAAGCTGCATGGTCAGGGTGGAAGCCCCAGACACCACCCGTCCTCTTGCGATATTGCTGGTGACCGCCCTTCCCACGGCGATGGGGTCCACGCCCATATGCCAGCGGAAGCGCTCATCTTCCAGAGCGAGCAGGGCACGAAGGTAGTCGGGGTCCACGTCGCTGCGGGTGGCGGGAATGCGCCATTTTTGATCGCCCGACAGGAAAACGTGGGCCGCGGTGCCATCGCGGTAGAGCAGCACCGCCGAGTCCTGGCCCAACATCCGCTGGGGCAGCGGCCACAGCCAGGCGCAGAGTACAGTCAAACAGAGCAGCAAGAGGGAGGTGACCAAAAAGCGGGGCGAAATCATGGGATTCTGCCTTATATACCGTTTCGATATATACTGAAACGAGACAAAACCAGCCCTCAGTCAGGGAAGGAGGAGCCCGGGTTGGGCTCCTCCCTCCACCAAATCTCAGTCGTGCAGGGGCAATACCACCGCGGATCCATTGCCCAGCCGTGCCCAGATCTCCGGATCATACATGGCCTCGGCAGTTGTTCCGGGCAACACAAAGGTTCCCGCCGTCACTGCACGGACCTGGTAGACCACATCCACCGTGCCCCGACTCTGGATGGTGCCGAACAGCTCGATACGGTCGTCACGCACGTTCATGTGATCGGTGGCCCACAGCTCCTCAGGCTCCTGCCAGTCGGGCATGCCGCCCCGGCCCAGACGGGGGTTCTCGATCTCCCAGCCGGCGGGCACCCGGTCCACCAGAGCCACGTTGTCCATGTACATACCCGTGGTGTTGGTCAGCTCCAACTTGACGTAAATCAGATCGCCCAGGCGCGGCTGGCCGGTGAGCGGCTCCCCATCGGGCCGGTGGTAGCTGCGGGTCACCGACAGACCCTCCCCGCCGGTGGGCCGGTCGTCCACCTTCAGGCTGCCCTCCATCGTGGTCACCAGATAGAGCTTTCCTCCCAGGTTATCGTTGACCTGCATCGTCAGTTCATCGGCGATGCTGCCGCGCTCCACCTGATAGGTGGCGTTGTTGCCCTTACTCTTGCCGGGCTTCAGGCTGCTTCCGTCGCGTGTGACCACTGGCGCCTTGAAGCCAGTAGGCGCTTTGCCCACCGATTTTCCGAGGCCGGTGATGGCCCAGGCCAGCTCCTGAGTGGTGTAGCCCCAGTCGGGCAGTCGCATCAGGGCCGAGCCCACCGAGTCGGCCATGGCGTCGCCCGCTGGGTCGTCGCCGAAGAGGTCGCGGAACATGGACAGGCGCATCCCACGCTCGCGCAGGTCCGAGTAGAAATTCCAGCCGTTGTAGCGGCGCATCAGGATGGGGGAGGTGTCGGGCGTACGCAGCTCGGTCTGGTAGCGCCGGTCGCCGCCCAGGTACATCGCCGCTTTCAACACCATCGTGGTTTCGTTGGCCCAATAGAAGGTGTTGCTCACCCGTTCCAGCATGGCCGAAGCCTGCGCCGGACGCCCTTTTCCACCGAGTGCCAGCACATAGTGGGCGTAGGCGCTCTCGCTGGTACCCGCGAGGCTGTTGCTCTCGGTCACCCGCTCCAGGTAGGAGAGGGCATCGTCGAGAGCTTCCTCGTTCACCGGATAGCCCGCCTTCTTCGCGTCCAACAGCGTGTGGGTCGCATAGGCGCTGCCCCAGGAGGAGGGCTCGGAGCCGCCGGGCCAGTAGGAGAAGCCACCGGAGGGGGTCTGCATCGACAGGAGGCGCTCCACCCCACGCTGTACCAGTTCCTCCAGCTTCTCCTTCTTTTCTGGGCGAACGCTGTCCATCAGCTCGCCAATGTAGAGCAGCGGCCGGGTGGAGGAGGAGGTCTGCTCGATACAACCATAGGGATAGCGGATCAGGTACTCCATCCGCTTCATCGCCGGGGCGTAGGGGTTGGTGGTGACCCAGAAGCTGGTGGAGTCCGTCCCCGGAATGAAGGCGGAAAGCTGATCTTTCAGGTTGGTCACCCCATTGGGCAGGCTGATACGGCGGATCTCCCGGGCAGGCGGACGGGGAGGCTGAAGCGGAATCTCCAGCTCCTCATGCGACTCCAGGTTCCCCGCCTTGGCCACCACTTTTAAGCGCGCGCCACCGGTCGCGGCCATGCCCTTCAGGTGGAAGTAGACCGAGCCCGCTTCGTCTTTCCCCAACTTCAGGCTGCCCCCTCCGGTGACCTCCAGCGGGTTTTTGACGCCTGCAATACCCTCCACCTCTACCTTCACCGTCACATTCTGCGGAGAACCGGACATATTGGTGATGCGCACCGGTACATCGGCCTCATCCCCAAACAGGAGGAAGCGCGGAAGTGTAGTCTGGAGCACAAGAGGTTCGCGCACCTTCACCTTGGCAGAGGCCCGGCCCACCTTGCTGCGTCCCGTCGCCACCGCCATCACGCGCAGCTCGCCACGATAGCCAGGAACATCCAGGCTCACCGAGGCTTTTCCGTCCGGTCCCACCTGCACCGGACCCGACCAGAGGGCCACCGGCTTGACCATCTGCACCCGGCCGCTGCCCCCCGCCGCGTCGCCGCCGGTCTGCTTTCCCGAGCTTCCCGGCGCAAAAAGCAGCGTCCAGCCGATGGTTTCGTAGCCACTCACGCCCAGCGCCCGGCGCGCAAACAGGTCTTTGTTGGGGTCGGGATCGGTGAATTTTGTCAATGACAAAATACCCTCGTCCACGGCCGCCACCGTCACCCAGGTAGGCTCGGTGGTGGGACCCAGGTCCAGGTCCACCTTCAGCGGCGAATAGGGCCGGATCTCCGCCGGGACCGACAGCTTCAGCTCGGAAGTGAAGGCCGTCGGCTCCACCCGCACCGACTTCACACCGAAGGCGCGGTCGGGGAGGAAGGCCTGGGCGGACTCCATATGCGGATCCTTCACCAGCAGGGCGCCCACGTAGAGGTTGGGCGCGAAGGAAGAGACGGTGAACTCCCAGGTATTTTCGCCGGGTTTTACGTCTTTCCAGGCATACTGCTGCACATTGTCGGTCTCCACCGTGTACAACACCCGCCCCGCAAAGGGCGCGTTGATTTTTACAGGCACAGTGTCGCCGACTTTGACACTCTCGGGAAGCTGCACGACCAGGGACTTGGGAGCCTCGGGTCGTGGCGTTTCATCCACGGACATATCAAAATCCCACCACCACCAGCGCATGGCGCCGGGCAGGTAGTACTCGGTATGGGCCTTGCCGCTGTCCACCACCAACAGCCAGCCCGCACCACGGTTGCCCGGCGTCAGATCCAGGCTGAAGCTGCCGTCGGCCGCACTGACCACTTCCTGCTCGCTCTCCTTGGCGCGACGCAGATAGCGCCGGTAGGTACTGCGATAACGCTCCGCATCCCAGGTCCAGACACTCTCCTCCTGTAGCTGCAGCACCTGCACCGACAGCTTCTTCTGGCCACTCTGCGCCTTCCCCTCCCAGTCCACCACCTTGCCGTCAAAATGGACGGAGGTGCCGGTCTCGGCACTCTGGGCGCTGGTCTTCAGGCCGATGTAAAACTTTTCAGGATGTACGGGAACTTCCGCCGTCGCCACCGTACTGCGGCCGCTGTCGCCCTCAAAGACCGAGGTCTGAGCGATCAGCACCGAAGGCACCGCCAGACCGGCCAGAGCACGGGTGGTGGGACAGGAAAGAGTACCTTGCCCCAGCATATCCAGCTCCCCATCCACCTGACCCAGACTCAACAGGCGGCTGTTGTCGTCCCCATCCAGGGAGGCCGGGCCAAAGCGGTAGCCTTCCAGGCCAGGAGGGTCGAAAGGCCGAGGTTCCACGCGGCAATCCAGCTGGTAGCGGCTGCCATCGGCCGGCGCACCGAAGAGCCAGGCGGCATCCACCTGCACATCCATCGCATCCGTAGGGAGGTAGGCGGCTTTTTTGGCCTTCGCACTGGCGCGCATGCGCTCAGGAACAAACTCCTCCACCTGGAAGGAGAGCGAGCCGATGGGGCGCTTGGCCACCTCCAAGCTCACCGTCCAACGCCCGGTGGTGGCCGCATCCGAGAAGGGCATGTCCCAGTTCAGAAGGCCGGCGGCATTCACATTCAGGACTTTCTGGCGGACAATTTTCCCCTGGGGATCCCGAAGCAGGGCCATCACCGGCACCGCTTCTGCGGGGGCCGAATTCTGTTCGTCGCGCACCACCGCAGACAAATGGGCGGTGTCGCCGGGGCGATAGACACCCCGATCCAGGTAGGGGGCGGCCCGGTAGGGCTGCTCGGTCTGGTAGGGCAGACCGCCCACGTCCCCTTCGACGGGGATCTGGAGGTCGGCGAACTTGAGGTAGGTCAGGTCGCTGCCCTTTTTGGCGATCACCGCCATGGGCGTGGTGGTGTCCGCCTCGTCCTGCTTGACCTCCACCTTACAGTGGCCATCCGAGCCGGTGGAGCAGGTGCCCATCACAAAACCGGAGGGACGCACCAGCTTGATGTCTACCCCGCCGATGGGGTTGTTGGAGTGGACATCGATGGCCCAGACATCCACGCCCGGGGTCACCTTGTCCTTGGGACCCGCACCCGAGGTCTTGGCGAGCAGGTGCATGTCGGTACGGAGCAGCCGCGCGGTGGCCTCCGCGGAGGCCTGCTGCCAGTCGTCCGAGGAGGGTACACGGCGGCCGGTGTCCTGGTTCTCCGCCTCTTCCTCTTCGGCCGCGGCCTTGGTGGGGTTGATCTTGACCAGCTGCAGCTCGTAGATGCCGTTGCCGGCATCGGGCACCAGGGAGGCCACATCCACAAAGGAGGTGGTCGAGGTGTCCAGCGGCGCCGCCATGGGGATTTCTGTATCGAGGATTACATTCGAGCTGCGCTCGTCGGCGCGCTCCTGGCCAGACATCCAGAAGACCAGGTTGGACTCCGGAATATGGCGCACCTGGAGGCGCACCCGCTCCACGTTGGTGTGGACCACCGGCAGGTTGCGCCAGGCAGAGCGCGGAAGGTAGCGGCCGGAGGAGGCAAATTGCAGCTTGGGGGTACGATGGGGCACCTTCAGCTCGCCCTCGTGGCGACGCACCAGGGTACCACCGTCCTCGGTAATGGCGCCACCATCCACGGTAATCTGGTAGTCGGTCCCCGGCGTAAAGTCGCCAAAGATGCGGAAGCCCGCCTCTCCCGGCGCCATGCTCAGGTTTTCGACGGCCGGGGAAAAATGGACGGCTGACTTGATCATATCCGCATCCAGCACACAGCGGGTGGAGATCTTGTACTCCTCCCAGGACTGCCGGTCGTACCACCAGGTTTTTTCAGGGACCGCGTCGTCATCGCAGATCACATCGAGGTAGAAGCCGTTGGCACCTTCCCGAACCCGAACCGCCTTGATGTCCATGGGGTGCTGACCAAACTCCAGGGTCAGCGCTGCGTTGGCATTGTTGGCGCGGGCACTGCCACCCTCCAGACTCACCGAAGGCACCTTGACGCTGAGCTGTACGGGAACCGGAGCTTCCTGGCCAAAGATCGGGTCGGTGATCTCCACGATCACCTCGTAGGGGTTGCTGCCGGGGCTGACCTTCCCGGTAGAGGGAATGCCGTCCAAGGTCAACTTCAGCTCGGCGGGGAGATCGGCGGGGGCACCGGCCCAGGACAGGGCCACCTTCACCATCCGCTGCTTTTTCTCCCAGGCCACCATCTTCGCCGCCAGGAACCGGAATTCCGGCGTGCGGAATTGGTGCGACCAGCCCGGTCCCTCCGGGGGCTTCAGCGGCTTGACCTCGGTGTCCTTGCTCACCACCGACTTCAGCGTCACCGTGTAGGGAGTATTGGGCTTAAAAGGCGCGGTAGGCCGGAAGACCAGGGTCCAGCGGTCCTGCACCGTCAGCGCCCCCTCCACCGCGGGGCTGATCTCCAGGACGGTACCCTCGGGCGGCGCATTGCCCACTTCAGCCGCCCCAAACATCGGGCTGCGCGAGCTGACCACCAGGGCCTCGGGAAGGGAGTCCTCGGGACCGCGGACGCGGATAGCCAGATCCACGCCCGGGGCAAGATCGGTCTCAAACTGGCTTTCTGCCGGGGTGGTGCTGGATGCTTCCGGGCCGGAGGAGGAGAAGGAGGGGACCTGCTCCGCGAGCTTGGAGCAGCCGAGGGTCAAGACGAGGAGGCTGTACATGGTCTTCCTTAAAGGGGGGGATGGCCCCGCGCCAAGGTCTTAGCAAGAGCTGTGCCGAAGGGCACGCCTATTTTGATGGGAGCAATTTGCGCGCCGGGGTCTATGTGCGTTCTGGCCACTCTATGATTGATAGATCCATTTCTATCGACTTGGCCTCGGCCAGCCGCCGCAGCGAAAGGATATACTGTGGGCGGGAGTGGCGATGATCCCGGACCAGACTGCGATCTACATCCATGTGGCCCCCGAGTTCGGCGGCGGAAAGCTGGGGCCCTTCTCCGACATGGAGGTGCGCTTCGGCAGCGACAAAGGGCGGGTGCATGTCCACGTTCCCGAGGATTTTGGCGTGGCGAAGGAGCACGCCAAGCTGATCCGGCAGATGGAGGGCTCGCTGATCCTCTCGCCGGTGGAACGTACCGCTGCGGTTTTTGTATGGAAGGGAGACGCACGGCGGCCGACGCAGGTGCTGACCCCCACCGCCATCCGGCACGGGGACTCCTTTGCGCTGGTGAACGCGGAGGGGCCGAAGTTCATTGTAGAGCTGGGGAAGATGCCGGTAGACCCACGCAAGGGTACCGACACACGCTCCATGATGCGCAAACGTTTTACCGTCGCCGGCTTCATCGCGGAAGTGCAGCGGGTGATCATGGCCACCCTCTACACCTTCTCCCCGGTGGCCCTGGCCGCCCGGGCGAAGCTGTTGTGGGAATCGGGCTACATCTTCACCCCGCGCTTCATCGTGAGTGCGCTGTTGTTGTTGTCGGGCTATCTGATGATGGCCCCGACGGGGTGTTATGCGCTTCGATCCCGGAGTCTCCTGGGAAAAAGTGACGAGACGCTCAAGAATTGCCGAGCACAACTGGATGCGCTGGGCGGCATGGCGGGAACGGATGCGATGGATCTGCCCCCCCGGAAGCTGATCGGCTCGATCATGGCCGACACCCGGCTGTTGGCATTGTTGGAAAAGGACAGTGACTTCTACGCAAAGGTGAAGGGGAGAGCGCGGAACCTGATCGGCAACTCCTCAGAATATGAGTGGTTGTACAAAGAAAGCAGCTCCGAGGCTCAGGCCTTCGCGCGGTGGCGAGAGGCGGTGGGGAAGACCGACGGTATCGACGAGAGCACCAAGAAGTTGCTGCCCTACCTCGCGGCAATTCCCAACTTGGGAACAGGAGATTTTGGCCCGGTGCTGGACTCGCAAGAAGAATACGTCTGCGGAAGGGGCCCGCTGCGACTGACCTGGCGACAGGCCAAGGCGCTGGGCATGGATGCGGCGCTGGACGCCTATGTGACCGGGGACCTTTCGCCCACCCAGGACGAGCTGAAGCGCTCCGACCTCTTGAAAAAAACGGCTGCAACCGCACAGAATCCGGGCATCCTCGGCGATCCGGCAGTGCTGATCGCCAGCGAGGCCAAAGATCTGCTGGCCGGGCAGTCCTCCTGTGTGGTGGAGCTGGCAGGCGACGACCGGGAAGACACCGCCGCATTGAAGAAGATGTTGGCCGACCAGCTCGGCACCAACGCCGGTGGGGTGCCGGATGGGGACAACGGCATCGGCGCTGGACCCGCCCGGATCGCCCGGTACTTTGCGGCCGATGTGCCGCTGATCCACTTTGGAGGGGGGATCGGAACCCAGATCAACTTCAACAAGCCGACGCTGAGCGACGCCCTGGACGGGGTTCCCAAGAGCAGCTGGATGTTGGACCGCACCGCAGAGGTGGTGGCCCGGTCGGTGGTGCTACCCTGTGTGGCGGCACTCACCCCCAAAGAGCAGCATCCCCGCCTGGAAAAGATCTTCGGGACCCTTCCCAACCCGGTGATGTGCCTGGTGCTGAACTACAAGCTGGCCAACGAGTAGTACAATCGGAATGGCCATCCGTTTTGCCGACTACCGAAGCCGGATGGAAAAAGCAGCCACAGCCTGGATCAAGGGTCGCGAACTCTTGACAGGTCAAGCTCCCTACATCCTAAAGGAGCACAGTCTCTGGCCGCAGAACCTGCTGGATCCGCAGTTTTCAGAGATGATCTTGGCGGAACGTTCGCTTCGTGCCAGCAGCGGGGAGGGTTTTCCGATCCACAAATACCTGCACCATGCACTGTCCAGCCAGGCCATGCTGTTCAACCTGATGTTGCCGCTGATGAAGGAGGGCGACGTGGACGCCCTGAGCAGAGGCTTTGAAGCTGCAAAAATCCCGTGGCCCGGCCCCGGAGCAAGAGCAAGGCTGGAGGTAGAGGATCGCAGCCTGTTCAACGAAAATGCCGGGCAACCCACCAGTTTTGACATGGAGATCAGCGGACCGGACGGTGCGCCACTGTACATCGAGGCCAAGCTGGTGGAGCAGGAATTCGGCGGCTGTAGCCTCTTGGAAGGAGGAGACTGCGACGGCGAAAACCCAGCCTCCGATCAAGAAAAATGCGCTCTGGTAGGAATGGGAAGGCGCTACTGGGAGCGGCTGGAGGAGCTGGGCTTCGACCTCTCCGCAGGTCCGATCTGCCCCTTTGGCAGCTACTACCAGTTCTATCGGGAAGTAGCCTACGCACTCACCCGAGGTGGCCACTACGTGCTCCTGGTCCACGACCAGAACCCCGCCTTCTGGAAAGACCAGGGGAACCGTGGCCTGTGGCCCTTTCTCCTCAAAAGTGTCCCCGAAAAACACCGGCACCGGCTGCACCGTCTCACACTGCAGCAGCTTGCCACGGCCCTCCGCCAGACCGGCCGGCATCCTTGGATCGATGAATTCTCCACCCGCTACGCCCTCGAATCAAAAACCTTGACGGGTCAAGCCCCCGAAGAAGTCCTCGCACTGCTCCCTCCCCCCGTCGCCGGTGCCATCCGACGGCTCTGGGAAGATGTACAAATGGGCGGCCAACAAGGCCGCACCGGCCAGGCGCGTATCTCCAAATTGCTCGCCAAGGAGGGCATCACCAAGGGAGATCCGCGCTGGGAGGTGGTGATTGGCTATGGGCGGGGGTTGTATTCTGGAGGGTGAGGGGGCGACTAAGAGAAGGGACAACTTGCCCTTGACGGAAAGCATGTATATACTTCCATATGGTCCAACGACGAACCCCCGTCCAGCTCTTTCTGGCACGTCTGGATCGTGCATTGAGGGAGGATCGTGTGCTGGTGCTGGAGGACGCACGTAGCTACGCCATCCGGGACTTCGGCTGGGAGATTGAGGATATATTCGCATTTCTCTATGTGCTGGATGCGCAGGACTTCTCGGAGCAGATGCCGAGTACGGCCCCAGAGGGGGGAACCATCTGGATCTTCTTGCCGATGTCAGGCTCTGGCCGTATCTGGGTGCGGCTTTGTGAGCGGGACAACATCTACCTTTTGAGCTTTCACCGAGGATGACCATGGAAAACGAAGCATCCTGCCCCGTCTGCAAAAAACCGGCAAGCCAGGTGATGCGCCTCGCCTACGCCCGACGCGGCGAGCGCACGATCGAGGTCGAGCTGGCTACCTGGCAGTGTGATGCCGGCTGCAAAAACGAAGCCGGAACCGAGCCACTGCGCTGGATCAACCGGAAATTAGGACGAGAGAACGACGCTACCATCGCCGCCACTTGGCTGCGCACCTACGGGGAGACGATCCCCGAGCCACAAAAGCCCGGTCGGAAGGTACCCGAACGCCGGGAATTCCCGGTGCACGTGATGCTCACCGCCAGCGAGCTGCGCGCGTTGGACCGTCTGCGTGGCAGCCACACCCGCAGTGAATTCATCCGGCAGAAGGCGCTGCATACGCCGACCACGGGGTAGAAGGCATCCCTTCAAGCCTCCGTAGACGCCTCCGCCTCGTCCGCCGTAAGCGCCACCCCCGGCTCCACAGGCGGCTCCAACAAAAAGCGCCCCAGCAACAATGCACCCACACCTGCGGCGCCGCTGGCCAGAAGAATGCCCAGACGGGCCGCGTCCAGAAGAGCCACATCCCCATAGGCAAGCTGTGCAACAAAAAGCGCCATCGTAAAACCGATCCCCGCCACCACCCCGAGTACCAGCATGTGCTGGAAGCCCAATCCACGCGGCAACACCACCCACCCCAACCATGTTGTAAGATAGACTACAATCAGAATTCCCAGCGGTTTCCCGAGCAAAAGCCCCAGCCCCACCCCCAGGATCACCCGACCCGCGTCGCCATCCACACTGAAGTGGCCGACGGAAACCCCCGCGTTGGCCAGCGCAAAAATCGGCATGATCCCATAGGCCACCCAGGGATGTAGCAACTCAATCAGGGCCTCTGCAGGCGACGTTGCCTCCCGACGCAGATGATCGACCTCGGCAAGGGCCTCCTCCAGCGCATGCCCCTCCAGCGACTTCAGGTGCTCCTCCCCCTCCACATGGCGCTGCAGGCCCGCAATCAGGCCATCTACCCCCACCCAGGCCCGCACCGGTGTCAACAAACCCAGGATCACCCCAGCAATGGTCGGATGGATACCTGCAGCGTACACACCCGCCCAAAGAACCAGACCGGGGAGCACATAGGCCAGCTTGGAACGTACCCCAAGCCCCTGTAACAAAAATACACCGGCGATGCCCGCTCCGGCCACGGCAAAGCCGCCCGCGTGCAGCCCCTCGCTGTAGAAGAGAGCAATCACCAGAATGGCGCCCAGATCGTCGATCACCGCCACGGCCAGCAGCAGCACCCGCAGAGCGGCCGGTACCCGGCGCCCCAGGAGCGCCAACACCCCCACCGCAAAGGCGATGTCGGTGGCCATGGGCACCCCCCAGCCGGTGTGGGTGGGCGGATCCCCGGCAATGGCCAGATAGATCAGGGCCGGCGCGATCATTCCGCCGATCGCTGCCGCCACTGGCAGTGCCGCCCGACGCAGCTCGGAGAGCTCTCCATGGTGGATCTCCCTTCGGATCTCCAAACCCACCACAAAAAAGAAGATCACCATCAGGCCATCGTTCACGATCCAGGCCAGATCCCGGGCAAAGGACAAGGATCCCAGGGAGATCCCGAGCTTCAGCGCCCAGAAGTTGGCCACCTGCGCCGACCAGGGCGAGTTGGCAAAGACCAGCGCCACCACGGCCGCGAATAGGAGGAGGATACCACTGGCTGCCTCTACCGCGAGAAAGCGCTCCAGCGGAAGCCGGGCGTAGCGCGCCAGCTTTTGGAGGGGGGCCCATGCGCCAGGCGGGGCGGGGCGAGAGGGGACGGCCATAGGAACAGCTCCGGCAGATGCCAGAGGGATGGCGGCCCGACCATCCCGGTTCCTGCAGTCGAAAGACTGCACCCCTTGACGACGGGTTAACCGGTCGATGTGCCGCTGTATATGTGGACTACTTGAAATCCAACAACAGCTTCTGGATCTCGTTCCGATAGCGGCGTGTACGCACATCCACGTCCGCTGGCGGATCAGGGATTTCCACCAGGATCGCCTCCAGAACCGCCTTTCCTTCTGCCATTTTCCCCTGTGCCTTCAGCACTTTTGCAAGCAGCATCGCCACACGCAGGCGCTGATCCCCAAAGGCATAGGTCTGCGCGCTGCGTGCCGCCGCCTCTGCACCCGGAAGATCACCTGCATCCAGGCGAATCCGACCCAGGGCATAGTGAAAGGTGAACTCCTCCGGGAAGCTCTGGATGGCGCCTGCAAGCAGCTTTTCGGCCTCGGCGCGTTGGCCCACCTCTGCATAGAGGTCAGCTAGGCCGGTGTAGTAGCCTTTGTCGGCGAGGGGATCGCCGCTCAGCCGCTCCCGATAGAGCAGGATGGCCGCTGCTTTCCAGACAGCCGCATCCTTCTGCTGGGCGGCCAGCACCTCCAGGTAGGCGGGCGCGTCCACGCCGGTGAGTAGCAGCGGCACAAAGAGGCCGGGATCCTGGGGAAGCAGCTCGATGGCATCAAAAACCCAGCCACCCTCCGGGGCCTGGTGCTCCAAGAGCCAGCGGGCATCCTCGGCGTGGCCATCCAACAGCAGCCGGGCGATCCGCAGATCCACCCCGTCCTCGCCATCCCACAGGTAGCGACGGGCGGCGTCCAACTTCCCAGCTTCCGCCAACCTTCTGGCCGCATTGGACGCCTCTTTCCCCTTCAGCGGCAGTCCCTTCTCCAGCTCGGCCAGCGGCGTAAGGCCCGAAAGCGAAGAGATCCACGCCGAAAAGGCAACCTCCCCCGGATAGCCTACAAGGCGATCCACCTCGTTGCCCGCCGAATCTACGGCCAGGATCGTGGGGTAGCCGCCCACCGCATAGCGATCTTTGAGCGTCCAGGACTCCGGACGGTCTACATCCACCCGCTCAACCACAAAAGGGCCCAACAAGGTGGCATCTTCCGGATCCTCCAGCACCTCCGCCAGAAGCAGGTTGCAGGGTGGGCACCAGACCGCGCCAAAGTCGATCAGCCGAACCGCCCCGTTGGTGGCCTTGGGCGGCAGCGCAGGAGGTGGCAATGGCGCCCAAGACAGGCTTCCTTTGCGGCCCTTTGCCTCTCCCTCCCCCGAAAAACGTACGGAGCGGCAGGTGGTAGATCCGTCGGTGCAGAAGGCCAGCTCGGCTTCCACCCGCAGCGGGCCCTGGCTCAGCCGGAAGGCCAGGCCCTCGGGATCCCCCACGGTTTCAAAGTGGAGGCTGCGCCCGCCCTGCTCCACCTGGATCCGGGTCGGGGCCTCGCCCACATGCTCTCCGGCGGGTGGTTCCACGTGGAACACTGCCTGCGCCCCCTTCCAGCGCAGCTCCAGGGCAGGTTCGGCCAGGGCCAGGGGCATCCAGAAGATCA
>CAITDR010000336.1 GCA_903891165.1 uncultured Pseudomonadota bacterium
CACAGGCAATCAGGAGGAAGAGCATGGCCGCCTAT
Organism: uncultured Pseudomonadota bacterium; assembly: GCA_903891165.1. GTDB lineage: Bacteria > Myxococcota_A > UBA796 > UBA796 > SXON01 > CAITDR01. Next base: position 36 of record CAITDR010000336.1, read on the forward strand.
AACCCGCTTGGCCCGTGCTTAGGGAGGATCCAGGCGGTAGACGCCGCCGGAGTAGTCCGCCAGGTACAGGCGCCCGGCTCGATCGGTGCCAAAACTGATAGGCTGCTGCTTCAGGGTGGTCACCAGGCTGGGGTTCCCGCCGTCGGTGGGCAGCGCCCACAGCTTGCCCATCGCAAAGTCTGCATAGACATAGCGACCGTCCAAAGCAGGAATTTTTGGCCCACGGTACACCACTCCGCCGGTTACCGAGCGGCCCTCTGCATGAGGATATTCGGCCAGCGGGGCAATGGTGCCCTCCGCGCTGCAGGACGGATCCTTAAAGCAGTGGGTGGCCTCGAGCCGATTCCAGCCGTAGTTCCCCCCTTTTACGGCACGGTTCACCTCCTCCCACTTGTCCTGCCCCACGTCGGCAAAGTAGAGCTGTGCCCCATCAAAGTGCATCCCCCAGGGGTTGCGCACCCCGTACAGCCAAATCTCCGGCCGAACGCCCGCCTCCCCAACAAAGGGGTTATCAACAGGCACCTTGTAGGGCACGCTTGACACGTCAAGACGTAGAATGCTCCCCAGAAAATCGCTGCGATCCTGACCGGTGCCGAGTGGATCTCCGCCCGAACCGCCATCCCCGATGGCGGCGTACAACATCCCGTCGGGCCCGAAGTCCAGCGCCCCGCTGTTGTGGTTGGAATAGGGTTGTCGGAAGGTAAGTATTTCTACTTCTGAAGCTGGATCCACCTCCCGCATCGTCTCTTTTGTACGAAAAGAGGAGATGCGCGTCCACAGTTTCATGTTGGAATCTAAATAGGTATAATTAACAAAAATACGCGGATCCTCTGGCCAGGCCGGATGGAAGGCCAGGCCCAGAAGTCCAGTTTCTCCGCCCGAAACCATATGACTGGAGATGTCCAGCGCTGGGGTGGGGGCGCCCAGGATCCAGAGCTGTCCCGGGGCCGAGGCCAACCAGGGGATGTCCGGCCCCTTGGGCGGGGTAACAATCGCCGTTACCACTGGTTTTTCGGCCACCTGCACCATCTGGAAGGGCGCCGCACCGGCACTACTTCCCGTACATGCCAACAAAAAAATCATCCGCGTACCACCAATACAGTACCCAGAATAAGCAAGAAGATACCCGCCCCTTTTACCGGTGTCACCGGGTTGGCCGCCGCACCAAAAAGGCCATAGTGGTCCAGGATCGCCCCCGCCAGCAGCTGCGCGGCCACACTGACCGCCGTGAAGGTGGCCGTCCCCAGGGCCGCAAGCCCCCGGCTGGCCACCACCACCAGGCCCGTGCCGATGATGCCTCCGCCCCAGGCCCAAAGCGGCACCAGACCCACCTTTCCCACCCATTCCCGGCCGCAGAAGGGCAGAATCACCAGAATTCCAAAAATCCCACCCACCACATGCACCAGCACCGAACCCTGTGCCAGCCCCAAGGTCCTTCCCAGGGCCTCGTTCATCCGCAGCACCAACGGCAACAGAAAACCCAGGAGCAGGGCAAAAAGCATCTAGCGGGTCACCTGCAAGCGCATCACCGTTTTGCCCACCCCGATGGTATCCCCCGAGCGTACCCGCGCCACCGACACCCGCCGCCCGTTGTGGTAGGTCCCGTTGGTGGAGCCAAAATCCCGAAGGAAGATCATCTCTCTTCCGAAGATTTCGATCACCGAGTGCCGACGCGACACCTCCCCATCGGAGAGCGGGATGTCCCCGGTCTTCCGGCCGATGCTCACATTCCCGCGGGTGAAGCGGAAAATTTTGCCGAGGTCCGCTCCGGCGATCACCTCTACCAGCGCATGTACCCCCGGCGGCAGCCGCAGATCCTGGCCGATCACATCGGCCGCCGCCGAACCTTTGACCTCCACCAGCTCCTCGTCCAGAAGCCAGGCGATCTCCAGGTGGTTTTTGGGAACTTCCTGGCCGGGCTTCGGCTCTGCCTGAGTCTCCTCAGCGGAGGTGAACAAAATCATCCGCGTGGAGCCGACGGAGAGCTCACAGCCGGGCTTCAGCACCACCTCCCGCACCAAGCGGCCATCGACGGTGGTTCCGTTGGTAGAACCCAGATCCTGGAGCACCCACTCCACCCCGCGTGCACTGACCTGGCAGTGCCGCCCACTCACCAGGGAGTCGTCCAGGAGCAGATCTCCCTCCCGACGGCCGATCACCAGCGGGCTGTCGCCGGAGAGGGGCACATTCAGCCCCTGCCGGGCACCGCTGATGATCTTCAGAAAAGCACGGGTCATCCAGCGGCTCTGGCGTTGGCGCGCTGCCGGGCACCCCGGAAATACTGGTGATAGCGCCCGGGGAGGTCGCGACCCAACATCTGCTCGGCGTAGATCCCCGCCTCGGCGAGAGCCTCCAAGGAAATCCCGGTATCCACGCCCATGGCCTCGAACATATGCACCAGATCTTCGGTGGATGCGTTGCCGGAAGCGCCCGGCGCATAGGGGCAGCCCCCCAGACCCCCCACCGAGCCGTCGATGGTGCGGATACCCACGTTGTACGCAGCCAATGCGTTTGCCAGCGCCGTCCCACGTGTATCATGGAAGTGCATGGAGAGTTTTTCGACGCCGATACCGGCTTTGTCGAAGAGCGCCACCACCGCCTCTACCTGGCGGGGATTCCCCATTCCTACTGTATCTCCCAGGGCAATTTCCTCCGCACCCGCAGCAAGCAGGCGCTCAGCGATGGCCAGGGAGGCCTCCGGCGCCACATGCCCCTCATATGGGCAGCCGAAGACGGTGGAGATGTAGGCACGCACCCGCATCCCGCCGCCCAAGGCCGTCGCAATCACATCTTCGATGGCCGCCAGACTTTCGCGGACCGTGCGGTTCACGTTTTTCTTGTTATGCGTTTCAGAGGCCGACAATACCGTGGCTACACAGCGGATCCCACCCTCGACCGCACGCTCCAGACCCACCTGGTTGGGCACCAGACCCCAGTAGTTCACACCCTCCACCTGGGGCAACAAACTGACCAGCTCCACCGCATCTGCGAGCTGAGGAACCCAGCGCGGACGGACAAAACTGGTCACCTCCACATCGCGACAGCCCGCATGTACGAGCATGGAGATCAGCTCCAGCTTGGCGGCCGTGGGGACCACTGCAGGCTCATTTTGAAGGCCGTCGCGCGGACTGACCTCATAGATGCGGAGAGTAGAATCCATCGGCTTCATTGTAACCCGCTCCGATTCTTGAGGGGAGCGCCCCTCAAAAGGCACGGTCGATCCACTGACCTGTCAGGAGTCCCGCTGCTGCTGCTGGCGCGCCAGGAGCGCGCGGGCGCCCTCGGCGTAGTCTGGGCGTCGTAAGGCGAAATAGAGAGAAGCCTCCAGAAGACCGAGAGGATGTCCCGTATCAAAGTGCTGCCCCTGGAAGGAAAGACCCCGAACGGATCCTTCCGCGGCGAGGACGGCGATGGCATCGGTGAGCTGGATCTCGCCGCCCCGACCGGGCGGCGTCTGCTCCAGGATCTCAAAAATGCGACCGGGAAGCACATAGCGACCGACAATCGAGGAGGTAGAAGGTGCCTCTTCAGGCTTTGGCTTCTCCACCATACGCTGAATCTGCATCAGATCGGGGCGTTGCCAGGACCCCGCACAGATGCCGTAGCGGTTGGTGTGCTCCCGCGGCACTTCCTTCAAGGCGACGACCGCTCCACCATAGTCCGCCTGGATCGCCAGGAGCTGACCGATGGCCGGAGGAGATCCATCCACGATATCGTCCGGCAGGATCACCGCAAAATCTTCGTTGCCCACCGCAGGGGCGGCCGTCAGCACCGCATGACCAAGGCCACGCGCTTCTTGCTGGCGTACACTCACGATTTTAGCGTGGCGTGCGATGGCGCGCACCTCTTCGAGAAGGCCCAGCTTTCCGGAGGCCTCCAAGCTGGCTTCCAGGGCCGGAGAGCGATCAAAGTAGTCTTCGATCGATGTTTTTCCGCGTGCAGTCACCAGGACCAGCTCGGTGATTCCCGCCTCTACCGCCTCCGCCACCACATAGGCAAAGCAGGGGCGGTCCAAGAGTGGCAGCATTTCCTTGGGAACACTTTTGGTGGCGGGCAAAAAGCGCGTTCCCAGCCCTGCGACCGGGAAAACCGCCTTGCGCACCATTTTCAAATGTCCCGCGAGGAACGCTCGAGCTGCTCCAACTCGGTCTTGCAGTCGATGCAGTGGGTCGCAACCGGGCGCGCAATCAGGCGTTTTTCGGAGATCTCATCGCCACAGGCCACGCAGATGCCGTACTCCCCGTCTTCCAGGCGCTTCAGGGCTTCCTGGATCTTGTGGATCAGCACGCGCTCGCGGTCGCGGATACGCAGCTGGAAGTCGCGGTTGGACTCCATACTTGCCAGATCGATAGGATCGGCCAGGTTTTCTTTGTCCCCGGTCAGGTTGGTGACCGTGGAGCCGGCCTCGACCAGAAGGGCGGCCAGGCGCTCCCGGAGGAGACTGCGAAAGAACTCGGTGCGCTCAGGCGTCATGGAATCTCCTTTTAGAAGCCACCTTGCTCAACAGGGGGGCCCGCCATAGTAAGCAGGGCTATGCACGTCGGCAAGTGGACGATTTTGGGGGCGCTGTGGTTCTTGGGGCTCAATCGCGCCCAAGCGCAGGAGCTTGGCGCCCGTTCGTTGGGTGCAGGCGAAACTGGTCGGGCAAATTCGGCCGATCCAGGCTCACTTATGCGAAATGTGGCGGCGGCTTCTTTGGATCCCCGCTACGACGTGCTTGCCGGCGCGGGCTTCGGTCCTGACAAAACTTTTCATCTGCACTCCATGGCGCTGGACAGCCGGACCAGCCAGGTGACCATGGGGTTGCGCTGGTATCGGACCACCGATACCTTGGCGTTGCAAGGGGATGATCTGCCTGGGTGGAAAGATCCCGACGATCAGCTCTTAGACCCCGCCGAGCACCAGGGGGTGGGCCTGGTTTTTGCCTATCCGTTGCTGGATCGTCGCCTTTCTTTTTCTATTTCCGGCGGCTACGACTGGAAAATCGGGGAGCGGTCGGGCAAGTCAGGAGGCTTCAACTTTGGAGCGGGGACGGCTGGAAAGCCTATTCCATCGTTGACGTTGGCCGCAGGCTTTCATAATATGTTGCTGAACGGCTTTGATAGCACCCCACGGGAGCTGGACGGGGGAATCCGTTGGTCGCCCGGCGATTTTCTGGGCATCGAAGTCGATGGGGTGGTGCCGGTAGAAAAGGGGCTGTTGTGGAAGGAGGCCCGGCTCGGAGCCGGCGTTGAAGTTGGCATAGTGAAGCTGGTGGGCCTGAGGGGGGGCTACCTGCTGGACGGAGGTCAACACAATGTCACCGCGGGCGTCAGCTTCCTCTCGGAGTATGCCGCCATCGACTACGGCATCCAGTTTGCGCTGGGAGACGAGCTGCACCTGTGGCATGCTGTGGATCTTCGTGTCTTTTTTGGATCCGTGGTGGATCGGTCGGAATAGGGAAGGAGGGGTGGAGGAGGAAGTGGCTTGACATACAATCGCCTTGCAAGCCGCTCTTTTCGATGGTTGGCCCTCCCGGTGCTGCTTTTGGGGGGCGGCAGTGCCTGTAGCGGGCCTCCAAAAGATCCCTTTGCTGCGTCGCAACAATTTCTCGCCAGCCGCCCCATCTACGAACAACCCCTCGCCGACGGCCGCGTGATCCCCGAAGGCCTCCCGTCACTCTCCGCGGCCTCCTGCGGGAGCTGCCACAGCGAAATCTACGCCGAGTGGAAAGTCTCCACCCACGCGATGGCCTGGGTAGATCCCCAGCTTCAGGCGGAGATGACCAAGTCGGAGAACCGATGGCTCTGCCAGAATTGCCATACCCCCCTGCAAGTCCAGCACGCGCAGCTGCCCCTGGGCCTTACCGACAATGATGTGGAAAAACCCCGCTGGGCCACAAACCCCCACTTCGATGCTGCGTTGCAACAGGAGGGCATCACCTGTGCCGCCTGCCATGTGCGCGATGGGGTTATCCAGGGCCCTACCGGCGTCAAGACCTCCGCCCATCCGACCGCGAAGGACGAGATTTTTCTTTCGGCCGACCTCTGCCTGCGCTGTCACCAGGCGGTGGCCGAGTATCCTGGAAAAACCTTCACCTGCACCTTCCGCACCGGGGAGGAGTGGGCGGCGGGTCCATACAAAAACACCCCCTGCCAGGGCTGCCACATGCCCCCGGTGGAGCGTCCCGCCGCCACGGGTGCGGCCCCCAGCACCGGCCACCGGCACTGGTTTCCCGGCTCGGGAATCCCCAAAATTGCGGGGATCGCGCCGCCCAAAGGGGTATTTCCGCCTGGTGTGAGTGCGGAAGCCTCTTGGAGCGACGGAAAAATCCGCCTGCAGCTCAGCAACAGCCAGGCCGGACATCGGGTGCCCACCGGCGACCCTGAGCGATTTTTGTTGGTGACGGTGATTTTTGCGGACGGAAGTGGCACCGAGCTTGGCCGCCAGGAGGAGCGCCTCGGGCAGACCTGGGAGTGGTGGCCGACCCCCAAAAAGTTGGGGGACAACCGCCTCGCACCGGGGGAGAGCCGGGAGCTCACCTGGGATCCCCCCCCAGGCACCACCACCGCCCGCCTCTCCCTCGGCCGCTACCGTATGACCGAAGAAGCAGCGAAGTACCACAATTTGGCGGACTATCCCCTCGGCGAGGTGTACTGGGAGCAGCAATTGGTGGCTCCGGGCCCCTGAGAGGTCCGGTCGCCTGCTCCTCGTCTTTGGGCTGTTGCGGCCATAAGCGGCGCCGCTGCTCAGTTGTGGCAGCCTCCCGACGGCTCCACCGGCGCACGCTCGCCGAAGGTCAGCGGGCCTTCGTGCTCCACACCCCCGCGGCGGTAGCGCACCGTCACCTCCAACCCTGCTTTTCCGTCCGCCAGCCACCGCAAAAACTGCCCCGGATGCGATAGGGTGAAATCCCCAAGCTGGAGAAGAATATCCCCCTGCTTGATCCCCGCCTTCGCCGCGGGCCCCTCGGCATCCACCTTCAGCACCACCAGGCCGCGGCCGCCCTCCTCCAGCTCCACCGGGTACAGCGCCGCGCCCAGGGTGCCCGGGCGGGCGTGTTGGCCACTGAGCAGACCCTCCACCACACGGCGCACCGTGACCGTGGGCACCGTCCCACCGCCCCGGCTGAGAAAGCGACTGTTCACCCCCAACACCGCGCCCGCCGCATCCACCAGCGGCCCCCCTGGAAAACCGCGGGGAAGGCTGCCATCCACCTCGATCCACTTGTCGATCCGTCCGCCCGTGTCGCTCTGCCAGGCGCCGTCCAGATCACGCAGGAGCCCCCAGGCCGGCTCCACACGGGGCCCCGGGCGTCCCAAGGCAAGACTGATGTTCCCCACCCGAAGGGCCTCGCCGTCGCTCCAGCCGGGCACCGGAAGGGGGTCGCCCTCCACGCGAAGGGCGGCCAGATCGCTGCCCACATCCCAGCCCACCACCGTTGCCGGGCGGGCCGTCCCGTCGGCACCGCGAAGCTGCACGTCCTTCAGGCCGGCCACCGCCGAGGCCACCGTCACCACCACATCGGGGCTCCAGACCACGGCACTTGCAATTCGCCTGCCCTCCACCCGAAGGACAGATGCCCCCACATTCTCCACCACCGCCGCCAACTGTTCGGAAAGTCCAGTCATGATCGCTCCTTGTGTGGAGGGAAGCTAAGCCCGGTTCCATCAGGGATAAGTTGCCCAGATGGGGAGGTGTCCCACTGCCTGAATGGGGGGGAGAGGCAGCTGAATGGGGAGTGGGGAGGCGAGGAAGGGTGGGAATAAGGGGAGGATCGTCGCGATCACGCAAGGCGCGTGCGGCCCGAGCGCCGCAAGCGCCTTTTCAAGACATCTGACCTCTCTGCGGGCCTCTTCGATCTCATAATAGACGCCTATACTGAGATTTTCGCCGGGCAGGGCCCCGCAGGGCTCAGCCAGGAGTGGATGCCTATGGCCGCTTTGACACGGGGGTGGAGGAGTCAGGCTGCGGGGCTCCGGGTGTTCCTTTCTGTCCCCTGTATGTTCCCAAGGCCATCCGCAAGCCGACGGCCGCTACGTCGCCGGCTACGGCGCCATCAGTCTTCTCGCCGGGACCGCCGCCGCAGGGCCAGTCCGCCGAGGAGCAAGAGCCCCAGCGCACCCTCGGGGGCGCCGCTGCTGCAACCGCAGGGTGGTTCTTCCCCTTTGCCGGTATCTTCGCCACTATCTTTGCCGGAGTCGTCTACCGCCTCGCTGTCCCCTTCGCAGCCTTCGTCCACCGTGCCATCGCAAGAGTTGTCCACCCCGTCGCACAGCTCTTCGGCGCCTGCAAAGGTGGTTGCGGTCGCATCGTCGCAGTCGGTGTCGGGAAGGGCTTCCTCGGCCTCGCCGGCGTCGGTACAGTCCAGATCGGTGGAGGCCAAGGTGGCCCCATCGGCGTCGCGCTGGCCGTCGCCGTCTGCGTCGATATAACACAAATCGCCGCCGTCGCAGTTGCTGTCCATGCCGTCAGCAACAGCTTCGGTGGCGTTGGGGTTCACGGCGGCATCGTCGTCGTTGCAGTCGTCGCCGCCCCCGGAGGGATGGAGGGCGCCGTCGCCATCCACATCGTATTCGTCCGAGGCATCACAGTCGTCGATTTGCCCATCATAAGGTTCGCCGGATGCGCCGGGGTAGATGTCGGCCGCGCTGTCATCGCCGCCCCAGCCGCACTTTGATAGCCATCGCCGCCGTTCTTTCGAGCACGCCAGCACTCGACGTGCCATGGCCCTCGGCGTCCTTCTCGATCCCTTCGATCCGTGCAGTCGGCTCCCGATCCCAAGATGGCCGTTTCAAACTGGCGGGTCCGCAGAGGAGAGCAATCGCCGTCCATCAAACACCGTGAGCACTTCGATTGCGTCCGTACGCACCCGATACACGAGGCGGTACCCGCCAAGGACTACCTCCCGGATGTCCTCCCGGTCAAATTCCGGAACTTTCCTCCCCATCAGCGGCATTTCCGCCGCGTCACGTGCGCGCTTTTGAAGGCGCCGAACCCATGTGCCCGCAGCACCAGGCTTGTCTTGAGCGATGTAGCGCCCAATTTGGAGCAGGTCGTTCCTGGCCTGCTCCGTCCATCGTAGCCTCACGCTGGCCCCAACGCGGCGTCCAATACGCCGTCCAACACATCATCTTCCAGGAGCCGACCTGCTTCAGAATCAGCAAGCCCCGCTTCCACGGCGGAAACAAACCGTGCCCGTTCGGTAAGTGTATCGAATGTTTCTGGAGAGATCAAAACCGCCGCTGGTTTTCCATTCTGGGTAATCACAACGGTACGTGCAGATGAACGAACCGAACGAAGCACCTCGGCGGCATGGGCTTTGAACTCGCCAACCGGAAGAATGTCCTGCGATATCTGAATGGCCTTCATGATGGATGACCCGTGCATAGGTCAGAATATAGACCGGAATAGCGACCGACGCCAGAAGAATCTGGTATGGTCGGGTCGGCTACGTGCCCGGCGTGGCGAGGCGGGTATCAGGTGGGTCAATAAAGTCGGGGAGCGCGACACCCCGGCCACGGCTATCACCGCCCAGCTCCTTCG
>CAITDR010000337.1 GCA_903891165.1 uncultured Pseudomonadota bacterium
ACCAGGATGGGGATGGCCACCAAGAGGCCCCAGAAAGTGGTGTACATGGCTACGGCGATACCATCGGCCAACGCCGTACTTCTCGCGGTGGCATCTGCGGCGGACACGGCGTGAAAGGAGAAGATCAGGCCCTGGATGGTGCCCAGCAGTCCCAGAAGGGTTGCGACGTTTGCCAGCATGGGAAGGTAGGCCAGCCGCCGGGTAATCTGGGGTTGTACCTCCAGTACCTGCTCCTCGACCGCTGCCTTCAGCTCAGCGTCTGGCCGCCCGGCCCGTACCAGTCCCGCCTTCATCACCTGTGCGATGGCCGCGGAAGGCTCGGCATTGCAGAGCTTCAATGCGTCTTCAATCTTCCCGGCCAACAGTTCCCGCTGCAGCTGTGACATAAATGCCCGGGCATTCAGCGACGCCCGCAGAAACAGGTAGACGAAGCGTTCCAACGCCAGCGCCATACCGACCACCGCGCAGATTGTGATGGGATACATGAAGAAGCCGCCTTCTTTAAACATATCCCCAAACATTTCCAGAAGTGACAAAAATCCCCCTTCTACGAAGGCTTCCTACGTGCAGACTCAGAAAGCTCTGGACTGTAACGACTGCCCAATCGGGGGGAGGAAGGACTCCCGAAGCTCCCGATGGAACACCTCATTGGCAGCTTTTCGGTGAGTTTTAGAAGGGCTTGGCTTGTACCGACTGCTCGATCCGCGGCAGGAAGGACTCCCGCAGCTCCAGATCGTAGCGGGGGGTCAGATCGGGGCGGGAGAAGATGTAGCCGACTTCCGGCTTCTGGACCTTCGCCCGGATGTTTTCCTCTTTGAAGCGTAGTACCTCGGCGGCCTGCGCAGCGACCGGAAGAGAAATCAGCGCGATACATGCAAGAAGACGCAGCATTCTTCACCTCCAACGATGGTTATTGAGGAGCGGGAGCGGGTGTTCCCCATGGGTCGGGGGCCGGGGCGGGGGCAGGTGTAGCCCAGGGGTCCGGGGCAGGTGCGGGGGCCGGGGCGGGAAAAGGAGCCGGGACCGGCGCGGGTGCCGGGATTGGGGCAGGTGCGGGCGCCGGGATCGGGGCAGGTGCGGGCGCCGGTACAGGCGCCGGAGCGGGGGCCGGCATCGGGGCGGGTGCAGGCGCTGGAAACGGGGCTGGAAGGGGCGCAGGTGGCAACACCGGACCGTCGGCAGGCGCCGGGGCGGGCGGGAAGGGCATGGCGCCAGGGGGCGGTGCATCCCCCGGAGGGGTCTGCAGCGCACGTGCGGCCTCCTCAGCCTCTTTCCGTTGCCGCTCCTCCTCTTTCTTCCGACGTGCCTCCTCCTTGGCCTTGCGCTCCTTTTCCTTCAGGATGGTCTTCTCCCAGGCCGCCAATTCGTCCGGCTGCCCACCCCCCGCCTTCCGATACAGGTCGATCTCCTGCAGCGCGGCGTCGTAGGCCTTCATATGGTCGCCGTACAGGATCGCAAGGTTACGATGTGGCTCGGGGTTGCGAGGGTCGAGCTCCAAGGCCTTTTCGTAGCAACGCTTGGCATCTTCCAGGCGTCCAAGGCCACGATAGGTCGCGCCAAGGTTGATCTGCACACCCGCACTCTGTGGGGCGATGCCAGCAGCCCGCTCCAACAGCGGCAGAGCGGCGTCGAAGTCGCGGTTGTCCAGGTAGTAGCCGGACATAAACATCAGCGCTGCGAGATGGTTGGGGTCCAGCTCCAGCGCTTTTTTGAAATTGGTGATCGCGTCGCCCTTGTAGCCACGGCGATACCAGATCTCTCCGAGAATGGCGTACATCTGGGCGTTTTTGTCGGCACCGACGACATCCTGCCGGGCTTTGTCCACCACAAAAAGCGCCAGATCCACCTGGTTGGTCTCCAGGTAGACCAACGCAAGGTTGGTGTACACGGGCAGCGCATTCGAGTTGACAGCAAGCGCCTTTTTTGCGGCCGCAATGGCCTCGTCGGTGCGCTTCAGCTCGCGCAGAGCGGCCACTTCCGCGGCGCGGAGATCGGCATCTTCCGGGGCGTAGCGGATGCCGGACTGGTAGTTGAGCAGGGCGATGTCCATCCGCCCTTCCCGCGCAGCCAATGCTCCCAGGTTCAACCATGCTTTTACGAAGGCAGGCTCAATGCTGGTGGTGCGCACCCAGGCGTCCCGCGCCTCAGGAATCTGGCCCAGCTTGAAGTGAGCCACGCCCACATTGTACTGGATCAGCGCATTCGATGGGTTGATCCCAGCCAACCCCTCCAATTTTTCCAAAGCAGCGCGCGCGTTATTGACATTTTCGGTGGCAAGCATGCCTACCGCGTCGTTGATGGCGACCACTTCGGGCGAGGGGCCGGCGGGGGCCGGGGCGGGCGCAGGAGCAGCCACGGGGGCCGGGGCTCCGACGGGCGCAGGAGCTCCGATGGGGGCGGGGGCGGGCGCCGGAGCCTGGTTCACCGGGTCAGGCCCAGGCAGATCAGGATTTTTGGGGGGGCAGGCCAACAGAGCCAGCAACGTAATCATGGCGTACCTCCAGGGGTCCCGGCGGGTGGAGGAGCGGGGGGAGCAGCAGGATCCACCGGTGCTACGGGCTCCGGCGGTGCCACTTCGATACCCTGGGGTCCGGCGATGGGCACGTCCGCTACGTTGAGCAGACCGCGACTTTCCGGCCTCTCTCCAGGGTAGTCAAAGGGAAACTTCTCGTGGAGCAGATCCATGGACCGGGTGCTCCACTGGCTCCAGGCCTTCTTCTCCCGCGCCGCGGCGATGCCACGGGTGAGCCAGTTGCGCCCCTTATCTTCAAAGGGTAACCGTACTTTTTCGTCCAGCAACTGCTGGTAGGTTGCGACGTCTTCCTCCGAGAAGCCTTTGGGCGGCGGCATCTGGTAGACCAGATCCGCCATGATAAAGGCAAGGAGACCCTTGATATAGTAGGCGGCAGCGCCTGCTTCAAAGTCCTGGTAGGTGGTCGCGATCTGATCGGCAGCAGCGTCCAAGGTGCGGTACTCCTCCACCTTTTGAACGTTGACGATCTCCAGATCTTTCTTCTGGTCGCCGGTAAATTTGACCTTCTTGAAGGCCTCTACCCGCGCCACCAGCTCGGCCACGGGGGCTTCGGCGGCATAGCGGCGGCCTTCAAAGCCTACACTATCCCGATTCGCCATAAAGGCATTCTGAAGCTCGGTTCGCGCCTGTGCGGCACGGCGAGAGTCACCACGTTTGTCGTACAGGCTGCTGATCCGGTACAGGGCCTCCAGCACATGGTTGGCGTCCGCGGCCGGATACCGTCGCAGGTAGCGCTGGTAGAAGTCCAGGGCAGCGGCATCGTTGACCTGCGCCCACTGCTGACCGGCCTGCCAGAAGACCGCCTCTCCATCGGCCTGTTCCGGATATTCCGTCGCGTAGCGTTCGTAGCCACGCGCGGCGCCTTGATGATCCCCGAGACCGACCCGGAGGAAGGAGGCATTGTAGAGAGCGGCGGGCGCATCGGCTTCTTTGGGGAAGTTCCGCGCCATGGCGTCGTAGTACTCGACCGCCTTCTGCAGCTCCAGAATTCGAGAGTAGTTGCCCGCAATCCGGAAGTAGATGGTTTTGGAGCGCTCGTCCGTCGGGTAGCGCTGGATGTACTGCTCAAAGAGGCGATTGGCAGCGGGCACATTGCCCGACTTGTCCAGGTTGCTCGCCGCATTGAACAGGGCTTCGTCCACAAAGGGCGAATTGGGGAACTGCTGCATAAAGGCCTGGTAGGCCGCCGAGGCTTCGGCGTACTTGCCCTCTTCCACCATACGTGCGGCGATATTGAACAGGGCCCCCTGCTGGACATCCAACAAGGAAGACTTGAAAGCCGCCACAGTTTCCGGCGTGGAGCCGATATTCGCGTTGATCAGCTCATCCGTATAGCGGGCTACAGAGTCAATGTCCCCTTCGGCTTTGTAGGTCTCCAGAACCAGCCCGGCTGCATCCAGCGCGCCGTCCAGCTTGGGATACTGGGAGATAAAGGTGAGCAGGCGCTTGCGGGCCTCCTCGTAGCGACCGTGGTTGTAGAGGATGGCGCCAGGAAAGTAGGCCATCGCCGCCCGGCTCTCTTCCAGCAGGCTCACATAGTCAGGGTTGGTGAACTGCCGGCTATAAAGATCGTCATAGGACGCGATCAACGCCGTGTATTCTTCGGAAAGCTTGTAGACCGTGATCTCTTTGCCTGCGGGCGAAGTCGCCACGCTGTCCACGACGGCATCGGCCGGACGCTCGGGTACGCGAACCACAGCATCCACCAAGGCGCGGCGACATTCCATAATCCGGTAGCGGGATCCATCGCGATAGGTGGAACGGTCGTTGCGCAGGATCTGCTGGTACTGCGTGAGCGCTTTTTTGTACTCCAAGGAGTTAAAGAGGGCGTCCGCGTAGTACCACGCGAACTCGTCGTATTGGGCGCTGAAGGGGAATGTTCCAAGGAACTCCCTTGTTTTTTCCGCTGCGACCACATAGTCCGCCACCTGACCGCTGGCTGCGGCCCGGTTGAGGTAGTCCAAGGCCACCGCCGAGAGCGAATCCTCGATAAAGCTGCGCGCCTTGGAGATCGCCTCGGGGTTCTCGCGGTTGGCAGTAAACCAGAGTGAACCTTCGGTATAGCGATCAGACAGCTTGGCCATCGCGGCGGCCGAGGCGGGCATATTGCGTACCGCCATACCGCCAACCTTCATCGGGCCCTCGGTACCCTGGACTTCGACCGCCCGACCGGCATAGATTTCGGCAATCCGATACTGGTAGATCGGGTTGTCTGGGTGCGTGGGCCAGTGGTCCTGGAGGTAGAGGTAGACCGGGATGGCCTGGTCGTGCTTGGCCTGGGCCACCAACACATCGGCAAGGCGCTCCACCACGTCGTGTCCCCACGGACGCTCGCCCACCGCTTTAAGGTTCTCGATCGCCACATTCAGTGGCCCCACGGGATCCGCCGGAATGATGTTCAGTCGGGCGTCGTTGCGCTCGGCGATATCCGCGTAGGAAATAGCGAGGTATTGCAGTGCCTCAGGCCGGAAATCCGAGGGAGAACCTGTGTTCCGGTAGAGGGTATCGCTGTAGTCCATCAGCCGGACCAGGAAAGCGAGTCCCTGGGGGTATTCGTTCAGCTTGTAGTAGGCCCATCCGAGCTTGTACATGGACGCATCGTAGAAGCGGCCTTCGGTCCCCCGGTTGTACACCTTGGTGTAGTAGTCGATGGCCACCCGCACCGGCGCGGTCGGGTTCTCCTTGGGACCCGGCTGATCGAAGTAGTACTCTCCAAGCTGGAAATTCGCCTCGTCCGAAAACAGAGTGTTCGGATAGCGACGCACCACTTCCAGGTAGATGTCGCGGGCAGTTTTGAGATCGTACTGAGTGGCGTTGTCGGTGCGATAGCACCATCCCAGGTTGGACCAAGCATTTGGAGCAAGCGCATGATCCGGGTAGCGGGTCACCAGCTGCTGCCAGAAGTACACCGAGCGCGCAAAATCCTTGGTCGGTGGCTCAATATCGTCCGTAGAATTCTCGGTCAAACGCAGGTATTCCGCGTTCTTTGCCGCAAACTCTATGTCCGCTTCCTCAAAATACAGATCCGCGAGGCGATACATCACCTCGGGAGTATCCTTGGAAACCGGATAGTTCTGGAGAAATGCCTCCATTTTAGCAATCGCCACCCGGCGGAGGCTGACACGGGCATCCTCGGAGCGCTGCACAGCAACCCCGTAGGTGTTCCGAAGCTTCGCCTTTTCCTGCTCGCGAATGAAGTCCACATAGGTACGGATGTCCGCCCGGAATTCCTCCATACGGTCGCGGTAGCGGCTGGCACCTTCCTTGAAGGCATCCACCTCCTTGGGGTCCACCCCTTCCGGCAGAGCCTGCGCCCAGGCAGGGCCCGTGACCACGCCCGCGAGCAGCAGGCTACGCCAGCCTGAGGACCAGAGACGCCGGCTCATCGGGGAGCCTCCCCATTACTATCTGACAGATTTGTGTCAATAATCTCATACTGTGACTCAAGCTCGTTGAGGAGGCGGCTTTTTTCGGAGACCAGTCCGTCGATGTCCCGATCAGCCTGCTGCAGCCGCACCCAGTACACGTCCACAACCCCTTTGTCTGCCGCCAGGACGTCATCCGCAAAGCGGGTACGGGCATCCGCCATCCCTCCGCGGAGCACCGAAACGGCCAGAGCTTCGGTATTGGCGCCGCTGGTGGTCAGATCGGATCGCAGCTTGGTGACCCGCTGCCGCTGAATCGCCAGCTGCTCCATGACCATCGCCATCTCACGGGCCTCCGAACCCTCCACCACGGTTTCAACCGCACCCACATCCCGCTCCAGCTGGTCGGCGGCCGCCCAAAGGCGGTCAATGCCGGCAAAGAAGGCAACGGAGTCGGCGTCGGTGGCATAGCGCCGGTAGCCGCCAAACTGCTTCCGCAGGTTGTCGATCTGCACCATCACCGCGCTGCGAGCACTGTTATCTTCTTTGGGATTGTTGGTCTCCAGCGTGCG
>CAITDR010000338.1 GCA_903891165.1 uncultured Pseudomonadota bacterium
TCAAAAGGAAGAGCAATATAGCCGACAACCCCAACCTGCGCCTTCAGATTCCGTCTACCCCAGCGGCCTCCAGGTACAGGCAGTCGGTCGCCGCACCCAGGTCCGGGTTGACGTTGGCATCGTCGTGTTGGTAGGTCAGCACGTTCAGCATGTTCCAGCACTGGCTCCAGTTGAACTCGCGACCGCTGCTGCCAATCACCCGCGCATCCGAGCGCCCGCCCTGGCCCACGATCCAGCGGGTCCGCACCTCGACGGTGCTGGGGTCGTCGTCCCAACCCACCGAGGCCGCCGTACGGTACTGCCAGTCGCCTTCGCCCTCTTTTTCCACATAGCGGTAGCGGGAATCAGCAGGTTGGGAGCCAAGATAGGAATAGTCGTCGATATCCACGAGCAGGTCGATGCCGCTGCGGTTGTCATAGTCCACCGTCAGGGTGCCGGTCATCGTGTCGCTGGTCCAGCCCGCCACACGACTCTGCTGCCAGACAAAGTTGCCATCTCCCTGCTGAACAGACATTCCAGCGTAGTGGGTCCCCGACAGAAAGGCCTCTTTCTCACTCCCACTGGGCTGTCCTTCAAAAGACCAATCAAAAGCACCACTTCCGCTACGCTCCACCCAGGCAGACACCTTCAGATCACTCTTCCAATCGTACGGACCCCACTCCCGACGGTCGGCCTCACGGGCACTGGGAGGCAGGCTGCGCACCAGATCCACGGCCGCCAACAGCGCAAAAATGAAGCGGTTACAATCGCCCGATACGGACGTGGAAAGCGCCAAAAGCTCGGGCGGATCGGGGGGAGGGGACTCGGGCTCCACCTCCTTCTCAAAAGCCACGGTGTGGCGTTCCTCCGTCGGAAAAACCTCCACAAAAGTCGCATCTTCCGCGAAGGGATTGTTGGAGATGGTGCCGCAGGCAAGGAGCATGGTCAGCAACATGGTCAGAACCGGTATCCCGCAGAGAGGGAGAGTGTGTGGTAGCCGACGCCCAGATCGCGTCCATCCAAGAGATAGGGAAGGTAGTGGCTACGAAAGCCAAGCTCTATACTGGCCTTTCCGGGGTAGATACCCACATGCGCCATCAGGCCCGGTGCCAGGGTCACCAGCCACTGCTTGGGGATATCTTGGTCCGGAAAACTGCGTCCCAAGGAGAAAAATTCAAGGTGCACCCCCGCGCCCGCACCGAACAGCGCCTCGGGTGTCTCCAAGCCCACCCCCGCGCCCACCGTAAAACCTGTTACAACCGTAGGAATGTTGTAGGACAGCTCGGGAACATCCAAGAGCCCGATACCCAGTCCTGCCGAGGCATCTCCCACCACATAGGGGGCTCCCCACCAGTGCAATGAGCCCTGGAGCCCCAGATTCACCGAAGAAGGGAAGTAGCCCGCGGAGATATTAGGGCCAAAACTCCGCCACCCCAAAGACGGGGCCAGCACCAGATCGGGGGCCTTGGCCTTCCGGATCTGCGCTTGTACCACCCCCTTGGCACTGTCTTCCTCATATTCCAACGCCGAAAACTCCTCCTCCTCCACGCGAACCGGGGCGCCCGCCGGCACCTGCACCCGCGCCACCGACAGGAAGGTCGGAAAGCGTTTTTGGACGATATAGCTGCCCGGACGCAGCGAGATGCGACGGTCAGCCCCCAAAACCTGAACTTCGGCGATGAACATCCGTCGCCCTTCGTCGAAAATAGCAAAGGTTCCCGGATGGTTCCCGGTCAGGATCAGGCTCCCCGAAACCCGCTCCAGCTCGGTGATCACCAGATCTCCCTCGCCCGACAGCTCCCAGTCGTAGGTGGGATGTTGTGTCCCCCCCCGTGTTGTCGCCGTCCGAAGTACAGTTTCGTGAAAAACCTGCCGGTAGGTCTCCCCCAAGGTCACCCGCCCATCCCCATCCTCGTCGGCCATCCCGGAGAGCGCACTGACCAGAAAGTGGGTGAAGTAGGACCCGCCGATCTCGTCGCTCTCCTGGCTGGACTCGTCTTCCGCAGAAGAGGTCAGGATCACCGTGCCTTTACTATCGAGGGACTCAGAAAGATCGAAGACAAAGGAGGGCTCGCGCGTACCACCCTTTTGGCGTGTCATCGCCCCGGATCGGCAAGCGTCCACAATCCCCACACGCACATCGGCACCGCTGCCGTCCAACATCGTGCGTAGTTCCGTCCATCCCAGCCCCGTGCGCCCCAATTGAAGCTGATTTTCGTCGGCATGTCCAGAGTAGTAGAAGTAGAGAACGGTCTGGTGCCCCTGGCTTTTTGCTACCGCGATTGCGTCTTTGACTGCACCATAGCTGGAGAGCACATCAAAGCGGTTCTGCCCCAGCAACAGCCTACGGTTTTCGGGAGGCACCCCACCGAGATCACCGAGCACTTCGCTCAACTTCCGGGCATCTCCCTCGGCAAAATACAGCGGGCGCGCGCCGGATGCGCCCTGGTTATTGCCCACCAGGATGGCCCAACGCTGCACCTCGGCCTGCGCCGCCAGCACCCAGGGGAGCAGGATCATCGGCGAGCCAGCACAAGAATCGCCACATCCGGATCTTCATCGGCAAGCTCCCGAAGCCCGGCGATGCCCTCCTCCTTCCATGCCCAAAGAGCCCGCTCTTTCGCTTCTCTCACCGAATCCACCCCGTAGAAGGCCACAAAAATCTCAGGACCGGGGGCGTCGTCCAGGCGGATGGAGCCGGGCAGCACATGGGTCTCGCCGGGGATCACCGCCTCGGGTTGCTCGCCGGTCTCGGGATAGAACACCGTCAATTGTCCACGTCCATCCATGGAAAGTAGCACCAACCTGTCGTGGCTGCCCGCATGTGTGGTAAACTGGACGCGGTCCCCCGCCTGCACCGGACCGTCGGGATCGCCAGGAAGTACCACACCATTACGAAGCAGATAGAAGCCAAGGTCTACATCGCCTTTTGACCGGTTCGGCCCCTCGGGAACCCTCAGGATCACCAGGGCCAACAGCATGGCCATCGCTGGGATCAGCCCCCACAGCCACCGGCGAACCGGTGCGGACGGCCGTGGGCGGGGCTCCTCCACCCGATGGGCAGCCGCGGTCAGCAGCGTCCAATCAAATGGCGGAACTCGACCTTTTTCTGCCTCCAACGCGGAAAGTGTCGAGGCGGCCTTGGCCAGCTCATCGGAACCCAAAGACTGCTCGCCCGTCTGGTGCCGAGCGATACGCAGAGTGGAGGGTCGGCTTCCGTCGTTGATCCTCATCGGAGCACCCAGAAAAGTAGGAGAGAGGCCGCAAGTTCCACACCGAAGCTGCGGCGAGCCACCTTGAAAAAGGCATCGAGGCGCTTGCGCAGGGTGGGGACCGAGATCCCCACCTGTTTTGCCGCTTCCTCGCGGGTCATATCGTCAAAATAGAGGTGAAGAAGAATGGCGCGGGTCTCTTCGTCGGCCCCCGCGACCAGCTGCCGGAGGGTTTTCGCATCCAGCTCGGCGCCGAAGTCCACCCGCGTCAGGCCGTCGCCCCCCAGCTCCTCCCGATGATTTTCATGTTTCCGCGCATGACCCCGTCGATCCCGCAGGCGATTCAGGCAGTAGTTGGTGGTGATGCGGTACATCCAGGTCAAGGGCGAAGACTCCTGGCGAAAGCTGTCATAGTTGCGGATCACCCGTGCAAAAGTCTCCTGAACGGCATCGGCGGCCTCCTCCTCAGAGCCCAGGATCTGCCGCGCCCGATAGTGCACCACATGCGCATAGCGCTGGTACAAGGCTCGGATTTCTTGCTCGGGTACCTGCAACCGGTCTCCAGAGGCCGGACTTTCCCGGCTTCGTCATACAGACCCACCACCAGGCCCGGGTCGAAAGAATTTCTATCCGCCTGCAAAATAGGACGCCTGCCGAAAGCGCCGAGATACATCCATATCCGCTTTACAGTCGGCCTCAGAAGCAATATTCTGGTACCACGGAGCACAGGATGTCGCTGAAGGATCGGGAGTGGTGGCCCGCGCTGATTGACAGGTTGAGATTCGAGCCGCTGCCGGTCCTGGCCCGCGAATTCGGGGAGAATCTGGTGGATCTTTATGCGGAGCTTGCGTCCATCGGTGCCGATGGTCCCGCTCAGCAGACTCCCTGGTGGCCGGAGGCCCGTCGTCTTCGCAATACGACGCCGATTCGTGAGATTGCACGTCGCTTCCATACCAATGCTCGCCGGATTCGCCGCGCCATGGCGCGGACCAGCCTGCGCGTGGGCGGCCGTGAGCTGGGCAGCCGTGGCCTGCCGGAGCTTCAGGCCTTTCGCGATCAACTGGGTCGCGTGCCGGATTGGCGTATCGCACGGGCCGCCAAAGTGACGGTGTGGGCAGTACAGGGAGAACGGCGACGTTCCAATATTCCCGGTTTCCGGCCTCGACCTGGAGCAGGCAAACGTGGTTTGAGTCAGGATGAGGAAGCGTGGATTCTCGGTCCGGCCCGACCGCGCCGCGATCGGATGCGGGTGGATTCTGAGGCGGTACAGGTGGTGCGTCGGCCCGTTGTTCGCGCCGGCGACAGTCCGCGGCCGGTAGGAACCACCCAGCCCACCCCACCCCGGCCCACGCTGGAGTCGGCACCGGAGCCGGGCTTCCGCCCGGCGCTGCCCCGTCCCACCGGAACCCGCCGGATCATCCGGCCGGAGGAGCCCGTGCTGGCGCCCACACCCGCGCCGGCACCCACGGTGATTCGACGCCCCCGCCGCGGCCCGGAAACCACCTGGCGCCCGGTGGACCCCCAGGTCCTGGAGCGGACGGAGGAGCGGGTGCCACCGCAGCGGCGCCCCGAGCCCGTCCAGCGACCGGCTCCCTGGACCCCGGCAACGGCGACCTCCTGGCAGCCGCCAGCGGCGCCCGAACGACGCCGCCTCGAGGGGGGAGGGGAGCACCGCCCGATCAGCCCCCCCCGGATCGAAGCCGAGGGACGCCCGACCGGCCGCCCCAGCTTCCCCAGCGTAGAGGGCTACCGGCCCCCGACCCCGGTCGCGGCCCCCCTGCCCGAGCCGATTCGCAAGCGCCGGGGACGCCCCCCCAAGCCGCGCCCGGAGCTCAGCGAGACCCCCAGCCGACCGGTCGCCCGCCGGGTCGAAGCCCCCACGCGGCCAGACCCGGTGGTACTGCCCGCACCCACGATCCGGCCAGCCCCATCCTTGCCCGCCCCCACGTTGCAGCCCACTGCACCCGTCGCGCGAGCGCCCGTCATGCAGGCGCCCGCCACCCGCACACCGGTCGTGCCTGTGGCCCCGATCCCGCCCCTGGTCGCCCCCGCTCGCCCGATCCAAAGGTGGCTTGCCCAGGGACCTGAGGGACTGCGCCTCCAGATTGATGCCCCTGATGTATTTGCGGCGGCGCTCCGCCTGAAAAGTATCCTGCCCCCGGCGCAGCTTGCCCAGATCGCTCTGGTCAGGATGTAGCGGAGA
>CAITDR010000339.1 GCA_903891165.1 uncultured Pseudomonadota bacterium
CCCCGATCCAGACCACCCCCCGCTCCACCGGAAAGAAGCTGACAAAAGCCGCTCCACTCAGCGGATAGGGAAAAACAATTCCCATGATCATCTGGATGCCCCGGTGCATACTCCAGATCCCCGCCGCCCACAGCCAGCCCAGCCGACGATCCAAGAGCGCCAGCGGGGCACCCACCTCCAACACCAGCGTGCCAACCGCCGCCACCAACAGCAGACCGGGGTGCTGATACAGCCAGGGCACCCACTCAGTGGCCCCTTTGGAAGAAACCAACTCTTTGTACAAGCCGTCGTTTCCGATCTGATCCAGCAGGCTTTTCCCGCTCGGCCAGCCCTCCGGGTCACTCACCAGCTTGGCCACCCCCGCCAGCAGGTAGCTCAAGGTGGTCACCAGCCCCACCAGCCGCAGGTTCCATCCCACCTGCCGCTCCTCCACCTCCACCCTGCCTTTTCGCGCTCCCCACCAGGCATCCACCGACCAGGCCCCCGCCGCCGGTCCCAGCGCCAGCACGATCACATGGAGGGTGGCCAGGTTGTCGCCATGCAGGACCCCTCCCCAAGCCGTCCGGTAGGAGAAAAAGTACAACAAGGAGCAGGCAAAAAGCGGCGCGAGCAGCCGCCAGCCCAGGCCCAGAAAAAAGCACAGACACAAGAGCAGATTGACGGCATTCCACACGTCGAATTGCGCCGGACTCAGCGGTCCATCCCACCACACCAGCGGCCCTACCGGACTCCACTGCGCCGCCGGTGTCCGTGCGATCTGCGCAAAATTGGCGTAGTTATTCCAGAGTTGGTTGAGCAAGAAGGCGCCGGTGGCGATACGCACCGCAGCCAGACGCCGCACCGGGGCCGGGGCAAAAAAGGCGACTTCTGCCTTCTCGATCCATGATCCTGTCTTCATGGCCGCTCCACCGTACAGCGTTGCAGCTCCTCCTCCCTCTCCGGCCGATGATCTCCCTCCCGAAACCAAGTATCCAGGCTGTATTTTCCGCGCAGGATAGCCACCTCCACCACTGCCTCCAGCTCCGGGCTCTTCTTCTTCGCCACCTTCTTCGCGATCCGCTCACACAACGGCGCCAACTTCGACTTCCCCGCCTGCGCCGCCTGGATCAGCTGGGTGGCCCCCTGGTTGAAGCCGCCCGCCGTCCACCAGACCTGCGACAGCTTTTGTCGTTTTCCGTCGGGATCCACACCCACCACATAAACCGGCGTCTCCCACGTCGGCCGGGGCCGCGCGAACATCGGGTACCAGGAGAGCGGAAAATCGTCGCGGGGAGGCTCCTTAAAGTTCTCGGCGATGGGGGAGAGTACGGCTCCGCAGACCAGGAGGGTGACCAGGAGGGGGTAGGTGCGGTACACGCCGCAGTCTAACCTGTCACACAACGTCTGAAACTGGCACGATTTTTGCATATCAGCTTATCACCCTCCTGGTGACCCCATGTTCTGTGTTCCGTTTTCTGACCTTTCTCTCGATGATATTCCCCGCGTCGGCGGAAAAAATGCCTCTTTGGGCGAGCTGATCCGTGCCCTTGCACCCAAGGGTGTGCGAATTCCCCCAGGATTTGCGGTGACGGCGGATGCCTATACCGAGATCCTCTCCCGCTCGGGAACCGCCCAGAAGCTGAAAGAGCTGCTTGCAGGACTGGATCCCTCTGATGTGGACGAACTTTCGCGTCGGGCGGCCAAGGCACGGGCCCTGGTACGCAGCGCAGGTATGCCATGGGAAGTGGAGAGCGAAATCCGCAAGTCCTACCAGCAACTTTCCAAAGATGCCGGGATGCCGGACCTGGATGTGGCCGTGCGCAGCTCCGCCACCGCGGAGGACCTGCCCGATGCCTCTTTTGCAGGCCAGCAGGAGACTTTTTTGAATGTACATGGGGAAGAGGCGGTGCTGGAGGCCTGCCTCAACTGCTTTGCCTCGCTGTTTACGGCGCGTGCCATCGCCTACCGCACGGCGAATGGCTACGACCATCTTTCCGTACGTTTGTCCGTGGGAATCCAGCAGATGGTACGATCGGACCTGGGGACGGCCGGGGTGATCTTCACCCTGGATCCCGAAAGTGGCTTTCGCGACGTGGTGTTGATCTCTGGTGCCTGGGGCCTGGGCGAAGCCGTGGTTTCCGGCCAGGTTGATCCCGACGAAGTGATGGTCTTCAAAACATCCCTGGGCAAAGCCCCCCGCCCGATCATCCGCCGCCGGATCGGCAGCAAACAGATTCGCATCGTGTACGCCGGTCACGGTACCCGAAGCACCCGCACCATCGCCGTACCCAGAGATGATCGGGAGCGTCTCTGTATTACCGACGAAGACGCCCTGACCCTGGCCCAATGGGCGGTCACCATCGAAGAACACTATTCCTCCCGCCACGGCCGCTCCACGCCCATGGATCTGGAGTGGGCCAAAGACGGCCGAAGCAATGAATTGTTTATTGTTCAGGCCCGGCCGGAAACAGTTCAGTCCCAGCACAAGGCGGGCCAGGTGGAGCGTTGGCTTCTCAAGGAAGAAGGCAAACTTTTGCTGTCAGGACGTGCGGTCGGCGAGGCCATCGGTGCAGGTGTGGTCCGGGTGGTCCGGCACGCCTCCGAGCTGGGGAGCTTCAAGGAGGGCGACGTCCTGGTGGCCGAGATGACCGACCCCGACTGGGTACCGGTGATGAAAAAAGCCAGCGCCATCGTCACCAATGGCGGCGGACGTACCTGCCACGCTGCGATCGTGAGCCGCGAACTGGGTGTGCCCTGTGTGGTCGGAACCGGCGAAGCCACAAAGCTGCTTTCCGACGGAATGAAGGTGACCGTCAGCTGTGCAGAGGGGAACGAAGGCAAGATTTACGAGGGGATTCTCGCCATCGAACGCCAGGCGATGGAGTCGCAGGACCTCGCCAAACCGCGCACCAAGGTGATGGTGAACCTCGCCGATCCCGACCGCGCCTTCACCGTCTCCCAGCTTCCGGTAGACGGCGTGGGACTGGCCCGAGAAGAGTTCATCATCGCCCACGAGCTGGGGGTCCACCCCATGGCGCTGCTCCAGCCCGACAAGGTAGATGCAGCTACGAACAGGGAAATTCAAAAACGTAGTCGAGGCTACAAAACCCCCGACGACTGGTTTGTGGCCAAACTCGCCGAAGGAATCGGCACCATCGCTGCGGCTTTTTACCCGCGTCCGGTGATCGTGCGCTTCTCCGACTTCAAAACCAACGAGTACGCCGGACTTCTGGGCGGCGCCGCCTTTGAGCCCAAGGAGGAGAATCCGATGATCGGCTTCCGGGGTGCATCCCGCTACGCGGATCCCCGCTATCGAGCTGGATTTTCCCTGGAGTGCCGCGCCATGAAAGAGGTGTGGGAAGGTATGGGTCTCACCAACCTGCGAGGTATGGTGCCCTTCTGCCGCACCGCAGCAGAAGGACGACGCATCCGAGAGGTGATCCGGGAGGAAGGACTTGTCGATCTACCGGTCTGGGTAATGTGTGAAATTCCTTCGAACGTGTTGTGTATCGACCTCTTCGCAGAAGTGTTCGACGGCTTCTCGATCGGCTCCAACGACCTCACCCAGCTCACCCTGGGGGTCGATCGCGACAGCTCCACCCTCTCCTCCAGCTTCGACGAGCGGGACGAGGCCGTAAAACGGATGTTGGCCTTGGCCATCCAGGGCGCAAAAAAAGCAGGGCGCCCCATCGGAATCTGCGGGCAGGCCCCCAGCGACTACCCCGACATCGCACAATTCCTGGTGGAGCAGGGCATCAACTCCGTGTCGTTGAATCCCGACGCCGTGCACCGCATCATCCCGGTGTTGTTGGCGGCAGAGGCGGGAAGTAGCGTCTGAGTGAGCGCAGTGTCCCCCGACTGCGTTAACTACCAAAGATGGCCATAGAAAAGCTCGATCGCCTCTACCAGCAGGTGCTGGAAAGGCGCCTGCCCCGGTGGGTGCGGACCCTCTTTGAGGCAGTACTCCTACTGGTACGGGAGATCTCCAAAAACCAGCTTCACATCCGATCAGCTACCCTTTCGTACTGGTCGCTGGTTGCGATGGTTCCGGTGCTGGTGCTGGCCGCCGTCGTGCTGCGCGCCCTGGGAATGGCCGCCACCCCCATCCGGGAGCTGCTGTTCCGAACGGTGCTGGCCGGGGCGGTGCAGGAGGTGGGCTCTACCCTGGATGGATGGGTGGAAAACCTGGATTTTGCCGGGCTGGGCATCGCCGGGCTGTTGGGCGTGCTGTGGACCGGCTCGCGCATCTTTTTCCAGGCGGAGGAAGCCTACAATCATCTATGGGGGGTGCCGCTACGAAAGGGTCTGGTCGGCCGGCTGCTGCTCTTCTATGCGGGGGTGACCCTGGGTCCGCTGGTGTTGGCCTATGGCTTTCACCTTACCGAATCTTTGTCTGTCGACCCAAATGTTCTCTCAACGCTTGCGCCGATTGTACTCTCCACCACCGCCTTTGTCGCGGCGATCCGGCTATTGCCCAACACCAAGGTGCGGTGGACACCGGCGCTGGCTGGCGGCCTGATCTCTGGTGTACTTTTCGAGCTTGCAAAGCTGGCTTTCAGCGCCTACACCGGCATTTTGGGCACACAAGACTCCAACGCGGCGATCTATGGCTCCCTCGCCCTGGCGCCCATATTTTTGTTATGGCTCTATATTCTGTGGCTGATCGTGCTGGTGGGGGTGGAGATCGCCTTTGTGGTGCAGCACTGGGAGGAACTGAGGGCTTCTGCCGCCCGGCGGCTACGTTCCGACCATGTGGTGTACCCAGATGCTTGGTTTGCCCTGGATATTCTTCTCAGTCTGGTTCGGCAGTTCCGGGAAAGTGGAGGACCCGTACCCATCACGGCATTGGCTACAAAAATGGGAAAAGAAGAGCTTATGTTGATGCCCGTACTGCAGGTGTTGGAGGAGGGCGGAATCCTGGCGAGCACCGAAAGAGGCTACCTGCCCGCAAAGCCTGTGGAGAACCTTTTGTTACGGGAGGTGGTGGAAAACTACCGCGCACTCACCTTGCCCCTGGGAGGATCGACCGGCCTTTTAGGAGAGCTGCTGAATGAAAAGCGGATGGGACGCAGTGTAGCGGAGGAGCTAAGCCCCTCGCCACAATGAATGAAGCCTCATTCAGAAGGAAGGTGAAAATAAGGCAGGCAATTTCGGATACCACGCAAGGCCGGTGGGCCAGAGGCCCAGCGGCCTTTTTGTTCGCTCTCAGCCAAAGCGGAACACTACTGCGGCGACGTGCCATAGACGGTCGCCAAACCGACCGACGAACCACCGAGGATCGCGCTGTACTGGCCGCTGGTCGCGTTGCCGTGGCCACCGGACACGGAGCTGTAGTCCGCTGCGGCGCGGTTGCCATCGCCGGCGGACACCACACTGGAGTAGCCGCTGGCCTCGCCTCCGCGGCCGCCGGACACCACACTGAACTCGCCAGTGGCGAGGTTAAACACACCACCGGACACCACACTTTCGGAGCCGCTGGCGACATTGAAGTAGCCACCGAACGCCGAGCTGACGATGCCGCTGGCAACGTTGGCGTTGCCGCCGGATACCGAGCTGTAGTCGCCGCTGGCGACGTTGGCCACCCCACCGGACACCGAGCTCCAGTCGCTGCTGGCGGTGTTGCCGTAGCCGCCCAAAATCGAGCTGTAGTAGTCCCCAGCGAAGTTGGACTGGCCACCGGAGACTGAGCTGTAGAAGCCGGTGGCCTGGTTGGAATAGCCGCCAGAGGCCGTACTGCGCTCTCCGCTCGCGACATTCGACATGCCGCCGGACACCGAACTGTACGGTCCGCTCGCAAGATTCGATACACCACCGGACACCGCACTTGTGTAGTTGCTGGCGACGTTGAGATAGCCGCCGGACACCGAGCTCCCCTCACCGGTGGCGGTATTCCCAAAGCCACCGGTCACCGACGTATACGCTCCCGTCAGCACATTCAGGTTACCCGCCAACAAGCCTCCAAAAGAGGAATAGGAGTTCCCACCTCCGGCGACGAGATTGTGCGAACCGCTGCGATCCGAGGGCTGGCCGCCATAGTAGGATCCATCCTCTCCGTACCCGATAATGAGGTTTCCAAGGCCATTCACGGCACCGTCGGTCGCCCCGCTGCCACTCTGCACGTAAAGATTCGCGCCCTCCAGGATCACCGAATGGGTGGCGGTGTCCACACGGAGGTAGTTGCTGAGAAAGGGGATACTCCCGCTGGCGTTGGCCACCGCAGTATCGACATAGCTTTCTGTTGCATAGTTGGCGAGGTCCATATTGTCGAGACGTGTCTCGTGATCCATCAACTGAACATTGTACAATACGCTGCTGGCCTCCAACGTCGCGACGCGCAGATTGGTGGCATCCCGATCGACGAGCGTCGCGTAGGTCGCGTCGGCGTCCAGGCGCGTGACATAATCGACAAGTACGGCGCTCCCCACATAGGTGGTGTCCGCCTCCAGGCGTGTCAGGTAGACATCCAGGTCGGAGCGACGCACATGATCGGCCTCAATCGCAGCAAGTCGGGCCTCGTGATCCAAAAGTTCCGCCTCCGCAGTCCCCTTGAAGGTCTCCAGCAAGAGTACACGCTCCTCCAGGTCGCCGATCTCTGTGGTCAGAGCTGTATTCGCCGCTTCCAGCGCCGCTACCTTGTCCATCAGCTCCTGATTGGTCTCCGTTGTGCCCGCCGCACCCAGCCGCGCCTCCAGCGCCGCCATCCGTGCCTCCAAGGAGTCCCGCTCCTCCTCAAATTCCGCCGAAGTAACGGCATCTACCGCACATCCCGAAAGCGAAAAGAAGGACGGAAAGAGGAGGAGAGCAGTCAGGCAAGTGGGGCGAGGCATCAGGACGGTCTCCAGATGTTGAAGAGGGATAAAGACTAACCGATGGGCATCCGCTCCGCCGGGGGTCACGGCGGTTTATTCCCGCGCCAAGGAAGAGTTCGAAGTCTGGTAGCTGCCGGGGGGTGTCGGAATTTCGACACCCTTCGACACCCCTTCGTCAGCCCATCCAAGCTCCCTATTTTCTGTTGTGTCTAACGAAAGGCTCCCCGCGACCCACGGATGAAGCCACATTAAAGCCTGGCACGGTTCTTGCTGTGGCTCTGCGCGGGGGTACACGCCGTGAAGAGCCACATGCCGCTGGTTTCCGCGCCGATTGGACAGG
>CAITDR010000340.1 GCA_903891165.1 uncultured Pseudomonadota bacterium
CCGCCCCATGCGTGCTGCCAGGTCAATGATCTCAGGATTCCCCTTGTGCAACCTTCCAAAAGGCGTCTGACAATAGAGGTACATCGCGGCCAATCGTTCTTGGTCCGTCCAGTCACGCGCCATGGGTTCTGCTCCCCTTCTTCGTAACCCGCCGCCCCTCCACCACGTGCGTCCGCTCCGGATCCAGAAGGTCCACCCAAAAGCGGCGCTCCAGGCGCAGCTCTGGATCCAAAAGCTCTACCCGAATCACCCGCCACATCGGCTCCGGCTCGCGCAGGACCCCGGCCACGGACTGCACCACCCGCAGCACCACCCCGTCGGGATCCCCGTAGACCTCGTGCTCCCAGAAGTGCAGCACCCCCCACCCCGCCGCCTCCAACTGCACTGTCTGTCTCCGATCCCTCTCCACATTCTCCCGCAGCTTTTTCGACCAGAATTCTTCGCGGGTACCCGGCCGGGAGTAGTGCTCCGGACATCCGTGCCAGAAGCAGCCATTTACAAAAATGGCCGTTGGTGGCACCGCGAGGATCAGGTCCGGTTTCCCCACCGGTGCGCGAAGACCCTCAGGGAAGTGCAGCCCCGCCGCCTCCAACGCCGCCCGCAGCACCAATTCCGGCTTCGTATCTTTGCCCTTGATCCGGGCCATGTTCTCGGAGCGGCTGATGGCCATGGTGGGAGAACCTGCGGGATTCCGGTAATGAATGAAGCCTCATTCAGTTTTTGGGTCGATGGATCGCTGCCAATTCTCGCACCAGTGTGTTCCGGAAGGTGGTTGCTTTCCGTATGGCCGCCTCCTCCACCCCCGCTGCCCGCCCCACTGCGGCAATCGGCATGCCATTCAACACCCATCCAAGAGTTGCAGATGAAAAACCTCCATCTTTCTCCTCTGCACGCCGCAGTGCGCCCTTCCAGTCCAGCCCCTCCGCAATCAGCGCCTCCAGATCCACCAGATCCCGAAACTCAGCCCGCGAGAGCAGCGCACAGAGCTTGTTGATCAGGATTTCATAAGGTGTGTCTACAAAAATCTCACTGCCGTCCACTTGTACAGCT
Source organism: uncultured Pseudomonadota bacterium (assembly GCA_903891165.1). GTDB lineage: Bacteria > Myxococcota_A > UBA796 > UBA796 > SXON01 > CAITDR01. Next base: position 1,051 of record CAITDR010000340.1, read on the forward strand.
TGCGGAGCTTCGATCTTCTCCCACATCCCCAAAAGCCAAACCCAGAAAGGTCGGCTTTGGCCCAGGTGAGGCAGAATCTTTGGCCAATCCGCACGAATCTGGGCCTCCGTGGCATAAGAAAAAACATCATCTGGTTTGGCCTGCCGCATCAGCTTTGCCAGCAATACTGCACGAAGGTCTGAATCTGAGCTAGACAATAGCTCCCGAAAGTGGCTATCCGTCCACTCACAATCCCACAGAAAATAAGGCCTCCCCTGGGGGTCCAGCATGCGTCCGGCAGGGGTGGGGTTCAACATCCCCGGTCTCTATCCACCTCCCCGGCTCCCCTCAATGTGCGGGCAGCGTCGGCACGCGCTTGGGCATGATCTCCCGGGTCGTGAACACCCCTGCGGTAGACGGCGTCTGTACGCGGGTGTTGCGCCATACCGCCTCGGCGGTGGCATCGGCGATCTGACGCATCAGGCTTCGGTCCCACTCGGTATAGCGTGCCTCTTCCGACGGTTGGGCGATCAGCAGCCCCAAAAAGACGCCCCGGCTCCGCAGCGGCAACAACTGCGTGGTGAAGCCGTCGTCGCCGTCCAGCACGATCTCAACCCCCTCTCCCTGTCGTAACAGTACCAGCTCTTCCGTGCTTAGATCCAGCGGGATCTTGCTGTGATCCACCAGGTCCACCCATCCGTCCCCCTCGGGCAGGGCCACCTGTGCCCCAGTGGCATTAAAGCCTCCTTTTAATGCGCGTTTTGCACACCAGTCGATCTCCTGTAGCGTCCAGCAGTCCCCCAAGTTGCTCTGGGACTCTGGAACAGCGCGCTGCGCCCGCAGTCGCATCGGGAAGAACAGAATATCAACCAGGGTGTTCAGTCGCTTCCGAAAGTAGATGGCCAACCCGGCCGCCACCAGCACCAGCGCCAGATGTGGCATCCGATCGCCCAGTCCAAAACGCTCCATTACGGGATAGAAAATCAGGTGGATCGAGGCTAAAGTCAACGCGAAGCTGCTGACCAGCATCCCGCCGAGGGTGCTGTACCGCACCCACCGCACCAGGTCAAACCGGGCGAGCGGATGGAGCCCGTGTACGATGGTCAGCGGAACAACCATGGTGGAGAGCGGGAAACCCACAGAAAGCTGGAACTCCTGCAGGGTGGGCGGCAAGCCAGGCACCAGCGCCGGAAACAGGGCCACCGCCGGCACCACCAGCCCCAGGATCACCCACCGCAGCGATAGCTGCTCCCGTCGCGAGCTGCTTCGACGTTGCCTCTGCAGCAGTGCGATCAGCCCTCCTCCGGCGAAAATGACGCTGCTGGCGGCGGCAGTTCCGTCGGGAATGGAAGGGTAGAAGGGAAGAAAGGTCATATTGCAAATTGCAACCAATACCACCCACAAGCCGACGAAGATAGCGGCCCTCCGGGAGCGGATGGTGCCGTCGGGCAGGGCCACGACCGCCGTTCCCATGCCCAGGATCCCCACCAGCAGCGCGCTCAACGCTACCCACTGGTACCAAACCGGCGTAAAGCCGATGTCGAAGTTCAGGCCCAGCCCAACTGCAAACAGCGCTCCAGTCAGCGCAGGTGCCACCGAAATACGTCGGTGTAAGAAGAAAAAGAGTATTGCGGCCAGGCTGATGTTGATGGTCTGGGCCAGTGCTCCAAACACCTCCAAAAGCGAAAACAGTAGCCCGCCGCCAGTGGCGGCCTTGGAGGCTCCGCCGGTGGACAGTGCTTGAACAACCGGATGTTCCCGCAGCTTGACCGTCACCTCTCCCGATTGTTTGCCCTTGATGTCTCCCACCTCCCACCGCTGCTCCTCTCCCACCTTTCCGTAGACCAACCGGAACAGGTCGTCTCGGCTGCTGATCGGCTTTCCGTTGATGGTGTAGACATATTTGCCGACCAGCCGGCCGCAGCCGGTAGCCTCGTCCTCCCGCGACTCCTCCCAGAACAGCTCGGTGACCATCCAGCCTGCTGGCCGCTCGTCAAAACGACAGCCGGTCTCGGCCATCCCCCGCATGCGGATGTCTTCCACCCACATCGGAAAAGTTGCATAAAAACCGGCGATTCCCGCGATCATCCCGGCGGTGAAGGTCAACCAGGAGAGGACCCGCCGGAAGAGTGGAATCGGGCCGATAGCCGCCTGCTGGGGACTCATTGTGCAACCTCCGCTTTTGCCGGAGCATCCAGCATGGTCAACAACATCGGCATCAGCCCAATCAGCGAGCCCACGATGGCCCCCTCCACCACCGGGGTGTGGAAGACCAGCGAGGGCACCAGCGCCCCTACCGCGGCTCCTACGATTCCCAGCAGCACACTGTTCCGTATCTTCCCACGTAGTGCTGCCTTTCTTCGCCGCTCTTTGCCCTCCCATACCGGCACATCCATCCGGGGCAAGGGGGTCTTCAGCGTCGTTAAGCCAAAGTGTTCGAGGAAGTCCGGATCGTTGGCGTGCTTCTCAAAAGAGGCCATGGTCGCGTTGTAGCCCAGCGCGATCAGCTCGTTCATGGCCTCGAACTCGACGATTCCGTAGCTGGAAATTGCAGGTTCAATGAAGAGATCGGCTTTGCTGGCAGCATCAGAGCCGAGGCCCGACACACACATGGTCTGTACCACCACCGAGCCGATGCTGGGCATCGTGCGTGCGGACAACATGGGGTGTAGGGTGGAGAGGAAAAAGTCCCGGTTGGTCGGGAGATCCAGCACGTCGTCCCCCACCAGTTTTTCCTCAGGAGGGCTGACGTTCACCAGGATGCAGGGGCCCCGGCTGAGCTGCCGCATGATCGACACCGGCGTGTTGTCCACCACACCACCGTCCACCAACACTTTTCCACGAATATGAATGGGAGGCAAAACGCCAGGCAAAGACGACGTTGCGCGCACCGCCTTCCAGGCCCGCCCCCGCCGATGGACCACCAACGATCCGGCCACCAGATCGCAGGAGACCGCAAACCAGGGCAGCCACAGATCCTCAATGTCCGTCTCGTCAAACAGCCACTTGGCGGGCCGATCGACGGCATCCCTCTGGATCAGGCCCGCATAGGGAATGTCGTAGGCTGAAAAAGGCGCGAGCTTTACAAATGCGTGCTCACAGTCGTGGGTGATACGCTCCACCGTACGACCGGCAGCCAACATTCCAGAGATGCCGCCGCCGGCGCTGGTACCACCGGTGAGATCGACAGGTACTCCCAGCTCTTGCAGGGCCTTGATCACCCCGATGTGTGCATTTCCGCGTGCTCCGCCTCCGCCCAGCACCAGCCCGATACCCCGCCCGGTGAGTAGCCTTGCCAGCCTCGCCACATGCGCCGGGTCGGACATCTTCACATGGTACACACTGGCCACGTCGGGTCGCCAGGCCAGCCACTCCCGCGTACCGGAGGGCTCCTGGACGCTGTCCTCCTCCAAAAGGACGAGGATAACACTGCCTTGTCGAGGGGTACGGCCCTCGAAGATCGCGCGTTCGTCCGCGCTGGGCTCCGGGTTCCCTTTTGCGTTGGCCACAATCAGGATCCGATCGGAGCTGCGCACCGTTCTTGCTGCCCAAGGGGTAGAGCCAAGCCCGGCTTCCAGGAAGACAAAGCGGTGGTGGCGCTCCTGCTCCCCCAGCCATCCGGCAAAGGCCCTGTCCGTCTCATCCCACTCGTCCAGGTTATCCTTCAGCAGCCCGGCCCCACAGCGCTCGTCCACATCCCCCAGCTGCAGCCAGGTCACCGGGTCGGCCTTGGCGATGGCACTGCAGAGCTGCTGGTTGAAGCGGGCGATCGGAACGTCGGAACCGGCGGGTACCACCACAAAATTCTCGTTGCGCGGTACGAAATTCGGGTCTGCCTCCCCCGGAACGTAGCGCATCAGGGACACGGCTACGTTCTTCCACACGAGCGGATATAGCTCTGCAAAGGCGTAAAAACTCTCCAGCGAGAGCATCCCCACCTCGGTGTCCCGCATGGCCTCCACGTCGTTCCGGTGTACACCTTTGCCCTGCAGTTCCACGTCGCCGACCACTTCACCAGGGACCACATCGTCGGTCACACTTCGGCGTCCGGTTTCCGGATGCGGCTCTCCCCAGATACGAAGTCGGCCACAAAGTACGAAGATCAGATGTGTACAGGGCTGCCCCTCTGCCACCACCTGGGTTTGACCGGGGACAAAAAACCATTGAAGTCGGCCCAGAAAGTCCTGCACCGCCTCGGTCGGAAGTCCCTGGAGCAGAGCACAGTCCTTGACCGCAATGCCAATTTCAAGGGGGGGCGGGGGAGTGGTCGATGGACGAAAGCCTGGGTAGCTCAAGGAGGCACGCCGGGAGAGTCGGCGGAGATTATCTCAAAATGTCCTCCAGGTCCAGCGATCCTCTTATGTTGTGCTTTCTACTGAAATCTTGATCCTCCCACGATCCACGCCCGCACTCTGGGGGCGGCGCACGACTCTGCTCCCGAGGGGACTCGTTATCGCACAGTCTTTTCGGCCAACGGGTGGAAAAAATGGGTCGTTTAAATAACCGTTGCTGCTGGCAGATTATGGTGAAAACCGAACGGTGCATGCAAGAAATATTGACAGGATGGCGCGGATGGTTGACCATCGGGCGCCGGAATCACGGAGTCTTTTCATGTTCAGCGAATGGTTGTGGAAGAAGGTTACCATCGGGGTGGTCAAACGGTCGAACGTCTTCCAGCCTCATCGCCCTGCCGCCGATGATGACGCAGCGCACCCGGTGCCGGTGGAGCGGCGCTGGCCGGGTCTGGCCGGTACCCCTCTGCTTCTGGCGGACGCGGTGCCCCGCTCGGAGCGCATCTCCAACATGCAGGAATTTGTACTCCAGACGGTGTTGCGTCTTAAAGAGTACTTCGGCCTGGGGGCTTCCTATCCGGAGTCCTACCGCTCCGAAACCTCCCCCTACTACCCCGAGTATGTGGAGCTGCACCCTGCCTCCGAGCTGCCCGAAGACTTCCGGCCTGGCAAGGACCGGATCGCCGGGGTGGCTTGGCGTGGTCCCTTCTCCATGGTGACCAAAAAGGTTGGAGATAGCTACGAGATCGACCTGTCCCATGTGGAGGGCCTCAAGCCCCGGCCGGGCTTTTTGACCACCGGGGGTGTGGCCCACCTGAGCAGGACCGCTTCCGGCCTGAAGACGGAGTGGGTGCAGTTGGATGGCAAAAAACACAGCCCCACCGATGCAGACTGGGCATTGGTAGAACGTCGATTTTTGACCGGTCTGGCCACACATACAACCTTCATTGAGCACCTGATCTACTGCCACATGAGCGTGGCCGAGCACCTGGCCTTGGCCACAGTGGAGGCGCTCCCCAGCCGCCACCCCCTACGTGCCTTCCTTCAGCCCTTCGTGATCGAGACGCTGCGTGTGAACGATGACAATATTGACGGTCTGATCAAGACCGAAAATTCCAATGTTCCCTCCTACACCGGCTTCCCCCTGGCCACCCTTCATACAGTCATCAAGGCCGTTTCCAGCGGCTTTGACTTCCGCAAGATGGACCCGGAGTGGCGAGCAAAGGACCAGGGAACGACGGACTTTCCCACGGTACAAGCGCGAATCGAGCTGTTCAACCTCTTCCGTACCCTCTGCAGTCGTTACTGTAAAGAAGTTCTGAAAGAAGTGGACGCCCCCACCCGCGCATGGTGTGCGCTGATGGACAAGTACACCCCCAACGGGGTGGCCAAAGTGGCAGGGATCACCGACTGGGAAAAACTGACCTTGGAGCAGGTGGCGCAGGTCTTGGCCATCAGCACCTACAGCGTCTCGGTCACCCACCACGTGGTCGCTGATACCGTCCGCGACTACATGATGTCCTTCACCATCATGCCACCATCAGTGGCCCAGGATGGCTATTCCACCAAGGGAATGGTGTTGGAGAAGATGAATTCTATTACTGTAGCTGGGATCCTGCGCTACCGCCTGCTGGACGACAGCTCGGTGGTGCCCGATGCCGGGCGTGCCATCTGGGCCGACTTTCAGACCGCTTTAAAGGCCATCCAAGCGCGTGTCGACGCCTGCCCCGCCGACCAGCGCCGCTATCTGGTCCACCCCAACAAGATCCCCAGCTCCATTCACGCGTGAGGCATTTATGTGGAAGATGAGTTCGCTGGGGCGCCTGCACGCGCTCTGGATCCTGTTGGCCCATGTGCGCAACCCCAGCACCCTTCGGAAGATGTGGAAGGCGAAAGGGGAGGGTTTTCCTCTTTTTGGGGGGGAAGCAGTCTGTAGTTTTGCGAATGTGAAGGAGACTATGGCGCAGGAGCCGGAAAAACTCCCCGGCATCTTTGCGCCTATGGAGGATACGGAGGTGTTCTTTTCTCAGGGTTATATGCCCTTCCTCCAAAAAAATCCTAACCACGCATCCCGACGCGCCTTTGTGATCGAGCGGGTGGATGCGGCGCGGCTGCGCCTGGACAAGATGGAGGAGCTTCTGAAGACGGCGCCGGACCCCGAACATGCCATCGCTCACTTCCTGCTCCTGACCTTGGGGGGCATCGAGCCCACCACGCAGGAAGTGGAGGATATGGTTTTCTTCCGCAAAAATGGCCCGATGATCGCCTTTTTCCCGAAGTGGATGCGTGCCACCGTCTTCAAGAAAAACTATGAAAGGGCTATCTCGGCTAGAAAAAACCTATTGGATCGCTTTACCGCGTCGGGGAACCCCTACCCGGACACCTGTATGGAAGCCATCTGGTTTAATGCCGGAACCCTAGGTTTCTATCCGGAAAAGGCGGTCGCTGCCCTGGAAGCGGACCCCACACTGATGGCCCAGATCAAGCCGGAGATTGGGGCTGCTCCCTCCGCCCGTCCCAAAAGCCGGGCCTTGATCATGGAGATGCTGCGCCTGCACTCGCGGATCGCCAGCGTGAACTACCTGATCAAGGACAAGCCGAAGATCGCGCTGATTGCGACGGCGGTGATGGATCCTGAGCGCTTCGCCAACCCCGAGAAGATCGACCTGACGCGCGATCACTCGGATTCCGTCTCTTTCGCTTTACCCTCTCCAAACCGGAGCTGCCCTGGCAAAGACCTGGCGCCCGAGGTGATGGCGGCGGTGGTCGCCCACCTGCTGCGCAAAAAAGGCATTTCTGCCTAAGGAGTTCCAATGAGTTTTCGTACCAAGCTGTGGGGTCAAGTTGGCAAGGCGGCCTTGCAGGGCGCCAAGGACAGTTTTTCCAAGTTGCCGGTCCTGGCACCGCCCCCGAAGGCCGGCCTGGTCCCGCTGGAGGAGGCATGGGGGATTCCGGGAACCAACGTGCTGATCGCCCAGGATCTGCCCTACTCCATCGTTCCGCTCTCCGAGCGGATCAAGCAGTCGGTGGTGCACATGCTGCTCTGGCTGCTGCCCAACAACCAGCGGCTGAGCCGGTGGGACAAGGCCACCGCCACCCGGGAGCTGACCGCCTTCATGGGCCTGGATGTGAAGCTGGATCTCTGGAAGGACTGGGACACCGACGAGGGCTGGGCGCGGTTGCTGGTGCAGGGTCCCTGTGCCGGAGATCTCAAGAAGGAGGGGGATGTCTGGGTGGTAGACTGCTCGGTGCTCGGTCTGGCGGAGATGCGTGAGGGTTGCGCGCCGTTGGGGGTGAAGGTGGCCATCCATGTGGACGAGGCGGGGGTACGGCCGGCCTGGATCCAGAAGCAGGACGGAACCAAGGTCTATCCCAATGAAGGGGAGAAGTGGAAGGTGGCGAGGGTTATTGCCTCTGCCGGCCTGCACAACTGGGTGGGCATGGTTCGGCATGTGCTGAACCTCCACTACGTCGCAGCGCAGGGGCTCTCCATCCTGGTCCACAACCACCTGCCCTTCGAACATCCCATCCATCGGCTTCTCTGGCCCCATGTGGCCGGAACCCTGCTGGTCAACTGGGGCGCCACCAAGAATTTTGTGGGTCCAAACACAATCGGCGTCCACAACTACGCGCCATCCTGGAATGGATGGCTGAAGCTTATCCCGGTGGGGTGGGGAGCCTTCACCTGGGAGGACTACGATATTCCCGATGTGTATGTTCGGCGCGGCACCGACGAGCTGATCCGCAAGGGCCTGTACCCCTTCGGCGAGGATGCCACCCTGATCTGGGGGGTGATCCGGGGCTACATGGACGACTACATCAGCCAGTACTACCCCGATGACGCCTCGATTGTTGCCGACAAGGTGCTGCAGGACGCCTTTGTGTCCTTGGACAAGGTGCTTCCGAAGCCGCTGCGGGCGAGGACCCGCGGGGAGCTTGCCCATGTGCTCACCCGCTTTATCAGCATGGTGAGCCTGGAGCACAAGCTGGTCAGCGGCATCGCCTGGGACTACATGAGCCACCCCTACTATCTCCCGAACGTCGCCAAGGAGGCAGCCACGGTGGAGGAGGCCGTGCCATACCGGGAAGAGGCAGAGGCCAACGTCATGTTCCGCTACACCATCTCGGCGATGTGCTGGCGTATGATGGAGGACTGGTCTTATGTTGCTCTGGACGAGAAAGGCAAGGGCGCGATTCGACGCTTCCGGGAGTCCCTGAAGCAGGCCGGTGTGGAGATCGATCGTCGCAACCGCAGTCGGAAGGTTCCGTTCCCGCACCTGCATCCCGACGGACTGGAAACCAGCGTAGCGGTATAGCTCCGGCTCAATTGAGCTGGACGATTCCAGACCTCGGTCTGGCGGAGGAAGGAATGGACAGCTTCTCAAAAAACCTGTGGCGCCTGATCAGCCTGAATGCCAGGATGGTCAAGAATTACAGTACCGAGCAGATCCCCCCGCCCCAGCGGGAGGCCAATCCTCAGGTCAGCGTACATCCCCTGGCCCTGGAAGAGGGCCTGGTGATCGTGGACGTGGATGACGACGAGGGAGCCCTGCCGGTGATCGTCCGCCTCTACCTGTGGCTGATCCGGATGTTGTCTCCCTGGGATGACCGCCTTGCGCCCTGGAGCAGCGTCGAGGAGGCCCGAGAGGGACTGAAGGTTTTTGAACCCCTGCTTCCCAAGGGAGAGGTGGCGTGGGCAGACGTCGACAGCGATCTGGCCCTCTGGCGCTGGGTCAGCGAGGGCTATGGCGCCCATCGCTTGGAACGTGTCGGACCGAAGGCGGTGGAGGAGGAGAAGGGAGGCTTTGTTTGCCGTTTTGATTTTATGTCCCGCTTTGCGGTGCGGAAGGGCTTTGTTCCCTTTGGTGGGGATGCCTACTTCGACGCCCGCGGCCGAGTGACGCGGATCCGCTTTGGAAGTCAGGATATGCGCCCCGGAGACGCCGGTTGGGCTGCGGCCCGCTTCCGCTTCCGCTCCTCCTCCCTGGTGTGGGGGCAACTTGCCGACCATTTCGGGCGTTCCCACTATCATATCGTCAATGCGGTCCTGGTCTCCACGACCCGGCACCTCCCCAAGGCGCACCCCCTGCGCCGCTTCCTGAAGCCCTTCCTCTTCCGTACCGGCGCGGCAAATAATTTTGCAAGCCGACTACTTTTTTCAAAAAATGGCTTCTTCCACCGGACACTTGCCTTCAGCTGGGAAGGGCTTCATGCCGCGCTGAAGCGGGCCTTTGCCGAGCAGCGGATGGAGCCCTTCGATGCGGAGCTGCACCGCAAGGGTATCCATCCCACCGAGCTGCCGGAGGGCATCGAGCTGCCCTATGTGGTGGAGGCCCTGGCCTTCTGGGAGCTGATCTTCCGCTTTGTGAACGATCTCCTCGAAAACTCCCCCGCCATCCAGGCGTCCCTGACGGACGTGGCCACTGAGGAGTGGTGGGATGGTCTGGGCGGAGAGTTCAACCAGGGAAGGCGGCTGGAGGAGGGGTTGGCCGACGTGCTGGCCAACTTCCTCTTCACCCTTACCGCCTACCACGCCCAGGTCCAGAACGCGGAGACCTACCTGCGGGATCCCCGCTTTGCCTCCGTACGACTGGGCGAAGGGCAGGTGATGGCGGACCGGACCAGCAACCTGGGGTTGGCAACCCTCCTCAGCGCGGTCGGAATTCCGTCCCCGCTGATCAATGGGGATCTCTCCCCTCATATGCCCGACGAAGGCGCCAAGGCCGCCGCCCGTCGCTTTCGGCAGGCCCTCCAGGAGCTTTCTGTGGCGATGGATCGGCGGAATGCCGCCCGGGTCCTGCCCTACCGGATGTTGGAGCCTGCTCGTGTTGCTACCTCCATCACGGTGTGAAATATGTTCAAGATCCATCTGGAAAAAAGCTATGCGGTTCCACCTGAGAAGCTCTGGGCCGTGTTGACCGATCACGAGGGAATGCCCAAGTGGATGGACGTGAAGTCGGTGCGGCTGAGCGCGGAAGGCAGCCCGGAGCGGAATGGCGTGGGAGCACGCCGGGAAACCAGCAGTCCGCCCTTCACTATGGTGGAGCGGGTGAGTGTCTTTCAGTCCCCTTCGCGGATGGAGTACATTCTGGAGGCTGGCTTTCCGGTGCGGGATCACCTGGGGGTGATCCAGCTTCAGGCCGAGGGCAGCGGCACCCGGCTCACCTGGGATGTGCAGGCGGAGCCTTTGCTCTGGGGGACGGGCTGGATCCTGAGCTTCCTGGTCAACCGGGCCATCCGGGGTGGGCTGGAGGGCCTGGGTCGACTGGTCGGGGGCTGACTTCCTCAAGCACAGGGGCGGCGAGGACGATATAGAAAGCTCTTATGCCCCGTCCCTTTCCCACCACGAACGATCTGGACCCCGCCCAGCGGGGCTGGTGGGGGCGTATTCGCGGCTGGTGGTCGGGACTGTTTCCGCACAAATCGCCGCCGGTACTGGGAGATCTGCCACCTGCAACACCAGTAACAATGATGCCGGTAGCTCCACATACCATCCCACCGCCCGCGATCGTGCCCGTGCCCATTCGCGACGGTGGCACGACTGAGACCGATCACCCCTGGGTGGGCTTTTTGCGCGCGCGTGGGGCCTCGCCCCCCTCCGCCAACCTGGAGGAAGTGCGCAGCCACCTGCTCGCCGAGATCTTGCACGAAACCCAGTCCGCCCACACACCCGGGGATGCTGCCTTTTTGCAGCGTATTGCCAAGGTGTTGGTCAATGCTGATCTGCACCTTCCTCCCTTTCCTTCGATTGCCCGTGAGCTGGATACCCTGCTCTTCAAGGGGGATCCGTCGGTGGTGGAGGTGACGGCGGTGGTGGAGAGGGACCCGGGGCTGGTGCGGGAGGTGTGGGTGCGGGCTTCGGGTGCAAATTTCCGGCGTCCTCCGGCACGATTGGACGAGGCGATCGGTCGGATCGGGCTGACTGAGCTGTGGCGGGTGGCCATGGCCATGTCTATGCAATCACCGGTGTTCCGGGCGGGGAATTTTCAAAAAGAGGCGGAGCATGTCCATGCCCACGGCATGATCTGCGCCGAGATTGCCGCCCATGTGGCGCGGGAGCCACGCGGCAGTGCCTACCTCTCGGGGCTTCTGCATGACATCGGGAAGCTGGTGATTTTTCGCGCGGCAGGCGGAGGAAAGGAGAGGCCGAACAATATGCTGGTGGAGAGGATGGTACAGAACCACCACAGCTCCATCGGGATGCTGGCGGCGCGCTCTTGGAACCTGGGGCCGGAGGTGGAATTTGCCATCGGCTTCCACCACCACCCCCCCCTGGCCATGCTGGGCAAACCTGGTCCCCTCGGACCTACCGCAATTGCCGAAGCTGCGGCACATATTGCCGAGGCCGAACGTGGCCAGGTGCTGACGGCCGGTGGCATGCCGGTGCCGGTCTTCTCGGACCTGCCGGAAGAGCTGCGCGAAGCGGTGCTGACAGCCCACCGGCTGCTGGATCTGAGCGATGGGAAAAAGGTACCCGCATCCGCTCATCCCAGCGGAATGTAGATTTTTCGCTTGCCTGAGGAGGCTTTTTGTCGTACGGGGGGCCGCATGAGACTCAGCGGCCGTGTCCTTGTCCTCACCGAAGATCCCGCGCTCCTCCAAAAGCAGCTGGAGGGCGAAAATCTTCCCGACCTCCACCTTCCGCTCCACTTCGGGGTGAACACCGATCTGATGATCAGCGGTGCAGCCTGTACGCTGGGCTACACTCCAGAGGTGCTGGGGCCCTGGTTTTTGGAGAATTTTAAGGAAGTTGTCCGTAAAGACTCGGTGAAGGACGGCGGCTTCCAGGTGATCGTGGGCGGGGATGCCTACGGCTCGGGCTCCTCCCGAGAGGTGGCGGTGGTCGCCCATCAGGGTGCGGGCATCCAGTTGGTGGTGGCCAAGTCTTTTCAGAGGATCTTCCAGGAAAATATGGTCTACGGCGGGATGCCCTTTACCACGGATTTTTCGGTGGTGGAGCGGCTGAAGGAGGGGGAGGAGGTGGATCTGGCTGGACTTCAAGCCGATCTTCCTCCCTTCTTCCGGGAAGTGGCGGGTTCCGGGGGGCTTCTGCACTACGGCACCGCACTGTTGGAGGGCAAGGTCAAGCCCACCTACGAGGTCGAACGTCCCAGCAAGCCGATGAATGTCGTAGAAAAACTGCTGGCGCGGCTGACCTGGACCGGTGGAACGGGCGAAGGGGTGGCTTCGGTGGGCCCTGGCGACCAGGTGCTGTGCCGAGCGGGCTTCCGGGGGGTCCACGAGTACACGGGCGGGATGGTGGTCGCCCTCTACAAGGAGGCCTTCGGCGACGCTCCGATGAAGGATCCGCACCTGATCGCCGCCTTTGAGGACCACTTTGTCCTGATCGACGAGCCGTCGGTGCCCGCAAACGTCAAAAAAGCGCGGCTGGCCTCCTCCAAGCAGCTCACCGCCGAGATGGTGGAGGCCTGCGAAGTCTACGGAATCCGGCTTCATGGGCCGGGAAGGCCACTTCCTGCTGGGGTCTGCCACCGACTGGTGGTGGAGGACTACGCGCTCCCCGGCACGATCGTGGTGTTGACCGACTCGCATACGCCGACTGCGGGGGTGCTGAATGCCTTTGCGTTTGGTGTGGGATCCACGGCGATGGCCTTTGCTTTCCGCACGGGTCTGATTCCGGTGACCGTTCCCAAGGTGGTGCGGATCTGGGTGACCGGCAGCCCCAAGGGCGTGCTGTCGCCCAAAGATCTGATCCTCCACATCATCGGCGACCCCTACTTCCGGGAGGAGCACTGGCGCTCTTCGCCCACCGATACCTGCGTAATCCAGCTTGGCGGCCCTGGATTGGACCACTGGAACGTGGACGAGCTCTCCGTGCTCACGAACATGACGGTCGAAGGTGGGCTGATGACCGGCATCGTGGAGCCCTGCGCACCGGTGCGGAACTTTTTGAAAGAGCGCCGCGGCATCGACGTAGAGGCCGACTTTGTGTACCCGGACGAGGGCGCACACTATGAGCGGGTGATCGAAATTGATCTGGACGATGTACCGCTGACCGTGGCGACGCCGGGCGACAGCCGGAACCGGGCGTCTTTGTCGGCGGTGGGCGAGGTGGCCATCCACAACGTCGTGATCGCCTCCTGTACGGGTGGCTCTCTTGCGGATCTGCGCGCCGCCGGAGAAGTTCTGAAGGGTCGCAGCTTTGCGGCGGGTGTGCGGGTGACGGTCACGCCGTCCAGCGCCGATGTGGCCGCCGCTGCCGAAAGTGAAGGGCTGCTCGATCTGTTCCGGGGACTGGGTGCGGTGGTCAGTCCGCCGGGCTGTGGCTCCTGTATCGGAAATGGGCCGGGAATCCCACTTCCTGGAGAGGTGACCGCCTCGACCACCAACCGCAATTTTGATCGGCGGATGGGTGCAGCCGGGCCGGTGTACCTGGTCAGCCCCGCGGTGGCAGCGGCTTCGGCGGTGCTTGGAAAATTGGCAGATCCTCGCGTACTTTCTTGATTTTGTAACGAGGGATACACTTCGATTGTTGCCCTTGGGAGGCGGTTTCGGCTGACCCTGATCAGAATGTCAGGGTAGACGAAGGGCCGGAGCGGGTGCAAATTGAAGGCATGACCCAGCTCCTCTTCCTCCTCCTCGCCTGCACCGGCACCGACGACTCCGCCAAAGACTCTGGGGACTCCTCCCAGGACTCGGTGGGAGATTCCCGAGACTCCGATAGCGGAAAAGATTCTACAAACGACAGTGTCGGTGGAGACGATTCCGGCGACATCCACTCCGACGACAGCCGCCCGCCAGACTCCGGCGAGGACTCTGGAGCGGACTCGGGTACGGATTCTGGTCTCGACTCTGGCGACAGCAGCCCACCGGACTCTGGCGGGGATTCAGGAGATTCCAGCGGGGATTCTGGTGACTCGGGTGGTGATTCCGGGGACTCCGGCGGCGCAGGCTGCACGGTGGCCGATCTGGTGTGGACGGCGGAAGTGCGCGACGCCACCGGTGCGGCAGGAACCGTATTTTCCCCTCGGCAACCGCTGACCGTCGCCGGAGTGGTGAGCAACCCGTGCAGCAGCGATGTGTCCTTCACCACGCCGGATAGCTGCCTGGTGACCAGCTATTCCGTCACCGACAGTCGAGGGCAGGGAATGGGCGTGGCCGTGGCCTGTGCGGCCGTGCTGACCGGCTGGGTGGTGCCTGCGGGCGGCACGGTGGAGGAGAGCACCAGCTTTGGGCGGTTGACCCCAGAGAGCTATGTGCTGGATGTAAGCTTCAACTACGGGAACCACACCGGCAGCCAGGCCTTTGTGGTGCAATAGCCCTCAAAGGGGTACCCGATGCTGCTGCACCGGGATGGCCCGGCGGATCTTTTGGATACGCGCTAGGTCGATCTCAGCCAGACAAAGCCCTGGTCCTTCGCCACATTCCGCCAGAATCGTCCCCCAGGGATCGACGATCATGCTGTGGCCATAAGAATGGCGAAGACCGCCGGAATCATGGGGTCCTTCCTGGGCAGGTGCAAGAAGGTAGCACTGGCTTTCGATGGCACGGGCGCGTAAGAGCGGGTGCCAGTGATCTTTGCCCGTCTGAAGGGTGAAGGCGGAGGGAACCATTAGGATCTCCGCGCCTTTTTCCACCAGGCGTTGGTAGAGGAGGGGGAAGCGGAGGTCATAGCAGATGGAGAGACCGATCTGACCCAGGGCGGTCGGCACCACCACCAGGTCGCGGCCGGGGCGGATGGTGGCACTCTCCTGGAAGCGGGGACCGCCGGGAATGTCGATATCGAAGAGGTGGATCTTGCGATAGTAGGCGAGAAGATCCCCTTGGGGGCTGAAAAGAAGGGAGGTATTGTAGCAGTGGGTGGCGTCAAAACGCTCCGCCACCGAGCCCAATAGGAGGTACATCCGATGAAGCCGTGCAAGGTCTGCAAGGCGACGGTGGGTTGACCCGTCAAGAGCTTCGGCCAGGGCAACTTTCTGATCGGAGGGACCCAGAAAGGTAGTATTTTCCGGCGTTGCGAGCAGCTTGACGCCGTGGCGGGCGGCGCGCTCCATGCCCGCTTCCACCTGAAGGAGGTTTTCGGTAATATGGGGGCCACTTCTCATCTGAAGGCAGGCGAGCAGGTGCATAAGACTTCTCTCTTGACGGAAAAGCTGCTATCCTGAAAAGAGGATGAGGTCGTCGATGCGTGTACTCAGCTTGTTGGCACTGGTGGGATGTTCGGGTCAGAGCGGGATCGTGAAGTATAACGATCCGCCGGCCGTCAACATTCTTGCGCCCGCAAGCGGGCAGGAGTTCAACGAGGGGCAGCAGCTCGACTTCCAGGCGAAGGTGGTGGACGACACGACCCCGGCGGAGGAGCTGACGGTGCAGTGGACCTCCTCCATCGACGGGATTCTGTCCGAGGAGTCTTTGCCGGACAGTAATGGCTCGGTGGTCTTTTCGACGGCTTCGCTGAGCGTGGGCAACCACGTGGTGACGCTGAAGGCCATCGATAGGGAAGGGGAGGAGGGGACCTACGGACTCGACGTGTCGATCAAGGACGTGCCCGATGCGCCGACGCTGACCGTGGTGCATCCAATCCCCGGAGAGAGCGGGGTGGAGGGCTACCCCTTCACCTTCTCGGTGCAGGTGGGGGACGAGCAGGATCCGCTGGACACCCTCGCCATCACCTTTTCCAGCAACCTTGCAGGTTCAGAGCCTTTTTGTAGGCCGGTTGCCGACGCATTGGGCGTGGCCGAGTGTGACTACCCCCTCGGTGCGGGGGACCACACACTCAGCTTTGAGGTGGAGGACAGCGACGGGCTGAATGCAAAGTCTAACGTCATCTTCCCGGTGACCCCCACGACAGAGATTGACGACGACGGGGATCACTTCAGCGAGGTGCAGGGGGACTGCGACGATACCAACCCCAACACCAACCCACTCGGAACGGAAGTCTACGACAACCTGGACAACGACTGTGACGGGATCATCGACGATGGAACCGTGAATTTCGACGACGACTTCGACGGGCAGAAGGAGCTGGACGGCGACTGCAACGACGCTGACCCGGCGATCTATCTGGGTGCTCCCGAACAGTGTGACGGTCGCGACAATGATTGTGACAATATCATTGATGAGGATACTGCCTGCTACGATGACGATGGCGATGGCTATACTGAAAACTATGGGGACTGCGACGACAGCTCTGCGCTGGCTTTTCCAGGTGGCTCAGAAGTAGAAGATGGTCTGGACAACGACTGTGATGGCACCATTGATGAAGGGACGGCCGCCTTTGATGACGACGGCGACGGGCTGTCGGAGAATGGGGGGGATTGCAACGATGGAGATCCCGCCATCGTCCCCGGTGCGTCGGAAGTCTGTGACGGCTATGACAATGACTGTGATGGGTTTATGGATCCGGAAAATTCGAACGGGTGTAGCAACTACTACTATGACTATGATGCGGATACCTACGGATCAGATACCATCAGTCCGAAGTGTCTCTGTGGGGTAGATGGGAGCTATACCACGCCGTATGCTGGCGACTGCTATGACTACAACTCGACGGCAAGGCCGGGAAACACGACACCTTCAAGTTCAGCACTGCCGACGGGGAGCTATGACTGGAATTGTGATGGTACGGAAACGAAGCAGTCGGTTGTGACTGCGGACTGCTCCACCTTTTGCTTGTCAACTAATAATGGTTGGGAAAGCAGTGTGCCTGCCTGTGGCCAGTACGGAACTTACATCAAAAAATGTAATCAGTATGTTTTTATCTGCACTTCCGATACGGAAAGCCGTATTCAGTCCTGCCTGTAGTCACAGCCCGTCAAGAAAGACATCCAGGTGGCTTTCGGCCTCGGTAGCCTCCCGGAAGCCCACCAGCAGATCCAGCACTCCGTTGCCGTTGAGGTCTGCTGTGCCCGTGTAGTAGCCGGCAAACGAGCTTTCGGTCTCCCCAAAAACCACGGCGTCTCGGTCAGCCGTCTGTCGGTTGCCGGTAAACGGACCGTAGAACACGCCTGCCCAACCCTGATAGCGGTAGTCGGTTTCTGAGCGATCAAATCCGACAAAGAGATCGGCAGTGCCATCGCCGTCAACATCGTCCACCACCGCCCAGTTGGGTTCATCGTCGTCGGCACCGCCGGTGAGCTCTGCAAAGGATAGATCCTCCACATCCCCCGACTGCTGGATGTCGAGCAGGTAGATCTTGCCGTCATCCGTTCGGGTTCCATCCCCAAGGGCCCGGAGTACTGTGTCCGGGTCACCATCTCCATCCAGATCCCCCACACACTGGATCGTCAGACCCTGAAAAGTTCCCGTTACTTCCATATCCACATCAGCAGAGTTCCGATCTACTACGGGGCCGTAGTAAAGCCCGTAGGTAAGCTCCTCTGTCTCTGGGTTTACCATCAACGCATATAGGTCGTTCTGGCCATCCAAATTCAAGTCTTCCACACTCATCACATACACAATCATCTGACCGGAGTTGGTTGGGGTATGCAGAAGGGCCTCCGCGCCGCTTGCAGAGGTAGATGTAAGGGGCAGCGGTAGCCCCCACAGTGTCGCATGGCTTAGGGTAGACCCGTCAAAGCCCTCCATGGACGTCACCAGCAATTGGGTTCCTGCACCCGCGACATCCCCCGTCGAAGTCCAAAGGCCCAGTTGGGAGAAGGGGAGATTCGTTACCCCATCCGCCCGAATGCCTGCAGCGGTCAAATCTCCCTGATGGCTGGCGTCCAGGATGTAGATAACCCCGTTACCGCCTACATCATTTGCCTCGGTGTAGTCGGGCAGTGCGATATCCGCCAGACCGTCCCCGGTCACATCCCCCACCGGCGCCCCGGCTCGACCAAAAAGCGTGGAAGTACCGGTCACGCGCAGATGAAAGTCCTGGTCAACATCGTGAACGCCAGAATCGTAGGGGCTACCATGCACAGTAAGAGTGCCATTTCCCCCAAACATCAACTCCGAAGCCCCATCCCCATCCATGTCCCCCGCTGCATAGAACGGAAAAAGGGTCTGCACCCACCC